>JBFIHF010000306.1:0-7904 GCA_041601915.1 Bradymonadaceae bacterium
AACGCGGTGAGTAGGACGCCCAGGTCACCCGGCGATGCGGCGGGGTCGAGCCAGACGCCGTAGTCCGATCGCGGGACGATCACCGGCATGCGGTTGTGGATCGGGGACACGAGTGTGTTGGGCGTCGTCGTGAGGATCGTGCACGTCTCGAGCCATGCTCCGGCCTCGTCGCGCCAGCGCTCCCACAGCCCGGCAAAGCCGAGTGGACTGCCGTCGTCGAGCTGTAGCCAGTAGGGTTGCTTGACACTGCCGCGTCGCTCCCACTCGATGAATCCGTCCGCGACGACGAGGCACCGTCGATGCTGGAACGCCTCGCGAAACGCCGGTTTCTGCGCGACCGTCTCCGAGCGCGCGTTGATCATCTTGCTCGCGATCGATCGATCTTCGGCCCACGACGGAATGAGCCCCCAGCGCAGCAGCGCGCCTTCGCGGCCGTGCGGCGTCTCGCGCACCGCGAGCACGTCTTGGGTCGGGGCGATGTTGTAGTGGGGCTCGAGCGACGGCAGGCTCTGGATCTCAAAGAGGTCCTGAACCACGTCGATCGAGGCCGTGAGTGTGAATCGTCCGCACATCAGAACCGCTGCAGTTGGTTGTAGACGTCGAATGTCATGTGCAGCTGCATCCACATGAAGATGACGTCGGCCCGCGTGTCGTCCCCGCCTTCGGCGCCGGTTCGGATCTCGACCGCTTGCCGGCGCGTGTCCTTCAGAGAACCGAGGAACCGGTCGTGGATTCCCATCGTCGGCATGTACTGCTCGGTCAGCGCAGCCTGGTGGCTGCGCATGTGTTTTTCGAGGGCCTGCAGCGAGCCGTCGAACTTCGAGAGCGCCGCGTTCGACTTCGGCGTGCCCACGCCTTCAGCCATCGTTCGGATCAGGGTGGCCTCCGCGACCATCGCGCGGGTCGCGAGCTGCAGGAACGGATTCGTCGCGAACAGGTCCTCGCGCTGGGCGAGGTGCTTGATCAGCTCCTGATCGACGTGCGTGGAGAATTTCGCGAACGCGGGCTCGAATCGCTGTGCGATTCCATGCAGTTGCCCGGTGAGCTGCTTGCCGTGCGCGCCGGCATCGGATTCCCACCCGCGCATCACGCTGTGGTAGTCGTAGAGATCGGACAGGATCTGCTGCAGCGCGTTGAGGTCGGACATCAACGCGCGCGCGGTACCCTCCAGCGGTTCGCGACGGGGCGCGTTGTCCAACCCGAATTGCAGCTGTTGTCGGCCGAGGCCCATCAGATCATTGGTGCCACTGGGCACGAACGCGGCGCCCTTTGCCGTCCATCCCCCGGTCTTGGCGAGCAGATCGTCGTACAGGCGGACCTGGTTGAGCGTGGTCAGGATCATGTAGCGCGCGAGCAGCCACGCCTGCATTTCCTGACCCTCGCTGGGGTAATTGGCGATGTTCGGCATCGTCGGAAACTCCGGTGGATCCAGCGCGATCGGCTCGCTCGGCATGTAGATCGCCGGGTCGTCGAATTCGTCGAAGTCATCGTCGACCATGAAGTACGCGCCGACGAGCAACGCGATGCTGCTGCAGCCGACCAACCCGACGAGGAGGAGCGCGCCTAGAATCAAGGCGATCGGCAGCCCGGACTTCGGCTTGTTCAGGGGAGCTGGCCGTTCGGTCGTCCGGCGTGCCGCGGCGATCTGCTCGGCTCCGGCCTCGTCGACCGTGATCGCGGCGAGGGTGAAGTCGGTGCCGGCCCGGACTTCGGCGATCGAGACCGCATCGAAGAACTCGCCAGCGTTGGCGTAGCGGTTCGCGGGTTCGATCGCGATGGCCTTGAGCAGCGTCGCGCCCAGGGCGGTGTCGCCAAACCCCTCCGGGATGCGGTGCTTTCCCTCGATGTGCGCGACGAGGTAGGCGAGCGGGCTGCCGGCGACGACGACCGGCTGGCCCGTCATCGCCTCGATGAAGATGAGCCCGAGCTGGTAGACGTCATAGGCCGACGTCACCTCGCGACGCTGAATGTACTCCGGGGGCATGTATGCGGGCGTCCCCGTGTACGTGCCTTCTTCGGTGTGGTTCGGGTTTGCGTCACCTTCGAGGCGCGCGATGCCGTAATCGAGAACGATCAGCTTCTCGTCAGGCGTGCCTGCCTTGAGGAAGAACAGGTTCGCGGGCTTTAGGTCCTTGTGGACGATCCCTCGCTCGTGGCCGACGCGCAGCGCGTCGAGGATCGGCAAGAACAACGCTCTCGCCCGAGCGGGGTCCATCGACCCCGCGCCGCGCAGATACTCGTCGAGATCGGTGCCTTCGAGCAGCTCCATCGCCATGTAGGGTCGGTCGTCGCCCTCGATGAATCCGAAGTCGAAGATCCGCACGACGTTGGGGTGATCGAGGTTCGCCGCAATGCGCGCCTCGGTGTTGAACCGCGCCTGGAACCGGGCGGTCACGTGGGGGGCGACGGGCTCCAGCACCTTGAGCGCCGCGGCGCGCCCCAGCTGCAAGTGCTCCGCTTGATAGACCGTCGCGAACCCACCTCGCCCGAGCCGCCGCACGATGCGGTAGCGCCCGTCGATGATCGTGCCTTCCGGGTAAATCTCTGGATTCATGAGTTCAGAATCGCATGACGAGGGTTGGCGTCCACACTTCCCGAACGTCGGTCTTGTCCACTTTGAGTCCCTGGCGCAACCGTCGGTTGTTGTCGGAGACGCCGATCAAGCTCGTGGCGATGCCACCACCGTACGCGACTCCAGCGACGACGCCGCCGATCGCGATGATCCGGGGTTGGCTGTTGACGGCGCCGTAGCCGATGAAGGTCGCCGCGAACACGGCGAAGATGAAGCTGAGCCCGGCGAGCAGGTATTGTTCGGCGTACACGTTGCCGAGGCCGGGCAGCAGCAGGGTGTACAGCACGGCCTTGTGCGGGCGTTGACGATTCTCTTCGTAGATCTTCTGCCGGTGCTCGTCGGACATGAAGTAGTCGTCGTAGGCGCTCACCGCGGATTGCTGCGGTGGCGGCGTCTGGGCTACAACCGCGAGAGGTGCGAGCGCACACGCGATGGCCACGGCGATCGCGACGAGGAGGTGGCTGGCGGTTGTTCGGCTCATCGCGTGCTCAGTGACCCAGATGGGCTTCAGCGATAGTTGTTTTCACGAGGGTGCGCAAATGCACGTGCATGACACCGCGATCGTCGACAGCGGGGCCGAGATCGGCGCGGACACGCGGATCTGGCACTGGGTGCACGTGTGCGCCGGCGCCCACGTGGGTGAGCGCTGTGTGCTCGGTCAGAACGTCTATGTGGGCCCCGAGGTCGTGATTGGCGACGGCTGCAAGATCCAGAACAACGTGTCCATCTACCGCGGCGTGACGCTGGAAGCGGACGTGTTCGTGGGCCCCAGCGTCGTCTTCACCAACGTGCGTAACCCGCGCGCCCATGTCGACCGCCGCGACGACTTCGAGGCGACGATCGTTCGACGCGGGGCGACGATCGGGGCGAACGCCACGATCGTGTGTGGCGTGGAGCTCGGCGAGTACAGCTTCGTCGGTGCCGGCAGCGTCGTCACGAAGGACGTGCCCGCGCGGGCCCTCGTGGTCGGCAATCCGGCGGTGCAGGTCGGTGAGGTGTGCCCGTGCGGCGAGGTCCTCGTCGACGCCCACTGCGACCGCTGCGGCTGACAGTGGCTACTCTTCTTCTGTGCTCGCCGCGGCGTCCGGTGCGACGGCGGCGGCGACCATCGCGGGGACCTCGCCGATCGTCACGCGCTTGATGAGCTGGCCGATCGTCAGTCCCTGCGACAGCACCGACACGACCACGGCGGCGTAGGTGACGGTGAGGATGAGTTCGCGGCCCGGGAACTCCGGCAGGGACAACGCCAGCGCGATCGAGATGCCGCCCTTGATCCCACCCCACCACAAAATCAGGCGGGTGCCGGGAGGGAATGGCGAACTCCGCGCCATGATCGTCATTGGAATCCAGACCGCGAGGCCGCGGGCGGAAACGCCGAGCACGATGATCGCGGCCGAAGCCACCAGCGTCTGCGTCGTGAACGGGATCGTGACGATCTGCATGCCGACCATCAGGAACAGCACCGCGTTGAGCGCTTCGTCAATGAACGACCACACCGTGTCGACCGCGGACTCCGTCTCGTCACTCATCGCATCGTGACGGCCCTGGTTGCCGATGAAGAGACCGGCGACCACACACGCAAGTGGCGCGGAGGTGTGGACCTGGAATGCAAGGAACGTGATGCCCATCACCAGCGACACACTGATGAGCGTCTCGAGGTTCGGCTCGTTGAGGGAGCGCATCGCGAGGTACGTGATGTAGCCGCCGATGAGTCCCAGCGCGATCCCGCCGACGACCTCGATCAAGATCAACTGCAGCACGGCGACGGCGCTCGGCTCCACGTGCCCACCGCCGCCGGTCGCGATGGCGAGCAACGCCGTGAAGACGACCACGCCGACGCCATCATTGAACAGCGACTCGCCGATCACCTTGATCTCGGTGTCTTTCGGCGCGCCGGCGGCCTTCATGATCCCGAGCACTGCGACGGGGTCCGTCGGGGTGATGAGGGCGCCGAACACAAGGCAGTAGGCGAACGGGACCTCGAACCCCAGCGCCGAGAACACGAAGAACGAACCCACACCGATCGCGGCCGTCGAGATCAGCACGCCGATCGAGGCGAGCACCGCGATCTCCTTCGCCCACTTCCGCAGCGCGTCCATGTTGGTGTGCAGGGCCCCCGCAAACAGCAGGAAGCTGAGCATCCCGTGCATCAGCGCTTCGGCGAAATCGATGTCCGCGAGCACCTGGCGGAAGAGCACGCCGGCGCCCAGTGCGGGAAACGCGGCGCTCACACCGAGGACGAGGAACGAGCCGAACACGCTCGCGACCATGATGCCGATGGCAAACGGCAGCTTCAGTGTCTTGTGGTTGAGGTAGCCGAGCATCGCGGCCGTCACGAAGAGCACGGCAATCGTGTCGAAGAGAGTCATAGGTCCGACGGACGACAGGATAGTTTGGCGACTGTATGTAGCCCGACCCCGTGCATCGCGGTAGTCTGGCGCCATGAATTGGGACGAGATTGGTAACGAGAGCGTCGAGTTGTTCCGCGGACTCTTGCGCGTCGACACGACCAACCCACCCGGCGCGGAACGGGCGGCCGCGGAGTATCTCGCCGAATCGCTGGTCGCCGATGGGCTCGATCCGTGGGTCGTGGAGAGTGCGCCGGGTCGCGCAAATCTCGTCGTGCGATTGCCGGCGACGACGAAGCAGACCGTCGGCGGGCCACTGCTGCTCGCGGGCCACACCGATGTCGTGCCGGCGAACGCCTCGGACTGGCAGCATGCGCCGTTCGATGCCGCGGCGGCCGACGGATGCATCTGGGGACGGGGCGCCGTCGACATGAAGAACATGGTGTCGATGAGCGTGATGACCGCGAAGCTGCTCGCGCGCAGCGGTGCGCCGCGCAATCGCGACCTGATCGTGGCGTGCGTCGCCGATGAGGAGGAGGGCTGCGCATACGGTTCGCGGTTCCTCGTCGAGGAGCATCCCGATCGCGTCCGCGCGGAGTTCGCGATGGGCGAGGTCGGCGGTTTCTGGCTCCACATCGGCGATGTGACGTACATGCCCGTGATGGTGGCCGAAAAAGGACAGGCGCATCTGCGCATGCGGGCGCGCGGCCAGGCCGGTCACGCATCGATGCCCCGCCGGGACAACTCGTTGGTGCGGCTCGCCGCGGCGATCGCCAGGCTGGGCCAGCAGCGTCTGCCGCATCACCTCGTGCCGACGATGGCGAACTTCATCGAGACGCTCGCGGCAACGCAGAAGCTGCCCGAAAGTTTCGTGCTGCCCCGGCTGAGCAACCCGCGCCTCGCCGAGCTGCTGCTGGACAACGTGCTTCCGCCCGAGCTCGCGACGACGTTTGGCGCGCTGCTGCACAACACCGCGTCCCCGACGGTGATGCACGTCGGGGACAAGCGCAACGTGATCCCATCCGAGGCGATGGTCGAGCTGGACGGGCGCACGCTGCCGGGCTTCTCCGCGAAAGACTTGGTGCGTGAGATGCGCGAGGTGATCGCGGACGACGAGATCGAGATCGAGGTCGTCAGCGAGACGCCCGCGGTGGAGATGTCGCAGGTCGACTCACCGCTGTACCAACAGATTCGCCGCACCGTGTCGCGACATGCGCCCGAAGTCGTCGTCGCGCCCTACATGATCCCCGGCTACACCGACGGGCAGTATTTTTCGCGGTTGGGGGCCAAATTCTACGGGTGCTCGCCGCTCGCGCTTCCGCGGACCTACGGGCTCAAGTTCGCCGAGATGTTCCACGGCGTCGACGAGCGCGTGCCACGCGAGGGCTACGTGTGGGGGCAGCGCGTCCTGTACGACATCGTGTCCGAGTTCCTGCACCCATGACGGCGCGCGGTCCGCTGCTGTGGCTGTTGGCGATTCTGGTGTCGCTGGTGTTCGCGCCGTCCGCGGCCGCCCATCAGACGGGGCAGGCCACCTTCGTGGCGCACGTCAAGCCGGAGACGCGCCAGATCGACACGTTGCTCGCCTGTCCGGTGCTCGACGTCGCCCATGCGGCGCAGCTGGAGGATCCGCAGCAAGCGTGGAACACGCTCGGCTTCTATCTCGACCAGCACATCGAGGTCACCAACGACGGGGAGCGGTGCAAGGCGGTGGAGCACAAGCTGAGCCCCCGCGACGACCCGGGCACGTTCTGGTTTCTCAAGGCCTTCGAATGCGACAAGCCGCTGGGTCAAATCGAGCTGCGCAACGACGCGATGACCGAGACGGAGGGCGGATACAGCCACATCGCTCGCGTGCAGCTGGGCGAGGCCGTTCAGACGACCGTGTTCACGGCCCAGACACCGACGTTCGCGTTGAACGTCGCCCGGCCGGCTGCTCCGGAAGAGGTCTCGATCGGCCGGTTCGTCTTCATCGGGATCACCCACATTCTGGGCGGGTGGGACCACGTCCTGTTCGTGCTCGCGCTGATCCTGTTGTCGCGTCGATTGCGGGAGCTGCTGATCGTCGTCACGGCCTTTACGATCGCCCACTCGGTCACGTTGGCGCTCTCGGTACTCGACGTGGTCACGATCCCGCCGTCGATCATCGAACCGATCATCGCGCTCTCGATCGTCTGGGTCGCGGTGGAAGCGGTGCTGGATCGGGGGGATGGCAAGCGCGCGTATGTCGCCACGTTTCTGCTCGGGCTCGTGCACGGATTCGGCTTCGCCTACGTGCTGCGCGAGGAGGTGGGACTTGCGGCCGACGCGCTGCTGTCGGCACTGGTGTCCTTCAACGTCGGCGTCGAGCTCGGCCAGTTGGGGATCGTGCTCGTCGCCTATCCGCTGCGGCGCTGGATGCGCGGGCGGTCGTGGGAACGCCGCGCCGTGATCGGGATCGCGGTCGGTATCGGCATCATCGCGCTGTGGTGGTTCGTCGAGCGGGCACTGCTATGAGAGCGAGCTACTGGGCGTACTCGAGCGTGTAGTTCAGGGGGCCCGACAGCTTGGGGCTATCCAGTTTGATCTGCACGCGCACCTTCGTGAAGTCGTCGTTGAACTTGTACGTCAGCGTCTTCACCCCCTCATCGGCGTAGAAGATCTGCACGATCTCGGTGTCACTGACCTTCTGGGACACCGTGAACGTCTCGCCGTCTTCGCGCGTCCACTTCGCCTTGCCGCCGTCGGCCGGCGAATCCACGGTCTTGCGGGCATCGTGCTGGATCGAGACCTTGTTGCCGGGGAACTTGAACCCGATCGTCTTGAACGCGATGTTCGACTTCTCCAGCTTGCGGCGCGCAATCGGCCGCGTGATGAAGGACATCCCGTCAATCGCGGCTTCGATCCCCTTGGAGATCACCTTCGCGTTGGCGTCATGTGACTTCGTGGCTTTGAAGACCATGTCCTTCTTCGGCACGGCGAAGCCGAAGGCGGGCACGAGCACG
>JBFIHF010000307.1:0-7876 GCA_041601915.1 Bradymonadaceae bacterium
CTCGCTGTACGCGATCCAACTCGCGGCGGACAAGCTCGCGCGCGGGGAAGCGCGCGTGGTACTCGCCGCCGCCGTCAATCGGGCCGATAGCCTGTTTCTTCACGTCGGCTTCTGCGCCCTGAACGCGCTGAGCCCATCGGGCCAGAGCCGCCCATTTCATGCCGCGGCGGACGGTCTGATCCCTGCCGAAGGCGCCGCTTGCGTCGCCCTCAAACTGTTGCGGGACGCCGAGCGCGACGGCGATCGCATCCACGGCGTCATTCGCGGTGTGGGCCTCTCCAACGATGGGCGTGGTCGCGGATTTCTCGCCCCATCCCAGGACGGCCAGGAGCGCGCGATCCGCGCCGCGTACGCCGGATCCCGGGTGGACGCGGCCGCCGTCGACTACATCGAGTGCCACGCCACCGGAACATCGCTCGGCGACGCGACGGAGCTCGGCTCGATGCAGCGCGTCTGGCCCGAAGGCTTGATGGTCGGCAGCCACAAGTCGAACTTTGGCCACGCGATCACGGTCGCCGGTCTGTCCGGCCTGCTCAAGGTTCTCGACGCGTTCGAGGGTGGAGAGATCGCGCGCACCCTGCACTGCGACGACCCGATCGAGCTCGCCGCCGCGCCGTTCGACCTCGTGACTGCCAATCGGAGTTGGGAGGGGCGGTTCGCCGGCGTCAACGCCTTCGGCTTCGGCGGCAACAACGCCCACGTGATCCTCGAGCGTCCGGGCTTTGAGATCGGTCCGATCGCCGCGCCGGTGGTCCGCGAACCGGTGGCCGTCGTCGCTTCGTGGATACGCGTCGGTGACCTCGAAGGCAGCGATCAGGTGTTCGACGCCTACCTGCGCGGCGCGGCACCGGGCCTCGAGATGTCCGTGATCGATGTCGAACTCGGTGGATTGAGGTTCCCGCCGCGTGACCTCGGCCAGACCCTCGGCCAACAACTCGTCGTGCTGGAAGGCGCGCGGCGCGCCGTCGAAGGTGGCGCCCTCGAGGGCTGCGCCGCTGATCGCGTCTCCGTGCTCGTCGGCATGGGCGTCGACACCGAGATCGTCCGGTATGGCGCGCGATGGCGCATGGCGCAATGGGGCGAGGACCTCGGCTTCGATCCGGCCTGGATCGAGGGAGCGCGTGATGCGTTCACCGATGTCCTGGCCGCCGAGGGCGTCGTCGGCTCGATGCCCAACATCCCCGCGAACCGCATCAACAGCCAACTCGACGTCCGTGGCCCGTCCTTCACCGTGTCGTCCGAACAAGCTTCGGGCCTGCAAGCACTGAACATCGCGCGGTCCTGGCTCGAGACCGGCCGCATCGACGGTGCGGTGGTCGGCGCCGTCGAGCTCGCCTGCGAGTACGTGCACGCGACGAACGGTGCGCAGCTTGGCGCCGACGGCCCGCCCGCCGACGCCGCCGTCGTGCTGGTGCTGCGCCGCCTTGCCGACGCCGAGCAGCAGGGACTCGCGATCCTGGCCGTTCTCGACGACGTCGAGCCCGATGCCTGGACGTTCGATGCCGCTCGCGCCCGCCAGACCCTGGGTTATCCGCATGCCGCCGAAGGGCTCGTCGACTTCGCGCTCGCGGCGCATTGCTGCGCTCACGGGGTACGCCCGGGCGCCGGCGCAGCCGCTCCGTGGTTGACGTCGGCCAACGATCTACCGCGACAATGCGTCGTCCAGACCGACGCACTAGGGGTTCAGACCACGACCGTCGGCCTGCGTTCGGGGGGCCCGGCGCGCCCGTTGCCGCTCGGGGACAAGCCCAGCATCTGGTTTGCGCACGGACGGGATCGAGCCGAGGTGATCAACGCGTTGGGCGATGGGACGTTCGTCGCATCTCCGACGAAACCTGCCCGCGTCGCGATCGTGGCCACGGCCACGACCCTCAACGCGCGGGCGTCGGAGGCAGTCGGCGTGCTCGAGGCCGGTCGCACGTTCAGTGACGGCATCTACTACCGCGAAGGGGCCCTCGCCGGAGAGCTCGCGTTCGTGTTCACCGGCTCCGCGACCGCGTATGCGGGCATGGGCGCCGATCTGCTCGGATGCGCACCGTCGCTTGCGCCGGCGGCAGCCAGTCGTCGCGTCGCATCGCAGGCCGCATGGGTCTTCGAGGGCGCAGACCCCAAGGCCGACGACGCCGAGCGCGACATCTGGGCCACCCTGTGGCTCTCCCAGCTCCACGCGAACCTGACGACGGATGTGCTGGGCCTGCGCCCCGCCGCCGCGATCGGCTACTCCCTCGGCGAGTCTAGCGCGCTGCTGTCGCTGGGCGCGTGGACCGACTTTGACGCGATGCTCGACGAGCTGCCGACCTCGAAGCTGTTCAGCAGCGAGCTCGCCGGAGACTACGCCGCGATCCGCGCCGCATGGGCCGCGGACGGCCACATCGACGAGGCGACGGGCCAGTCCAAGATCTGGGAGAACTGGACGATCTTCGGCAACCTCGCCAAGGTCATCGAAGCCACCCAGGACGAGCCGCTCTGCCACGTCACGATCGTCAACACCGACGACGAGTGCGTGATCGGCGGATCGCCGGACGCCATTGAGCGTGTGCTGTTGCGTGTGCTCGACGACCCCAAGGTCCAGGCGACGCAGCTCTCACAGAGCATCGCCGTGCACACGCCCGAGGCGGCGCGCGTCACCGACGCCTACCGAAAGCTACATACCCGCCCGACGAATGCTGTCGACGTGCGGTTCTACAGCAACGCGACAAACGCGGCGTATCAAGCCACCGCGACCGCATGCGCCGACGCGATCGTCGGGCAGGCCGTCGCGCCGATCGATTTCGCGGCGACCGTTCGACAGGCGTGGGACGACGGCGTCCGCATCTTCGTCGAGCACGGCCCGCGCGCCGTCTGCTCGGGGTGGATTCGCCGCGTGCTCGCCGACCGCGAACATCTCGTCGTGGCGCTCGACCGCCCCGGTGCCCCTGCCGCCGAACAAGTCCTCGCCGCCGCCGCACAACTCGCGATCGCGGGGGTGGACGTCGACTGGCAGGCGTTTGTGGATCTCCTCGCTCAACACAAGGTGCGACCGATGGGCAAGTCACTCACATTCCCGGCCCACGCCGCCCCGGTGGAGCTGCGACGCGGCGACGTCTACATCATGCCTCGCCCCCCGGCCGCGCCCTTCGCGTCCGCGCCGATCGTCGAAGTTTCGGTTCCGCGCGTCGCGGCCGCCACACCGGCTGCTGCGCCGGTCCCGGTTCTCGCGCCCGTGTCGACCTCGGCGCCAGCCCCAGTGCTGTACGGCCCGGCTGGTGGCGCGCTCGACTTCCAGCGTCACGTCACCGACATGCACGCCGCGTTCGTCGCCCAACAGGCGCAGCTTCACACCGAGTTTCTCGCCCACCAGCAGGTGTCTGTCGGACAACTCGCCGCGGCGTACCAGACCCTGCATTCCGGGGTGCGCACGGTCCTGCCGGCCGTCCCGACCTATGTCCCGCTCCCGGCGCCGCTCGCGCCCGTGGCGCCACCGGCTGTACCCGTCGCCCCGGCACGCGCGCCGTCCGCGCCGGCCGCGCCGCGCAGCGATCTCACGTTGTCGCGCGAAGACCTCGAGTTTCTGTCCCACGGCCCGATCTCGAAGTTCTTCGGCCCCGAGTTCGAGCCGCAGGATCAGTACGACATCGTGGTGCGCATGCCGATGCCGCCGCTGCTGCTGGCCGATCGCATCACGGAGATGGACGCCGAGCCCCGCACGATGAAGCCGGGCCGGATCGTCAGCGAGACCGACGTCCGCGACGACTCCTGGTACCTGTACAACGGCCATATGCCCGCTGGCATTATGATCGAGTCCGGGCAGGCCGACCTGCTGCTCGTCAGCTACCTCGGCGTCGATCTGCTGAACAAAGGCGAGCGCGTCTACCGCCTGCTGGGCTGCAAGCTGACGTACCGCGGGGATCTCCCGGAGGTCGGCGAGACGCTGCGCTACGACATCGAGATCGACGGCTTCGCCAAACATGGCGACGTGCGCCTGTTCTTCTTCCACTACGACTGCACGGTGGGTGACGGGCTGCGCCTGCAGGTACGCCACGGGCAGGCCGGGTTCTTCACCTACGACGAGCTCGAAGAGTCGGGTGGGATCCTCTGGACCGCCGAGGAAGGCGAGTACGACGTCGACGCACGCGTCGATGAGCCGCTCGTGCGCTGTCAGAAGACCGAGCTGAGCAAGGCCGACCTCGTCGCGTTCTCCGAGGGCCGCACCTGGGACTGCTTCGGCCCTGGCTGGGAGCTCACGCAGGCGCACCTGCGCACGCCATGTATCTCCACCGGCCGCATGATGTTCCTCGACCGCGTCACGGACCTCGACTACCGCGGCGGACCGTGGGGGAACGGCTACCTGCGCGCCGAGGCGGACATCACGCCCGACCACTGGTTCTTCGAAGGACACTTCCACAACGACCCGTGCATGCCCGGTACCTTGATGTTCGAGGCCGCGCTGCAGGCGATGACGATCTATCTCGCCGCCAACGGCGTCACGATCGACCGTGACGCGTGGCGTTTCCAGCCGGTGCAGGACGTCGAATACGACATGCGCTGCCGCGGACAGGTCGATCCCGAGTCGGTGCTCACGGTGTACGAGATCTTCGTCGAATCGTTCGACGACGGCTCCGACACCGGCATTCCGCGGCTACACGCGGACATGCTCGTCACCGTCGACGGCCTCGGCGCGTTCCATTGCCGCAATATGGGCCTCGAGCTCGTGCCGGACTACCCGCAGCGAAAGCTCGCCGAGCCGCTGACGCCAGGGAGCGTGCCGCTGGCCAACGAAGCGCAGGTCCGCGCGATCCAGCTCGGCCGCCCGTCCGACGCGTTCGGTGAGATGTACGCCGACTACGACGGCGCGCGGAACGTGCCGCGCCTGCCCAATCCGCCCTACGATCTCGTGACGCGCGTCGCCTCGGCGACCGGCCACATGTCGATGCAGACCGGCGCCGAGATCGTCGCCGAGTACGACGTCGCGCCCGATGCCTGGTACTTCGCCGAATCGGGCGGCGAGATGCCCTACGGGGTGCTGCTCGAGGCCGCGCTGCAGCCCTGTGGCTGGCTCGCGTCATGGGTCGGCTGCGCCGCGACTTCGTCGGAGGACGTGTTCTTCCGCAACCTCGACGGCACCGGCACGCTGCACCGCAACGTGACGAGCGCCGACAAGATGCTCACGACGACGGCCAAGCTGACGAAGATCTCGCGCTCCGGCCCGATGACGATCGTCGGCTTCGACGTCGACACGCGCAGCGGGGACGAGCCGATCTACACGATGGAAACCGTGTTCGGCTTCTTCCCCGCCGCGGCGCTGGTTTCACAGGCCGGCATCAGCGATACGCCGCCTCCAGACCTCGCCCGCGCCGACCGCGTCACGAAGATCGACGTGATCGGTCGACTCGGCCTGCTCAGCCGCGTCCGTCACCAGTCTGAAGACGGCGGGATCCATGGCGCCGGCCGCATCGTCGCCGAGATGGACGTCGATCCCGGCGCGTGGTTCTTCAAAGCACACTTCTTTGGGGATCCCGTGCAACCCGGTTCGCTGGGCCTCCAGCTGATGATCGACGCGCTGAGCATGTTCAGCGGACGCACGCCCGCCGCGCCGATCGCCGCCGGCGGTGCCCACACGTGGAAGTATCGCGGTCAGGTCCGCCCGTGGAAGAAAGAGGTCGTCGTCGACGTGCATCGCCGCCCCGACGGCCTCGCCGACGCCTGGCTGTGGACCGACGGTGAGTGTATCTATCGCTTCGAGGCGTTCGGGATCTGAGCATTGCGCGCGCCACTCATCTCGGCGAAACTGCGTGCTCTTCTGAGAGGTTGCAGATGGCACGAGACACGCTGATCGATAGGTTCATTGCGCGTGGTGAGGCTCAGGGCCCGATCCCGGCGCTCTGGTACAAATCGCAGAACACGTGGAAGCACTACACTTGGGGGCAGTACGTCGACAAAGCGCGTGCCTTCGCGGGCGGGCTGCTCGCGCTGGGCTTCGAGCCGGGCGCGGGTGTCGCGATCATGTCCAACAACAACCCCGAGTGGGTGATCGCTGACGTCGCAACGATGATGGTCCGCGGCGTGCCGGCCGGGATCTATCAGACCTGCACCGACGAACAAGCCCTCTACATCGCCAATCACTGCGAGGCAGCGGTCGTGGTGCTCGAAGACAAGGCGACGTGGGATCACGTCGGCGGGGCGAAGTGGGCCAAGAAGCTCGAGCATACCCGGCGAATCGTCATGATCCGCGACGCGGACCAAGTGAAGAACAAGCTCGTCGTGGGCTTCGACGACTTCCTCGCCTCGGGCGCGGACCACCTTGACGCGGTCGAGGAGCGGATCGCCGAGATCCAGCCCGACGAGCTCGCGAAGTTGATCTACACCTCCGGCACCACCGGCCCTCCCAAGGGCGTGATGCTCAGCCATCACAACCTCGCCTGGACCGCCAAGCAATCGGTGGACCTCGTCGAGGTCGTGGGCGCCGTGCAGCCCGACGATGCGATCGTGAGCTACCTGCCGCTTTCGCACATTGCCGAGCAGATGTTCTCGATCCTCGCCCCGATCACCGCCGGCATCCCCGTCTGGTTCGCCGAGGATCTCACGAAGGTCAAAGACGCGATGATCGTCGCTCGCCCGACCGTCTTCCTCGCCGTCCCGCGGGTCTGGGAGAAGTTCAAGAACGCGCTCGATGCCCGTCTCGCCGAGGCCACCGGCGTCAAGAAGAGCATCGTCGACTTCTCACAATCGACGCTGCTCGAGGCCGGTAACGTGATCCTCGATCACGGCGAGGAGGGACTGCCGCTGGGCCTCAAGCTGAAGTACCGCGTCGCGAACAAGCTCTTCGCCACCAAACTCAAAGGAGCGTTGGGTCTTGATCGCCTGCGCCTCGCCGTCACCGGCGCCGCGCCGATCTCGCGCGAAGTGCTCGAGTTCTTCATGTCGATCGGCATCATCATCCACGAGGTCTACGGCCAGTCCGAGGACAGCGGGCCCACGACGTACAACTACCCGATCCCCGGCAAGCGCAAGCTCGGCACCGTCGGCATTCCGTTCCCCGGCGTCGAAGTGAAGATCGCCGACGACGGCGAGATCCTCGTGCGCGGCCCGAACCTCTTCATGGGCTACTACAAGAATCCCGAGGCCACCGCCGAAGCGCTCATCGACGGCTGGCTGCACTCCGGCGACGTCGGCCAGTTCGACGAGGACGGCTTCCTGCGCATCACAGACCGCAAGAAGGACCTCATCATCACGGCGGGCGGCAAGAACGTGGCGCCACAGAACATCGAGAAGCTGCTGCGCGACATCGAGGGCGTCGGCAACGCGGTCGTGATCGGCGACAACCGCAAGTTCCTCGCCGCGCTGCTCACGGTGTGCCCCGAACAAGGGCCCGCACTCGCGGCGCGAAACTCCTGGCCGGCCGACCCCGCGGCGCTGGCCGCCCACGAAGCGTTTCGCGCGCACCTGCAGGCCGGCATCGACGACTCCGTCAACAAAGCGCTCGCCCGCTACGAGAACATCCGAAAGTTCACGATCCTCCCGCAGGACTTCACCGTCGAAGGCGGCGAACTCACGCCGACCCAGAAGGTGAAGCGGCCGATCGTGAACCAGAAGTACGTCGCCGAGATCGAGGCGTTCTACGCCGGACTCGACTGACCCACGACAGCGACAGCGAACAGCGGGAGCGAGTCCGGGACGCTTCGCAGACGGGTCGCGCGGATGCGGCGTCCACGTGGTGCGGCGAGTCCGGGACGCTTCGCAGACGGGTCGCGCGGATGCGGTCGCGCGGCGGGGCCGGGACCCGCTCCGCTCATTACTCGGCCACGAAACGCGGCTGTCGCCGCGTCTCGTCGCCTCCTGATTCGCTCCACGGGACCCCGGCCCCGCCGGCTCCCGCTCGTGCTGCGGCGCACGGCGC
>JBFIHF010000308.1:0-7873 GCA_041601915.1 Bradymonadaceae bacterium
GCGAGCGCGAAGCCTTCGGCGATCGGCTGAAGCTGATCTCCACGCACGCCAAGCGCATCGAACGCAGACGCCATGCGTTCCTTCAACGAAGCGGCGTGGTCCTCGAAGAAGGCACGGTTCATCTGTTGCGTCTGCGGCGACCACAGCACGCTGTGCATCGACGAAAAGTGAGTCAGCATGCCCGCGTCGACCGCGGACTGCAGTTCGACGGCGAGCCGGTCGTTCTTCTGAAGCGCCGCAGCGGCGTCGTCGGCCTCGACGACGACGAAGTTGGACGAGCGAACCCCGCCGACCCGCGTGCGGACGCGCTCATCGGCCTCCTGTAGTTCAGGGACCGGGTGTGAGATCGCGATCATGTCATGTTCGAACGACAGCTCGGTGAGTCCCACTGCACTCCCCAACACCGGGACCGCGAGCAGGACGGCGAGCCAGGAGCGAGCGCGTATCGCGGCAACGCCGCGCTCGACGGCGACGAGCGCGGCCTGGTGCCGAGGTTCGATCGCCGTGGATTTGAACCAGGTCTCGGCAAGAAGTCGCGTCATCGCGACACTGGTCAGCACACCCACGCACGAGAAGAGCGCGATTTGCTGAAGCGCCTGTACAGACGAGCTCAACAGGACCACGAACCCGCCCAGCGTCGTCGCGGCGCCGGTGTAGATCGCGGGCCACACGTCGTCGTCACCATCACCACGGTGGTTGAGATAGTGCACCGAATAGTCCACGCACACGCCGATCAGCGACGCGCCGAACGCGATGGTGAGCAGGTGCACGCTCCCGAGCACGGTGCCCGTCACCGCGAAGGCGACCGCGGTGCCGGCACCGATCGAGACCAGCGGGAGCAGGACCGTGCGTAGACGCCCGAACACGAAGCCAAACACGAAGATGAGCCCGATCAAACTGACCGCGGTCACCCGTTGGATGTCGCCCTTGATCATCGACGAGATCGCGACCGTGTACCGGTGCATCCCCGAGACGGTCATCGTCGCATCGCTGCCGGCCGAAGCCGTTTCGAACGCTTGTCGGATCCGTGTATCGACCGCCCCCGCGAACTCCGAACTCAACGGCGAGGCCGCGAGTTCGGCGAACACGACGGCTTCGCCATGGGAGGTTCGGTAGCGGCCGCCGACAGTCGCGAGGCCTTGTTCGTTGAGCCCCTCCAGCCGCTCCAGAATTCGGACGTAGGAGAGCAGCGGATCCTGCGGGCCAATGCGGTGCAGAAGCGTCGCATAGCGCCCCTGTAGCGCGTCGATGAACGACCGCGCAGCCAGGTCCATACCGGCGTCCGTATCGAGCCGCTCGAGCTCAGCCCGCGTGGGAGCGACGAAGTTGTATCGGTACCCGAAGTAGAGATCGTGGATCGATTCAGAGCGTGCCGGCGGACCAGCGCTCGCCGAGGCAAACAGCTCGTCGTGCTCGTCGAGCAGTTCGGCGAAGGAGCCCGCCACGGCGGCGGCCGTCTCCGGGTTGCCGCTCTCGATCAGCACGATCACACGGCGCGACAACCCTGACGTTGTAATGCGCCGCGCGAGGGCGGCCGATTTCGAATCCACGGGCAGGAACGCCGTGATGTCCGACGGAAACGTCGGCTGCCGCGCGACGAGTCCGGCGGCGAGCGCCGCGAGGAGCAACAAGCCGACGACGAGCTTGGCCGTGCTACTCACCCGCGGTCGCCAGCTTCAGCAGCGCCTTCTCGGCCCCGTTGAGCTCGGCACTCGATGTGGACGGCTGGAACGTGATGCGGCGAACGACGCCATCGGGCTCGTTGAGCGTGACCGCCATCACTCGTTCGGCCTCCCCCGAGACGACGCACTGCTCGAAGAAGTTCGACTGCTTCTCGCGACTGCGCAGAGTGACGATCCAGGATGCCCGGTCCGTGGGGGCGTCGACGGCGACCTCGTAGTGCGCGCGCAACCCGTCGACTTGACCGGTGAGCACCGAACGCAGGACTTTCACCGCGGCCACCACCTGCGGAGCCGCGGTCGCATCGATGGTCGTGGCGCCGGATTTGTCCTTCACGACGACCTTGGACTGCGTCATGACCGTCGCCGACTCGTTGGGCGTCGACACCGTGCGGATGAGATGTCCATCGGGGTGAATGACGAGCATGCCCTTGGACACCAGCGGGTGCTTGAGAAACGGCAGCGTCACCTCTTCGGTGAATGGGACGCGCAACACCTGGTCGGAGCGCAGCGTCGCGAGCAGGTCAGCGACGTCTCGCTGAGCGGGCTGCTGAGCGAGCTCCTGGGCGTACCCCGTGACCGCGGTGCTCCACAGAAGGGCTGCGAGCAGCAGGGACAGCTTCACGAACCACCTCGCTCGGCCAGTTCGTCGACGAGTCCATCATCGATGCGGTCCATCACACGCGCGATGTCGATGTCGAATCGTCGGTCTTCGTCGGTGAACACAACGTCCTGCCGAACGACGTCTCGAAGTGTGCGCGATCGCGTCGTCGTCGACTCGGCGCGCAGATCGACGGCCTGTGCGAGCGCGATGAGAAGGATCGACGCGATCCGCTCGGTGAGTTCGAGCACGCGTAGCGCGTCCCGCGCCGCGATCGTGCCCATGCTCACCTTGTCCTGGTTGTGCGACTCGGTGCTCCGGCTGAACGACGTCGCCGGCATCGTCAACTTAAGCGCCTCCGCCGCGAGCGCCGACGTCGCGATCGTCATCGCCTTGAATCCGTGGCGCGGATCCCACTCTTCGCCGTCCCGGGGCGGGACGAGGTTGGCAGGGAGCACGCTGATTCGCCCCAGTGACCCGCACAATACCTGCATCTGGCGGTCGAGCAGGTCCGCGACACTCGCCACGCTCGTCTTCAGAATGTCCATCGCGAGCGCGATGTGACCGCCGTAGAAGTTCCCGCCGTGCAAGATCGACGACGTCGCCGCATCAAACAACGGGTTGTCGCTGCATCCGTTGAGCTCGGTCTGGACCCACAACGTGATCGGTTCCAGTGCGTCGGCGAGCACGCCAATGATGTGGGGGGCGCAGCGGATCGAGTAGACCTCTTGGAGGCGTTCGGGCAGCACGTGCCGCTCGGGATCATACTCGAGCCACTCGCGCATGAGCCCCGCGACGTGCGCCTGTCCGCGATGCGGTTTCGCAGCGAAGGTGCGCGCATCGAAGTGAGCGCTGTTGCCATCGAACACGTCGCTCAGTGTCGCGGACAGGTACGCGGACAGCGTCACGAGGCGTTCGGCGCGATGGATGGCCAGCGCCCCCAGCGCCGTCATGACGCTCGTGCCGTTCATGATCGCGAGACTCTCCTTGGGGCCCAACGCCAACGGCTCGATCCCGAGCTCGGCGTACACGTCGGCCGTCGGGCGCACTTCGCCCCCGAAGATCACCTCGCGCTCCCCGGCGACGACCGCGGCGACGTAAGAGAGCGGTGTCAGGTCGCCGCTCGCGCCGACCGAGCCCTCGACAGGGATCGCCGGGTACACGCGGTGGGTGAGCAACCCCACGAGATGGACGAGCAAGTCCAGCCGAATCGCGGAGTAGCCGCTGCACAACGACCGTAGGCGCGTCGCGACGATCGCGGCAGATTCGCGCGCGTCGAACAGCCGCCCCGTTCCGCACCCATGAAATCGCACGAGGTTCTGGGCGAGTCGGGTGGCCCCCTCCGAGCCGACCGCCATCCCGACGTTGGCCCCGAACCCCGTCGTCACGCCGTAAATGCGCTCGTCGGCCGCGACGAGCGCCTCGAACGTCGCGCGGGATTCGTGGATCATCTCTAGGAAATCAGGGTCGTTCGACAGCACGACGCCGCGACGTCCGTAGGCGATGTCGACGATCGCCTTGATGTCGAGATCCTCTGGCCCGAATACGACGGCGGCCTCTGTCACTCGAAACTCCAAAAATCGTAGAAGTTAAACCAGTTGTCGGGCGCCATCTTGCAGTACTCCGCGAGCCGGTCGGCATACTTCTGCGCCAGCTCCTGCAGTGCTTCCTCTTTCGCCCGACCTGCGGGGAGGCGAATCCGATCCGCGAACGGCTCACAGAAGAGGTCGTATCTGTTTCCGCCGCGGTACAGGCCGAACACCAAGAGTACCGGACATCCCAGCACAGAAGCGAGCGCGAACCCACCGGTCGAAATCCTCGCCCGGTCTCCGAGGAACATGACCTCGGCCGAGCGCGCTCCGGGAACCACGCGGTCGGAGAGCAGCGCCGCGAACTCGCCTTCTTGGATGCGCGCCTTCACGGACAGAATGGCCTTCACGCGATCCTCGGTGAGATCCACGACGCGAACACTGTCGCTCGTCCCGAAGCGTGCGAGCACGCCGTTGATCAGCCGCGAGTTGGCGTTGTACTCCATCGAGTTCACGACGAGACCGCCCTCGTTACTGCCCCCGCTCATCGCGGCGAACGAACCGAGGTGCGAACCGATCAGCAACGCTCCACCGTCGCTCTCACTCAGGCGGGTCAGGTGCTCGCTCCCCGTGCGAGTGAGCTCGAACTTGCCGAGTTTGCCCATCGCGAAGAACAGCCGGTCCAGCGCGACCTGCGCGAACCGCAGAATGTGCGTGAAGACCTCTCGACGGGTCGGCTCGCGCCCGAGGACGCGACGTTGAAATTCACGAGAAGCGCGGCGGGTCGGCGCGCTCGCGAGATAGTAGTAGGCCGCGATCGGCCACAGCCACAGTCGCGGGAACCACCGGCCGACGAGCGTGGCGCTCCAGGCGAGCAGCGAGATGCCGAGCACCGTGCCGCTCTCGGGCAGATCGAGCCAGTCGTCACGCTCGGTGCGGCCGTCTGCGTCATGGCTCAAGGAGCCTCCGCTTCGGCAGAAAAAGCCACGGAATCAGCCCGAGTACGAGCCAAATGTGGGTCCGCGTGATCGCCAGGTTGTCGCCCCACATGCGGAAGTTCGACAAGCCACCTTCATCCGCATCGAGGTAACGCACCTGGACCGGCAGATTCACGACAGGTACTCCACCGCGCAGCATCCGCACCGCGATCTCGATGTCGAACTCCATGTGGTCGCCGGCGGCGTCGGCCCCAATCGCCGCCGCCAACGGGTACACGCGGAAGCCACACATCGGGTCGACGATCTTCGGTCCGAACGTCTCCACATGCACCCAGAAGACCGTGATCTGTCGCGCCGCGAGCCGGATCAGGGGGACGGAGGCATCGAAGACGGGGTGGGCGAGCAACAACGCCTCGGGCTGCTCTTTGGAGCGCGCGATGAAGCTCGGGATCTGGGTGAGATCGTGCTGCCCGTCCGCGTCGACCTGAAACCCGTGCGTGAAACCTCGCTCACGCGCCGCGGCGAAGCCTGACTTTACCGCCGCACCCTTCCCTCCGTTCTGTGCGCGTTCGACGACGTGGAACCCCTCCTCGCCGAGCTCGCGAATCAGCTCCGTCGTCCTCGCGTCGCTGCCGTCGTTGATGATGAACACATCCTCAATCTGGGCGCGCAATGTCTCGGCCACCGCACGAATCGTGGCGTGGTTGTTGTAGCATGGGATGATCCCGCACAGCCGGTAGCTCTCAGGCATAGATGAACCGGCCGCTGCTTCGCGACTCTCCGACGCCAACGATGCGAAAGCTCACCCCGCTGTCGGTCCGCGTCAAGTGAAGGTCGAGTGACATGCCGGGTGTAATCGCAGCGTGGAACTTGATCCGCTCCAGCCGAACCGGACCGGTGAGATTCGGCCACAGCTCCGCGATCTGCTGTTCGACGGCGGCGAGCTGCACGACGCCGGGGAGAATCGGCGCATCGTCGAAGTGTCCGTCGAAGTAGCGGCAGGTGCGCGCGACGACCATCGGGACGGTGAAGTCGTCGCCATCTTGCACGGGGGGACCGAACTCGATCTCGCGCTCGGATTGACTGATGAGCTTGGGAATCGCGGCCTGCGATATCTTGCCGAGCGCCGTGCGGGGCAACTCGTCGACGAAGTGAATGCGAGGGATCGTCACCGGATCGAACGTACGCGAGAGGTGTTGACGGAGGTCATCGGCGGAGACCTCGCCTGCCGTGGTGACGAACGCGTGCAGCGCGCCCGGTCGGTCGCCGTCGGCGAGCTGGCCGATCGCAACGTCCGTGACGTGCTCGAACTTCAGGAACTCGCCACGGAGTGCCTCTTTGGAGACCCGCTTCGCGCCGACTTTGGCGATGTCATCGGAGCGCCCGAGGTGCCGGAATCCGCCGTTCGCATCGAACTCGACGCGGTCGTTCATCGCAAACCACGTGTCGGGATCGTCAAGGAACGGGGAGCGGACATGCAGCAGTCCGCTCTGCTCGCGGACGTCGACCGGACCAAACGGGGTCCAGCTCTCCGCTCCCTCGCGCCACGCGACGCCGCCCGTCTCCGTGGACCCGAAGATCTCCGTGACCTGCATGCCGCGCTCGAGGAGCTGATCCCGCACCGTCGCGGACAGCGGCGCTCCCGACGAAAACACGCGCCGAACCGACGGGAATGGGTCAGCGGCCGCCAGAGCGCGGAGTTTCGACGGCGTGCACACGAGCACCGTCGCGGACGTTTCCTCGGCCAGTCGAACCGTCGTTTCCGGATACAGCGGCGTCGCATCGACGAGATCACAGCCCACGACTGCGGGCACCATGACCGAGAAGAGAAAGCCGTAGAGGTGGCAGGCGGGCACCGCGTTCAGCACCACGTCCTGCGATGTAATCCCGAACGCCTCGATCAGGAAGCGCGCCTCGCCGACCAGCTGACGACCGCGTTTGGCCCACCGCACCGGCTGTCCACTCGATCCTGACGTGTGGAACTCGGCGAGCACCGTCTCGTCGTCTGGTGGCACCTCGCGGTAGCTGCCGCCCGCGCCATTCGCCGCCTCGGTGCCATCGAGGACGATCAGCTCGCGCCCCGTGGTGACGACCTCGATCGACCCGGACTGCGTCGTGGGTGCGAACACGATCCGACGACCCTCGGCCCAGGCGGCCCAGGCCAGCGCGGCGGTTGATACCGCGTCCGTCGACGTCGCGAGGACGTCGCCCTCTGCATCATGGACCACCGCTCGCAGGTGCATCACCTGCGTACGAAACGACCCTCCCTCGGATGCGCAGTTGCCGATGGTCAGGCGTTCGGCCATCGCTCCCCCCTGAACAACATGGAGACCAGCCGGCGCAAGATCCGGTCGTAGAACGCGTCGGAGTACTCCCGAAATCGAACCCGTCGGATGACAAACTCGACCGCGAAGAGCCCCCCCATAGCGATGTAGCTCAACAGGCCGTTGTACAACGCCCAGAAGCTCCGCGGACCGAAGCAAGAGGCCAGCGCGACCGCTCCGTTTACGGCGAGAAACACGCACCACACGACGGTGAATTGGCGACAGTGGCGCTGCTGTGCCGCGCCGAGATCCGGGTCGACCGCCCGCGCGAAGCGTTCGATCATCGGCGTGTTGGTGAGGGTCCACGCGAATGTGCCGAACATGCCGGCATTGATCATCGCCGGCACGAGCCTCAGCGACAGCTCCGAATCGAGGTAGGTCGCCAGCGCGATCGGCACCCCCCACGCCACCGCCAGCATCGCGATCGGTGCTCCGTGGCCACGCTGGGACGCGCCAAACGCGACGCGAAGCGCGACCACGATCCCAATGCCAATCGCCAGCTCGCGCACCGACAGCGCGCTCCACTGAAGCCCGGCGAACACCAGCAAGGGGTAGCCGAGCGTCAGGATCACGAGGATCGCACCAGCGATGAGTCGACCGTGCTTCAAACGTTTCTGAAAATGAGCGAAGTGTTCACGCCCCCAAACGCGAAGTTGTTGTTCATCACGTGGGCGAGCGTGGCGGAGCGGGGCTCGAAGACGTAGTCGAGCATAGCACATTCGGGGTCGGCCGAAGCAAGGTTGGTGTTCGCGGGGAGGAAGCGGTCGCGCATCGCCGCGATGCAGATGATCGACTCCAGCGC
>JBFIHF010000309.1:0-7867 GCA_041601915.1 Bradymonadaceae bacterium
CTCGAGCGTGCGCTTGAGCTCCGGAAGCTTGCCTTCGATCCAAAAGTTCATCGTGTCTAGCGCCACGAACTTCGGGTTGCGGACCTGGTTCAGCACCTCCAACTGCAGCTCCGGGTCGATGTTCGCGAGGAACACGTACTCCGAGTCCCGATACTTGTCGCTCAGTTCCGGCGCGAACTCGCCGAATACGTTGAGTTGCGTATCCAACGTCACGGCGTCCGAGAGATCCGATCCGTAACGCCCGCTCCAGCGAAACGTCTTGCCCGGCGCCCGAACGAGCCCCGAGGTGTCGACGCCGCGCGCTTGCAGTCTATCGATCGGTTCCTGCGGGAAGTCGTCCCCCACCACGGCGACAAGGCGCACGTCGGTGAAGTAGCTCGCGCAGGATGAGAAAAAGAGCGCTGACCCGCCCAGCGCGTTGTCACGCTGGCCAAAGGGCGTCTCGACACAATCGAACGCAACGGATCCGACGACAAGCAAACTCATGAGGGTCTCGACAGGGTTGGATGCTCAGACGAGCTCTTGGCGCAGCAGGTCCAGTCGCTTGCGCAGATGGGCGGGTTCTTTTCGGAGGCCGGGCTTACCGAGCTGACCACAGGCGGCCATCTCGTCGCGGCCGCGCGTCTGTCGGCGAAACACGCTGACGTTGGCGTTGATGAGATGCTGCTGGAACGCGTCGATCGCCTCTTCAGACGGCGTCTCGAACGGCGTGCCAGGGTGCGGGTTGAACGGGATGAGGTTGACCTTGCAGGGCAGCCCGTGCACGAGCCCCACGAGCCGCTTGGCGTCGTCGAGGCTGTCGTTGATGTCTTTGAGCAGCACATACTCCAGCGTGATGCGTTGCCGACGATCGAGGGGAAGCTCGTGCAGCGCCTTCATCAGCTCGGCCAGGTCCCAGCGGTCGTTGATCGGCATGATCTTGGAGCGCACGAGGTCGTTCGTCGCGTTCAGGCTCACGGCGAGCTGCGCGTCGCTGTGCTCCATGAATCGCCGCATCGGGTCGACGAGGCCAGACGTCGAGACCGTCACGCGACGCCTCGAGAAATCGAGTCCCTGTTGATCGATGAGGATGTGCGTGGCCTGCAGCACGTTGTCGTAGTTGTGCAGCGGCTCGCCCATCCCCATGAACACGATGTTCGTGATCAGCGAGTCGTTCTCCAGCGCCAGCCGCCGCGCCTGGACGACCTGATCGACGATCTCCGCGGTGCTGAGGTGGCGCACGAGGCCCATCTTCGCGGTGTAACAGAACGTGCAGCCCATCGCGCAGCCGACCTGGCTCGAGATGCACAGTGTCACGTGCGAGGCGTACGGGATGTAGACGGACTCGACGACGGCCTGGTCATCGCACTCGAACTGCAGCTTCGCGGTCCCGTCTGTGGAGCCGTGGGTGCCGACATTGCGAATCGGTGCCACGCGTGCCGTTGATTCCAGCGTGGCGCGGAACGCCTTCGACAGATTCGTCATCTCCTCGAACGACGCGACGAGATGGCGGTAGAGCCACTCGTACACCTGCTGCGCGCGAAACGCCTTCTCGCCGTAGCCCTCGACGACAAGGCGCACGAGCTGCTCGCGGGTGAAGTTCTTGAGGTCGACGCGCTCGAGTTCTGGCAGATGCAACTCACCTGCCTGCCGCGCCGCCTTCAGGCGGGCGATATCAAACTCGAGCAGCTCTTCGGGAGTCATCGCCATCCGGCCGCTCAGCGGTTGGACAGTTCGGTCGTCCGGAAGAAGTACGCGATCTCGATCGCAGCATTTTCCGGAGAATCCGAACCGTGAACGGAGTTCTCACCGATACTCTTCGCGAAGTCCTTCCGGATCGTGCCGGCGGCGGCATCGGCCGGATTCGTCGCGCCCATGATCTCGCGATTGCGGGCCACGGCGTTCTCACCTTCGAGAACCATCAGCACGACCGCGCTGCGAGTCATGAATTCGACGAGTTCGCCGAAGAACGGCCGCGCGCTGTGCACCGCGTAGAAGCCTTCAGCCTCGGCCTGCGACAGGTGCTGCATGCGCAGACCGATCGGGCGCAGGCCCGCTTCCTCGAAACGCATGACGATCGGGCCGACGAGGTTTCGCTCGACGGCGTCCGGCTTGATGATGCTAAAGGTGCGTTCGATACCCATGTCTACTACCTCAAGGTGTTGGTGCCGGATCTGCCGGCACTACTTCAACAGTGATTTCAGCGTCGTTCCCATCTCAGCCGGGCTCGATGCGACGCGCACGCCGGCGGCTTCGAGGGCTCGAATCTTGTCTTCGGCGCCGCCTTTGCCGCCCGCGATGATGGCGCCGGCGTGACCCATGCGCTTGCCTTTCGGAGCGGTGCGGCCGGCAATGAAGCCGACCACCGGCTTGTCCATGTTCGCCGCGATCCAGGCCGCAGCCTCTTCTTCGGCCGTGCCGCCAATCTCGCCGATCATGATGACCGCTTCGGTCTGGTCGTCCTGCGCAAACAGGGTCAGCACATCGATGAAGTTCGTCCCGTTGATCGGGTCGCCACCAATGCCGACGCACGTCGACTGGCCGATACCGAGCGCCATGAGCTGACCAACGGCTTCGTACGTCAGGGTGCCGGAGCGGCTGAGCACGCCGACGTTACCCTGCTTGTGGATGTGACCCGGCATGATGCCGATCTTGCACTTACCTGGGCTGATGACGCCGGGGCAGTTCGGCCCGACGAGGCGCGAGGCCGAATGCGCCAGGGCCGCCTTCACGACGATCATGTCCTGCACCGGGATGCCCTCGGTGATCGCGATGATCAGCGGGATCTTCGCGTCGATCGCCTCGAGGATCGCGTCCGCCGCGAAGGGCGGCGGCACGTAGATCACGCTGGCGTTGGCGCCCGTTTGCTCCACCGCGTCGACGACAGTGTTGAACACCGGCACCGTGGCTGCGGTCTGACCGCCCTTGCCCGGCGTCACGCCGCCGACGAGCTTCGTGCCGTATTCGACCATCTGCTCGGAGTGGAAGAGCCCCGCGGAGCCCGTGATGCCCTGACAGATGACCCGAGTGTTTTCGTCTACGAGAATGCTCATCTTTGTCCTCGAGTCAGCCGATTGCGTTGATGATTTTCTGAGCGCCGTCCTTCATGGACTCCGCCGACAAGATAGGCAGGCCGCTCTCCGCGAGGATGCGCTTGCCCTCTTCTACGTTCGTACCTTCCATCCGCACGACGAGCGGCATTTCGAGTCCGATCTCGCGGACCGCACTCACCACGCCGTCGGCCAGCACATCGCACTTCATGATGCCGCCGAAGATGTTGATGAAGATGCCCTTCACGTTCGGGTCGGCGGTGATGATCTTGAACGCCGCGGCGACCCGCTCGGCATCGGCCGATCCGCCGACGTCGAGGAAGTTCGCCGGAGACGCGCCGTAGTGCTTGATGATGTCCATCGTCGACATCGCCAGCCCGGCGCCGTTGACCATGCAGCCGATGTTGCCGTCGAGGTTCACGTACGACAGGTTCCACGCCTTGGCTTCGACTTCGGCGGGGTCTTCCTCTTCGATGTCGCGCAGCTCCGCGATGTCGGGATGACGGAACATCGCGTTGTCGTCGAAGTTGATCTTCGCATCGAGCGCGATGACGTCGCCGGAGCCAGTGACCACGAGCGGGTTGATCTCGACCAGCGAGCAATCCTTCTCCGTGAACATCTTGTACAGCGCCTTCAGAAACTTGCCCGCCGCGCGCACCGACTTGCCCTCGAGGCCCAGCTGAAACGCGACCTGTCGACACTGGAAGTCGCCAAGCCCAACCAGCGGATCGACGTAGGTGTACGAGATCTTCTCGGGGGTCTCGTGGGCGACCGTTTCGATCTCCATGCCGCCCGCGGTGGACGCCATCACGACGATCCGGCTCGACGCTCGATCGACGATCATCCCCAGATACAGCTCACGAGCGATATCGGCACCGGACTCGATGTAGAGGCGGCGCACTTCCTGGCCGTCGGCGCCGGTCTGCGGCGTCACGAGCTTCTTGCCGAGGATCTCCTGCGCGTTCGCGCGGACTTCGTCGAGGGTGCGAGCGAGCTTCACGCCGCCTGCTTTACCGCGGCCACCGGCGTGGATCTGGGCTTTCACGACCCAGAAGTTCCCGCCCAGCTCTTTTGCTTTCTCGACCGCTTCGTCGACCGTAAACGCGGGCCGACCTTCAGGTACGGTCACGCCGTACGCGCGAAAGAGCGCCTTGCCTTGATACTCGTGAATGTTCATGGGGACTGCCTTGGGGCGGAACGTCGCTTGCCGGGCGCGCGGCGCGCCCGAAACCGGGCTGTCTATACCGACGGCCCCACTCAGCGTCAAGCCATGGCTTCGAGCCGTGCGCTGTAGAGGCGCGGGAGCGCGTCGCGTCGCTCGGTCGCAAATGCCATCGCGTCCCGCCTCAGCGACCCCGACGCGTGCTCCGCCAACTCGACGGCGAGCATCGCGATTTCTCGCGGGGCGGGCGGTTCGGCCATCGCGGTCATGCTCTCGAACAGGCGCGATGCTCGGGCTTCATCGCTCGATGCGCACTCACACACGGCGGCCGCGAGCAGCGTGAGGGGCCGAAACGGTCCCATCGCCCCGTCGTCGCAGTCCGCCACCACGTGATGGGCGCGCTCGCGATTGGCGCCCGCCCGACCCGCGAAGATCTCGTAGAGCAGCAGGTTCATCTTACACAGCCGCTCCTTCCAGTTCCCGAGCGAGCCGTAGATCGCCGCCGCTTCGAGCGCCGCCGCGTGGGCCTCGTCGAAGCGACCCGCAAAGGCCAGATAGTCGCCGCGGCGCGACCGTGCGAATGCGAGCATCCCGCGCGCCCCGATCGCCGACGCCGAAGCCTCGACGCGCAGCAACGCCTCGAGCGCCTGATCGTAGTCGCCGACGAACTCGAACACCGCCGACATCTGCAGGTCGGCGCTGATCGCGGTGCGGCGGTCCACCGGGCGATCCCTCACCCCGCGCAGCGCCCCGTCGAGAACTCGACGCGCTTCCTCAAAGCGGCCCTGCTCGCTGAGAACGTGGGCGTGGCACGTCGCGACCTCCATGATGAGGTTCGCATCCAAGCCCCCTTCGGCCAATCGTCGAGCGGTCTCCAGGTGCCGCAGCGCGGCCGCCGGCTCGTCAAGCCGGATGAGCCCCGACCGACGCAGCTCAATCCCCGCCGCGACGCGGTTGCGGAGCCCGTCCGGCGACGCGATCAGGTCTTCAGCCGATACCGCCGCGTAAACGATCGCAGCGCACGCATCGAGCTGCGTCGACGCCTCCGCCGGCGCGCCGCGGGCGATCAGCGTCCGATGCAGCCGCAGGAGCGAGTCGGCCAGGCAAATGTTCAGACCCTCGCCGGCCTCCGCCGCCCATTCCGCAAGCAGCGGGACGAGGAAAATCACCGCATCGCCTTCCTCGGCGTCGTCGTACGCCGATATCGCGCGATACATTTGGTCCAGCGCGGGGAGCCGTTGCCCGGCCGCCCACAGATGCCGAGCCGCGCGCTCCGCCGCCCGTGCCGTGGGCGCCGCCGCGATCAGCGCATCCGCCGCCGCGGCGTGGTGGGCGCCGAGTCCAGCGGACGCCGCGATGATCGAGGCGCGGAGCAAGCCGTGGGCGAAGTGTATCGTCTCGCCGCGAAGTTCCACCAAACCGTGCGGCGCCAACGCCTCCAGAATCGCCTCGCAGTCGCGAATGTCGAGTGTGAGACACGCTCGCTGCCACTGCGCCAACGGAACCCGTTCGCCCATCACTGCGAGCAGGACCAGCGCCTCGCGCACGTGGGGAGCCTGCCCCTCGAGCGCCGTATCCGTCCGCTTGTTCCATAGCTCGCGGACCGTGGCAGGCACGAACGTCGTGACGTCGACGGATGTCTTGTACCCGAGCGGCCCGGGCTCGAGCACCCCTCGCGATACCCACTCCCCCAGGAGTTGGGTGGCGAACAGGGCGCTGCCCTCGGACAATCGAATCAGGGTGTCCGTGAGCTCAGGCTCCAACGGAAGCATGCTATGGACGAGTTCTCGCAAGGACGTGTCCGACTGGGGCCCCAGCGAGAGCTCCACGGATCGCCGCACACCGACGCCGCCCGCGTCTTGCGTCGTGGCGACCAACATCAACGCGAATTCGGCCTCGCCGGCGTCGCGCAGGAAAGCCTGACTCGCCGGGCTGCGGTGCACGTCATCCAGAATCCAGATGACCGGCGCGCCGTGACCGGTGCGCTGGGCGAAGTCGAGCAGGAATCGATGCCACACGTTGAGATCATGCAGGCCGCGGCGGTCCGACTCGGCGGGATAGCGCCGTGCCCAGACGTCGAGCGCGAGTTCCCGCGCACCATCGAACCCCAGACCCGCGAGCCCCGCAGCGAGTCGCTCGAGCCCCTCGCTCGTTGGCAGCCCGAACAATCGAAACCACCGCATCACCGCGCCAGAGAGCGCCGCATCGCCCGCGACGCCTTCTTCGTGTTCGCACCGCAGCACGGCGGCGTACCCACCTTCCAGCGCGCGGCGCTCCAGCCAACGTGCCAACGACGTCTTGCCCACCCCGGAGGGGCCTGCCAAGATCACGGCCTCCGCGCGCTCCAGCCGCGACACGCGACGCAGCGCGTTCCACAGCTGCTCCTTTTCGCTCGCCCGACCAACGATGGGCGGTTCGCGCATGCCGAACAACCCCGCTCCGGCCGCGCGCAGCTCCGTCGAAACCGGGCGATCGTCCGTCGGGTGGCGTTGCGGCACGCTCAGCTTCGTCGCTACGTTGGAGTTCGCCTTGCCCGGCGTGACCACCGGATATCGCGATGTGCGTTCGCCCGCGTCCATGTGCTCCAGCGCCGCGAGCGCTTCGGCGGCGGACCGAAACCGATCATCGGGCCGCTTCTCCAGCATCGTGTACAGCCAGTTCCGCACGCCGGGCGGCAGATCGAACTGTGAAGCGAGCCGCGGCGGCCGATCCCGGACCTGCGCGAACAGGATCTCCTGCTGATCACCGTTGAAAGGAGGCGAGCCCGTCACGAGCTCCCATGCGAGCGCCCCGAGACCGTAGATGTCGGTCCACGGACCCTCGTCGCGCCACTGGCCCATCACCTGCTCGGGCGCCATGTAGCGCGGTGTTCCGGTTACGAGGCGCGTCCGCCGACCGGTCTCCGGATCCGCAAAGTCGTCCAAGACCCGACCGACGCCGAAGTCCATCAGCCGCACGACGTTGTCCGGAGTCCGCATGACGTTGTTGGGCTTGAGGTCCCGATGCAAGACCCCCCAGCCGTGGGCGTGGGCCAGACCCAGCAGCAGCTCCCGCAACGTCGCCTGCGTCTCGCCCCAGGACTCCGGGCGCCGATCCGACAGCGTCTGACCGTCAACCCATTCCATGACGAGGTACGGTGCACCGAGCGGTCCGGGACCGTCCGGCTCCGTGACCCGCCCCGCGTCCAGCAGAGTGACGATGTTGGGGTGGCTCAGCCGAGCCGCCGAACGGGCCTCGCGAAGCAGTGCCGCATCCGCGCCGAGTTCGCCCGCGCCCACGATGAACTTCACCGCCACCGGCACGCCGCCGGCGGGGCTCTTCCACGTCGCCCGATGCACGGCACCCATCCCGCCGCGGCCGACGCGCTCACCGATAGTCAGTTGCGTGAGGTTCACCCACCTAGGCTAAATCAGCGCACCGACCACCGCAACGACACTCGACAACAACGACCTCGACCCGCGCACGACACTCGACACCGGATCGCCCCGCAACTACGGGCCGAACCATCCACCACCCCACAAATTCTGCAACGCTGGCGATGTGCGGCCGATTACGTCTCCTCAAGGAGGCGCCATGTCCGCACCCAACCCCGTGTACCCCGACTCGACCCTGTTCCTGACCCGTCGCACCCACGACGGCAGCTTCCGTTTCACCCCGACCGAGGAGATCCTGAACA
>JBFIHF010000310.1:0-7832 GCA_041601915.1 Bradymonadaceae bacterium
GGACCTGATCGTGGTCGGGTCTTCGTTTGGTGGTCTGCTGGCCGCGCTACTCTATGCCCGACACCCCGAGCGGTTCTTCAGCTACGTGCTCGCCGCGCCCGCACTGATGCTGGCTGACGAGGACGAGATCACCGCGATGCCGCGCGACGCGGTCGTCGTGCACGGTTCGCGGGACGATGTCGTCGCGATCGGGCCGGTGCGGACGCTGTGCCGGACGTTCGGCATCGAAGTCGTCGAGGTCGACGACGACCATCGCCTCGCCGCGTCGATCGACGTGCTCATCGACGCCACGCAGCGCCTGGTAGATGCGCGCGCGGCACGATGACCGACCCCTACCGGACGCTCGTGGGGATTGGCGACAGTGAACTCGTCGTGGACCGCAGCCGGTTCCTCGGACGCGCGGAGCCGATCGAGACCCTCGACGAGGCGCGCGACATCGTCGACGCGCTGCGCCGGGAACACCACGCCGCACGGCACGTCTGCTACGGCCTGCGCCTTGGTTACGGGGACGCGGCCGATGGACGTGCGCACGATGATGGCGAGCCGTCGCACACGGGCGGCTACCCGCTGTTGCAGATGCTGATCGGCGATGACGTCACCGACGCCCTGATCACGGTGGTGCGGTACTACGGCGGCGTGAAGCTCGGCCGCGGCGGCCTCAAGCGCGCCTACCGCGACGCGGGCCGCGAAGCGCTCGATGGCGCCGGAATCACGACGATCTGGCCCGAATCCCGACTGGACGTCGCGATCGGCTACGAGATGGTCGGCAAGCTCGAGCACCTGCTGGCGGAGCTCGCGGACGTGCGGGTCGCGGACAAGACATTCGCCGCCGATGTGACGTTCCATCTCGCGGTGCGCCGCATCGATCTCGAGACGGTGTGCGCGCGACTCGGCGAGTTGCTGCAGCGCCCGGCGGACAGCTTCGAGATCAGCGAAGAATGATACGGGCGTACGCGCCGATGAAGAACGTGATCAGCAGAATCCCGATCACCATCTCCGTCGTGTAGAGCACCTTCCACACCTTGTTCGACGACTTCGACTTCCAGTCGCGAGCGCGGCCCAGAAACGAGTGCAGGCTGATGACGAACAGCGCGTACGGGGGCAATTCCTTGAGCGACAGCGTCGCGTCATCCCAGTCGAGTTTCACGTCCGGGCACAGCAGCCGGAACAACATCATGAACACAAGGATCACGAACAACGACGACCAGAACAGGTTCTCCAGGCGCACGCCCCAGCCAAACGCCTTCTCGAAGAAGACCCATTGTACGACCGCGGCGGCGGCCGACATCGCCGACGGAGCGTAGGTGCGCTCGCGCAGGTTCGTGCTGTGGCGCAGGTTCCAGTACGCCCAGTCGGCCTCCTGCGTCATACCGCGCTTCGTGAAGGAGTCGCGCAGCACCACGAACTCCGCGATCGAGAAGTCGAGGCACAGCCGCGCGGCACGGTCCATCGCCGCGGCCTCGGGGCGCTCGCTCTCGGTCTCGTCGTCCCAGCGCGCGGACAGCATCCGGTCGTCGCTCAGGTCGGATACGCCCTGCTTCGCGCACCGTTCGTAGAACAGTCGACTCTCGCCGTCATCACCGCGCAGAATGTCGGCCATCGTGATGCCGAAGTACGCGAGGCGCGCGCCGCGAAACGAAAACGTCGCGTCGTCGGCGAACGAGATCTCGCTCATGCTCAGGCGGCCCGGCACGTTGGCGTCGTCGAGCATCCAGCTGCGCGCGATGTGGGCCCCGTTGAACGACAGCTCGTTGCCAGAGATCGTGCGGAAATCGGCCACCGCGTAGAACTTCGTGCGCTCGAAGTGCGCTTCGCCGTACAGCTGTGCGTTGTAGAAGTTCGCTACCGCGTCGCTGCCGGGGCTGCCGAACACGACGCCCTCGAAGCCCACGAACTTCTCGAAGTAGGTGTTCGCGAACGACGCGTCCCCGCCAAAACGCACGGCGAGGTCGTTGACGTGGACGACGCCGTACTGGCTGCGCTCGGTGAGCAGTGCGTCGGCGTCGATGTCGCCCTGGTACTGCTTGTACAGGGTGTGCAGCGGATGCGGGTTGCTCAGGTGCAGCCGCCGCGTAAAGCCGTCGAGGGCGAACCGGGCGTTGCCGCGCACGACGCTGTCGGTCACGGCGAAGCTCTCCGCGGCCTCGGCGCCCAGCGCGTCAAGGTCGTCGATCTCGACGTAGGCCAGGCTGACCGGGCGTTCGAAGCGGGCGCGGCTGATGTTGAGACGCGCTGAGATCTCGCAGTGGTGAATGTCGACGCGGTCCATGAACCGCGCGTTCTCGAACGTCACGCCGCGATCGAACTTGCAGCGGGCCGCCGTTACCGGACCGGTGAAGACCGTGGAGTCGAACAGCAGCGCCGCCGCGACCGACGACGCGCGAGTCAGCTCGAGCCCGCCGGCTTGCACGTGACCGAAGTAGGCCGCGGCGCCAAACTTCGCGCCCTCGAGCACCAGCGCCTCGCGCATCAGCCCGAACCGCATGTCGAAGTCGCCGTCGAACCGGGTGTTGCGAAGGTCCGCCGCGCCATCGACGACGAGGAACGGAAAGCCGGCCGCCTTGCGCACGTGCACGCTGTCCATCTCGAGCTTGCCGAAGACGACCGCCTTATCGAGCAACAGCTCGTCGAACGTCGCGGCAGGCAGCGACCGCGACCGGTTGACTTCGCCCGTCCACGCCTTGCCGACGTGCAGGTCGCCCAACACGAAGCCGCGGAAGCTGAACCCCGTGAACGACGAGTTCCAGCCTTTGAGCTTTCCGATCACGCATCGACTGCAGGACACATCGGTCGTGAAGGTCTTGCCTGTCAGATCGAGCTCGTCGATCGCGACGTAGCTGAGGCCCTCGCCGGCTTGGAGCCTCGCGAGCGCCTCGTCACCGGTGATCGCGACGAGGTTGTGCACGGTCCCGCGCGATGTCGTGTAGATCGCCGCGGGTTGCTCGGCTTTCGCGGCGTCGAACAGCGCCTGCACTTGCGCGCGGATCTCGGCTAACAGCGCGGCGCGCTCGGGGTCGATGGAGTGACGAGAGGCGTGAATGTACGTCGTCAGCGGGTCACGCTTCGCCGCAGCCCGCCACGTCTTGCGCGCATCGTCGAGCTTGCCCCACGCCTCGGCGCGCACCGCATCGGCGTACGCGGAGCCGGCGAACTTTTCGTACCGGTTGATCTCCTCTTTCTCGATCGCGCGGTCGAACAACGCGAGCGAGAGCTTTTCGTTGGTCGCGCGGACCTTCGCCGACAGCGCCCGCAGCGTGATCGGGTCTTCGGTGATCTCGTCGAGCTTCTCAGGCGGACGCTCGTCGCCGAGCGCCTCGATCGCGGTTACCAATGGCGCGAGATCGCGCTGACTGCGCGGCGCATCGTCGGCCGTCGCCGTGGCCGGCAATACGCAAGCGAGAAGAAGCGTCAGGAGAACCCGAACGATCATAGCGTTACTGGACTACGGGGTTTCGCTGGATCACGTGCTTCTGGCCCGACGACAGGCTCGTCGCGCCGTCGAGCGGACTCCAGAACATCAGGTTGCCACCGTCACCACCGCACTCGCCGCTGGACAGGATGTTGTTCGCGTCGGCGTCGGCCGTATCCGCGCAGGTCGGCGTGTCACTTAGCGGGTCCTGGCCGTTGAGGCCACCCGACAGTGCGGCGCCATTGGCCTCCGTCGTGTGGAACAGCCCCAGGTAGTGGCCCAGCTCGTGAGCCACGATCAGTTCGACTTCGTCCTGCGCCTCACTCAAGCCCTCGCCGGCTTCGACGGCCGCGAGGTAGTTCGCCATGTTCACCGCGACGCCGGAGCGGCGCGTGCCGTGCAGACCCGGAGGCCCAGGCACGCCGCCGGATACACCGAGCAGCGATGCTGATGAGCTGGAGTCTTCGATGTCGGCGACGAAGAACAGGTTCACCGCGCGGTTGTCGCGATCGGCGGTGTGACGCTCCAGCAACGTGAGGAGCTCGTCGCTGCCCACCGCGTTGGTCGACAACACCGCGAACGCCTCATCGTCGATGTCGAAGTACTGTCGTTTGCCCAGCGAGATACCGGCGCCGGAGTACACCGACGCGACACCGTCGAGGATCGCCTGGAAGTCCGCGTCGTCGCCCGCTGTCGCGGCATCGAGCACCTCGAGTCCCACGAAGTGAAGGTTCAGATCCAGCGTGCCGGAGTTAGGGCTCGAGTCGAGCCGAAACACGGCGTCGACCGTCGCGTTGGCGCTCGCGCTGCCAAAGAACACGAACTGCCACTCGCCGGCTTCGACCTTCACGTCCGGATTGACGGGTACGACGGTCGTCGAGACGTGCGCGTAGGCGTCACTGCGATTCGTCAGCGTCTTGCCCGCCTCGAAGACCACGACACCCGATGGATTCGTGATCGTCGCGGGTTGGGCCAATGTCTGGCCCAGGCCGGACAGCACCACCGCGAACGACGCCGCGCCGGCGGGCACGTCCACGATGACGGGCTCGGAATCGGCGGTCGTGATCGACAGGCTGCTGCGACTTCCGACCAACGTGTCGTCACCGTCGAACAGCGGATCGAGGTTGTCGCCGCCCAGCGTTTCGTCACAACCAAACGCGGCCAGCGCGACGAGGAACCACGGCCATCGAGACGTCATTGCGCGCCTCGCGGCTTCGTTTCGTCCAGAGTCGGTGGCACTGCAACCTCAGCAACGACGGGCTTTTGCAGCTGCGTCGCGATGAGCTCGCGAAGAAACTTCGAGCGCTCGGCCGCCTGACGCTCGGTCAGCGCTGCACGCGCAGCCGGCGTTCCGATCCCTCCGAGGGCCTCGACCGCCGCTTCGCGCACGCGCTTCGAGCGATGCTCGAGGTGCGGCGCGATCGCGTCGACCGACGTTCCGCGCTGCATGCGCGCCAGCGCGACGATCGCCTTGCGCAACAGCAGCGCCGGCGTCGTCTCGTCGCTCAGCACCAAGCGCAGTGCGGCGATGCTCTCCGGTGTCTCGAAGTGGCCGAGGCCGATCGCGGCGCGACCGCGCAGGATGATCTTCGCCGTCGTATCGTTCATCACCGTGACCAGAATCGGCACCGCGTCGGGGCCCACCGCGGCCCAGTCATCGGGCGTCGGCGCCCGCTCGATCCCCGCCAGCAACGTGTCGACACGGGTTTGAGCTTTCGTGGGCTGCATGGTGGCAGGCGGGGCCACGGCGCTTCCATCCTGGGCGAATGCGGGCGTCGCGACGAGCAACGCCGCCATGAGCAGCCAGCCGGTGAGAGCGAGCGACGGTTTCATGTGAGCTCCTGAGTGGATTCGGTGCGAGACTACCAGCGTCACTGTTGCGTCGCTACTTTGAGGCGCCTAATCTAGGCGTCCAAACTCATCGGGAGACGCCATGAAAAAGCTGGTGACCGCCGTATTGTTGATGTTCGTGCTTTCCACCGTTGTCACGGGTTGCGCCAAGAAAGGCGAGACCAAGGACGACGCTGCAGCAACCGAGGGCGCGCGTGAAATCACGCCCGCCGCCTCCGGAGGCATGCAGCGCATGGATGACGAAGAGGAAGCCGCGATGCCCGCTGACGGTGCCGGCGAGGAAGAGGGCGAAGACGACGACTCCGACGAGTAGGTCAGCCGGGCGTGTCCGCGGTCGCCAGACGCTCGGTCCGCCCGAACCCGCGCATCAATGACACGCCGTCGAGCGCCCAGCGGGCGTGCCACTGCTCCGCGGACTCGTCTCGCACCACCTCGAACCCATGCTTCGCCAGTAACGCCGCCATCTCCGGCGGTTCGTACGACGCGCGAAAGCCCTCGCCGACGATCGAGGTGCCCACGCCAATCAGCGTGCGCGCCACCGACGACGGCAGATAGGTCACGAGCAGCCGACTCTGCGGTGCCGAGCGGTCGGCGAGCACGCTCACCGTGCCCTCCACGGCCGCGGGGTGCAGGTACATCGTGACGCCCTCCCAGACCCAAACCGTGGGCAGATCCGCGCGATGCCCCGCCTCGTGCAGCCGATCGGCCAGCGAGTCGCGCTCGAAGTCGACGCTGACGTAATGATGATAGGGCAGGTCCGCGAACGCGGCCGCGCGCTCCCGCTTGTAGCGCTGTGTCGACTCGTGATCGACCTCGAACACCGGCAGTTCGGCGAGCTCCGGCATCCGCCACGCCCGCGCATCGAGGCCCGCCCCGAGGATCACAAGCTGCTGCAGCGAAGGTGCGGTGCGGATCCCGTCGTCGATCGCGACGGTGCGCAGGCCGATGACGTGCACGCCGCCGCGCAGAACGCGGCGCACGAGGCGAGCGGCGCGCCGCTGCCAGCCGGCCCCGTCGTGAATCGCGTAGCCGGGCGGCAGTAGCCGCTCCGCGAACGGCTCCTCAAAGCCGCGAATCGTCGGTCGACGCGCCGTCTCCGCGCGCGCCGCGCAGACGATCGATGCCGTCGAGCTGGGTTGGTCATCGCGCATCAGGTCTCACGTGTCGCGATGCAACGCTTGGGACAGCGGTGACCGAAGCTCGGCCCACCCCTCCATCCGCTCCGTCCGCGCACGCAGCGCGATGAACAACCCGAACATGACCACGGCGCCCGCGCACCCAAACACGGCTCCCCCGGACAGCGCCCCCATCGCGGCGCGGTCTAAGTAGGCGCTCCAGCTCTCCACGGTCGTGGGTTGGTAGCCCAGTTTGACCAGCCACGCCGCCAACACGCCCAGGAACAGAAACCCATAGTTGCGGCGCATCCGGTAGCCCACCGCATCGATGAACGCCAGCGGCGGCACGGACGTCCCGAGGTCCGCGGCCAGCGCGCGCAATCCCTCCGTGATCTCCTCCTCCAACGCCGGTGCCGGCGGCGCGAGCGCCGGCGCGATCACCCAGCGATTCAGCTGCTGAACGCGACGCCGCCACATGTCGAAGGACTGATAGCGGCGCGATTCCATGATCAAGAAGACACTGCCGAACAGCACCGCCAACAGCAGCACGAAGTGCGGCGTCTCCGGGCGCGAGAACGACAGAGTGACGATCGCGGCGGCGCTGACGACCGCCCAGTTCGTCGTGGCGTCGAGCCGCTGACGCCAGATGTCGGCGTGCATCACGGAGGCCCGGTAGAAGTGGACGACCGCATTGGAGGGTTCAGGCATAGAGGGCCGCCGTCAGGGCATCACACACCAGAACGACCCGGCGTCGTCCGGTTGGCACTCGAAACCCAGCCCCTCGCAGATCTGCCGCGAGGACGGCATGCCCGTGTCCTGGCAGCGCAGCTCACAACGTCCTTGCGAACAGCGCTCATCGGGGTTCTGGCATGCGAGGTTGGGGCCGCACTCCGGCAGGCAGACGCGCACCGCCGCGCGATCCTGGACGCCGACGAGCCGGCATTGATACTCGTTGCGGCAGTCCGCATGCGCATCGCACCCGTCGACGCAGATCCCAGGCTCCCCGGGGCCGCCGGCGCGCGCGCACACATTGCCCTCGCCGCACAGCGGTTCGAATCGCGGGCGCGGGTCGTCGGCCGGCAGTGGGCACCCCAGACTCACACAGTATCCGTCGGGGAACCGAGGCTCATTCGACTCGTCCAGACACGCGCCCGGAAGTCCGGCGCCATCACACGCGTCATCGCTGTCGCACCGGTTGCCGATGTCCGGAAACAACGCCGGATCGCACCCACACGCCTCGTCGAGGTCGAGCTCATCGCAGCGAAACGCGGTCAGTTCCGGTCCGTCACAGGTGAAGCTCGCGATCACCTCCTCCAGCTCGTCGCGCAAGGCAGGCTGGTCGGTTAGTGCTTCCACACACCCCGGTTCACCCTCGTTGAACCCGATGTACATGCAGTACTCGATGAGCTCGTCCAGCGCGCCGCGCACGTCCGGGCCGATGTCGCATTGCTCGTCGA
>JBFIHF010000311.1:0-7804 GCA_041601915.1 Bradymonadaceae bacterium
ACCACGTTCGGCCGCCTTCGCGAGCTCCTTGACCGCGTCGTCAAACACCAGGTGGTGCATCAGCACGTCGATCGACGCCTGCGCGCCGCGCATCTCGTCGCGCAGCATCTTCCACGGATGGGTGCTCGGCGTGAATCGGGCGTCGGGACTCGAACAGCTGGCTCCTTCGGCGACCGCGCCCGCATACATCTTGTCGAAGAAGCAGTTGAACGACGCGACGATCGGATCGTCGACGCGAGACGCGAGCACAATCGTGTTCTCCTCGTTCACCGAGAAGCCGGTCGACGAGAAGTTGTTGCTCCCCATCGCGATCGTCGCGTCATCGACGATCACGAACTTCGCGTGTTGCAAGCCGTCGTAGCTGCCAGCGTTCTTGCCCTTGATGAACTTGACCGCCACGCCGGCGTCCCGCAGCCGCGTCGACGGATTGTCGCCCTGCGATTGCTGGTGATTCATCGCCACGCGGACGTCGACCCCACGCTCGTGCGCCCGCAGGATCGCCTCTTCGACCGCCGCACGGCTGAACGTGAATTGCGCGACCTCGACCGTGCGCTCGGCCCCGTCGATCAGCTCCACGATGCGGTTCATCATCACCGAATTGTCGAGCAGGTGGTTTTTATCCGCGTTCGTACACACATCGCAGTGCGGATCGGTGAACAGCGGCTCGAACTGCCGGCTCGCGCTGAACTCATCGGACTTGCTATCGCCCAACGTATCCGCGGCCTCCAGATCAGCCTCCGGCTCGGAGACGGTCTGGCTGCAGGATATCGCCGCACAGAGCGACAACGTGGCGACAAGCGGGCCCAAACGCAGCATCCCAGACTCCATCTCTTCAGTTCAATTCGACTGTAGCCCTACGGCGCCGTCGGTTCCACACGAACAGGCCGAACACGGCCCACCATCCGCCGGAACCTAACGCTCCGGGGACCGAGGCGACGCTACACTTGGCCGCCGGCGTCGCGGCGGGCGTAGCCTCGGGCGTCGTCTCGCTGGCGGCGGGCGGCAGGGGCGGGATGTCCACGGCGGCTGGCGCCTCCTTCGGCTCGATTTTCAGCTCCGGGACCGCTTCGCGGACCAGCGTGGCGAGGTCCGCCGGTGCGCCACCCAGTGCGCCCCCGCGGGTGTTTGCTGAAGGTGCGGTCGCCGGGCCCGACGTCGCGGCGCTGGCCGGCGCGACCGATGTCCCGAAGCGCTTGCGCAGGTGAAACCCGACCGCCTTTCGCTCCGCGGCGCTGTGTGGCGCGGCGAGCTCCTCCGGTGTCGGCTCGCGGCCGGCGGCCGCGGCCGCTTGGCGGCGGAGCTCGGCGACCACCGTGTCTGCGACGAGTGTCATCCCGTGCGCGTCCGGCGGGGCGCCCCAGTTTCCGTGGTCGGGTTTGTCGCATTCGACGGTGCCCTCCCACTCGTGACGCATGATGTAGCGCCCCTGGAAGTTGTTGCCGTTCGCCGACTTCTGAGCGCCCTTCTCGAGGGCTCGGCCCTCCCCAAACACCTCGCGGCCGCCCGATATCGCGTCCGCTTTCTCGAACACGAGGTCCTCACCGATGTCGTCGGGGCCGTAACGGGCGTGCAGCCTCGTGAGCGTCCACCCCGCCTGGTTCCAGCCTTGTTCGAGGTTCAAGATGTCGTTGCCCAGCGTGGCGAGCACTTGCGGTTGCAGCCCGGTGCCGCCCAGCAGGCCGCCGGGGCAGGGGTCGCACTTCGCGGCGGCCCACGAGTACTCGGTGACGATCGCTTTGGGATTCTCCTCCGTCGTCCGCGAGAACAACGCTTCGTAGAACTCGCCAAACCCGTCACGCACCGCGGGCCCGACCTCGATGTTCGTCGGGATCGTGACGTTGGGATAGTTCGCGACTTCGTAGCGCTGGTCGTAGCCCAAGATGTAGACCAGCAAGTCCTGCTTCCCCTTGCTGTTGATCATCCCCAACCGGATCGGCAACGAGAACTCGTCGGACTCGTAATGGAACCGCAACGGCGAAAGCACGGCCTTGCCATCCACCATCTTCACGCGGTCCGCGGCGACCTTCGCGACGAAGAAGTAGCTCCCCTTCTCGACGTACGGACGAAAGTACGGCTCGGCCCCGGCCGGAATGTTGTACTTGTTGCTCTTGAGCCAGCCGTCCAGCGCCGTCGCGTCGTCGGTGCTCAAGATCACGATGTCGTACTCGCCGACCTTGAACTCCGCTTCGATCTTCACGTAGCCGCTGCCACCCCCGCCGCGACCACTCCCCATAAGGCCCAGTCCGCCGAAGCCGATCGCACCCCCCGTGGCGAAGCCAGGCAGATTCGTCGCACAGGGATCGCGCTCCCAGTACTCCACCAGCCGCGGTGCGCTGAGCTGATCGACCCGATCGAAGGTCTCCTTGTCGAGCGTCTTGACGCGCTCCTTCCGCAGCACCTCGGGGACCGGCACGATCATCGCGAAGTCTTCGGTCGGCCCCTCGTAGTTGTTCTGCATGCTCAAGACGGTCGTGCGCTTGTCACGCATCAACACGACCTGGGTGGCGTCATTGAACAGCTTCGCGTCGCCGCCGGCGACGTAGAACCCGCAAAACCCAAACGCGGTCGCTGGCGCGGCGGACACCAGCAGCAAGACGAGCATGGCGAGTCGTTGCATCTACACACTCCGATTCGGAATGTGTCGACGTTACGCCATCGGTGGCCAAAACTCACCTCGCGAACGGCTGGTCTCAGGCGCGTGCTTCGCCCGCACCGAGCAAGCGGTCCAGCGCCCCCAGCACCGTTTTTCGTTTCTTGTGCGCGGCCTCGTATCGGCGCACTTTCGACAGCTCCCACGGCCCCAGTTCCTGGAGCGCTTCGGTGACCTCGCGCACGTTCAGCGTGTCGTAGTCGGGGATGTTCGGCATCTGGAGTTGCAGCTCCCGATCGGTGAGTGCGGTGGCCTGCTGTTGCAGGAGGTCGGCCAGCGGCTTGCCCAAGGGCAGGGCCCGCGTCACTTTCGCCGCGCGGTCGATCGCGGCCGCCGACGTCGAGTACGTCAGGCCGAGGCTCGCGTCGCGCGTGGTGCCGATCGCGATGTCGGCCCCGTGCTTGAGCGCGTCAACCCGCTGGCTGATCGCGTCCTGGAGATCGGCGAGCCGGGCTTTGGAGAGGTCCAGTGGATTCGTGTTCGTTGCTGCCATGTTACACTCCTGGTCGTCGGCCTGCCATCAGACCGCTACGGCGTGACGCGTCGCGTCATTCCATGGCGACGCTACCGGATGACGCACCGCGTCACAAGCACCTTTTTGACGCGGCGCGTCAATCGGGCGCGGGCCCCCGCTTGAAACCCGAAGCACCACGAGTCATCGTGGAGCCATGAAACGACTGCTCGGTATACTCGCCTTTCTCCTCTTGCCCGCTTGCTCCGCGGAGCCTGACGCGTCGAAAACGACGATGACCACTGGCACGGGGGCCGTGGAGTTCGCCAATTTACGGGCCGAAGAGATCGGGTCAACTCGCGCCGTCGTGCGCTTCGCCACGAGCCGGCCGACGAGCTGCGAAGCGGAGTACGGCGTGGCCGAAGATGCGATGGACCTGCGCGCAACGGACCCCGAGATGCCCGACGGCGAGCTCGTTCTGGTCCACGAAGTCCCGCTCGAGGATCTCCCTGCGGAGACCGAGATCTTCTGGCGCGCACGTGCCGTGGATGCCGATGGCGTGGTGGCGGTGTCTGATGTCCACTCGTTCACGACCCTCGCCGAGGCGGACAATGGCACGCCGTTGCAGAACTTCGCCGCCGGAACGCCCGCCGCACAGGTCTCTTCAAACTTCGGTGGAGGCGACAACGCCGGGACGTGGGGGGCTGATCTCGCGTTCGATGGGCAGATGTCGACGGAGTGGGCGACGGATGGAGATGGCGACGACGCGATGATCGCGATCGATCTCGGATCGGTACGCAAGATCACCCACGTCGCGTTCCGCAGCCGCAAGATGGCCGATGGAACGTCGATCATCGAGCAGTTCCAGGTGCGCTTTGATGACGGAGAAGCGGTCGGGCCATTCGACAGCCCCAACCCCGATGAGCGCTACGTCTTCGAACTCGCCAATGCGCAGTCTGCGCAGATCATCACCTTCGAAGCTCTCCAGACGACCGGTGGCAATACCGGTGCGAAGGAGATCGAGTTCCTCGGAACCCCGAAGGAGTAGTTAGCGGCAGGCGCGCAGGCGCGCGAGGCCCACCGCTCCGCCTTCGTTCTGTGCCCAACCGATGTCCCCGTTCGCGTAGGCGAAGAAGTCGCTCGAACCCGCCAGCACCGCGCCCGCGACGGTCACGGGTCCGACGCTGACGGCGCCGCTGACCCCGTCCGCGATCACGAACTGATTGGTGTTCCCCGCATTCCAGGCGAGCACGACATCGTCTTCGAAGTTTGTGGCGCGAAGCTGACGGTCGTCGACCGCGTCATCGGTCAGCCAGATCGGCGCGCTCGGCGTTGCTCCGTCGACGCGGGCGATCGCGACATCGTGCGACTGTCGGTCGTCGGTCGCGGTGAAGGCGAGCCAGAAGCCGCCCGGAATCGGAACACTGGCACCCAGCGACGTTCCCCATTGGCCAGCGCAATTGGAGCCTGTCTCGTCGGGCCACAGCTGGCCGCCGCGGTTGTTGAAGTGCACACCTTTCGATGGAAAGCAGTCCGAGCTGCACATAGCGCCCAGGCCCTCGCCGTTGTGCGAGATCTTGACCTCCATCGAGTGGCTGCACCCCCAGCCCCACACCATCGAGTTCGACGAGCCGTCCGCTTCGTACAGTCGAAGCTGGTCGCCGTAGTGTGCGACACCGTCGTTCCACAGGCGTTGAACGGCGAAGTATGTCGCCCACTGCGTGCCGGTCCAGGTCATCGTGCCCTGGCGGATGAGCGGGCCGAACCACTCGTTCTCCGTCACGGTATGTGGGACGTCACCGATGATCGTCTGGTCCGACACCGGGTTGTGCGAGCCATCGAGGATCACGAGGGCCAGAATATCCGAGCCGCGAGACACCATGACCGCGCGCCCGTCGTCGTGCGCGGCGAGTCCAAACAACTGATCGCCAGCGACCGTCGTGTCGTTGATGACGTTTCCAGCGCCGTCGACGTGGGTCACGTGGATCCCGTCGGCGCCCGCCCAACCTACCACCGCGCCACCCGCGCTTGTTGCCGCAGCGTGAAGGAGCTGCCCCTGAGCCTGGGTACCGGCGATGGCGGTCACCGCGAACGCAGTGCCAAAGCCCGCGCCCCCGCATACCCCAGCGTCAAACGGTGGTTCGGTCACGTCTCGCCCCACCGCCACATCACTGCCCGTCGGACCGATGTCCCGCGGGGTGACGTTGTTTGGCGGCCGTACACCCGTGTCGCCTGTCGGATTGTTACCGTTGTTCGTCGGGGACGTCGCGGTGTCGGCACCGGCGTCCGCGCGACCCGCGTCTACGGCGCCGCGGCAGCCGAATAGCGAGGCGAACAGCGCGAACATCGTGATGTGTTTCATGGACATGTCAGGTGCCACGCGCCGAGATCCCAGAGCTTGATGAGAGTGGAGAACCCCGCCGGAACGTTACCACAGACGTCATCGCGTTTCCCGGCCCCGTCGCCACGGTGAGCTGCCACTGCCAGGTAGTTGCCACCACGTCGCGTCCCCGAAGTGATGACAAAGGCGATCGCGAGCCGTGCGCATCGTGATATGTTCGTCGACATGGCCACCATCCTCATCACGCAGTGTCTGCAAAACGATTTCGTCGCGCCGATCGCCGCCCACGAACCGATGCCGAACGCCCTTCACGTCGGCCGCAGTGAGGCCCTTCGGCTCGTCGGCGATGACCCGGAACGAGGACCGCTCGGCCAATTGCTGCATTGGGCGCGTGCGCAGCCAGAAAACGACCTGCACATCGTACACGTGCGCGATTGGCATGACGCCCAAGATCCGGCGCAGGCCCACCACCTCGCGAGGTTCGGGCTGCATTGCCTCAAGGGGACGCCCGGTGCGGAGCTCGTCTTCGGCCAGGATGAGGTCGCGGGGCGAGGAAACGAACAATTCGTGGACTCCATCACCCTCAACGACTTCGAGGGCGGGACGAATCTCAAGGAAGTCCTCGACGCCATCGCTGCGGCAAATCCGGGGCCGGTCCGCATCGGCGTCGTCGGTGTCTGGACCGAAGCGAAGGTGACGTTTCTGCTCTACGATCTGCTGACGCGTTGCGGGGTCACAAACCTCGCCACGTGCAGCGCGCTGACGGCCAGCGCGTCGCGCGCACAACACTTCGTGGCCCTCGAGCAGCTGCGGAAGGTCCTTGGGGTCGAGGTGCACGATAGTATCGGCGAGTTCACCTCGTGGCTCGTGCCGGACGGAGAGCCAATTGCACCGCCGCTGCCGGCGCCGGGGATGCGTCCGCGGCTGATGGGCGACGCGATCGAGGAGCACGACGTCGACGTGCTCGCCTACCTCTATCGAGATAGCTCCCGAGTGGAGGCTTCGGCGCTATCCGGCGGTTTCTCCGGAGCCGGCGTCTATCGCATCACGAGTCGCGATGCGCTCGGTCACGAGCAGGCCGCCACGGTCCTCAAGCTCGGACCACGGGACCTCATCGCCAAAGAGCGCGTCGCGTTCGAGCGCGTTGAGTCGATCCTCGGCAATGACGCGCCTTCGATTCGGGGCTTCGCGGATTTCGGGGAGCGTGCGGGCATCAAGTACGCATATGCGGCGATGGGCGGCGGTTCGGCGGTCAAGACGTTCAAGAGTCTGTTCGAGGATGGCGCCGACGTCGCGCGCATCGAACACATCATGCGTCACGTGTTTCAGGACATCCTGGGGCGCTTCTATGCCGTTGCGCAGTACGAGCGGCTGCCGCTGCTCGAGTACTACACGTTCCACTCACGGTACGCGGACGGGGTTCGTGACCACGTCCGCAGGGTCGTGGGGGCCGATGCCGACGCTGGACGCCTCGACATTCGCGGCGTGAATGTGCGCAACCCCGCCGACTTCTACGCCGAGGACCTCGACGCGCTGCCGGGGACGATGGCGGAGTACCGCTACGTCTCGTACGTGCACGGTGACCTGAACGGTGCCAATATCCTGCTCGACGGCCGCGACAACGTCTGGCTGATCGACTTCTTTCATGCCCATCGCGGCCATATCTTGCGCGACCTCGCTAAGCTCGAGAACGACCTCCTGTACATCTTCACGCCGATCCCGGACGTCGAGCGCCTCGACCAGGGACTGCGGCTCGTCGACGCGCTGCGATGTGTCAAAGACCTCCGCGCGCCGCTCGTCGAGCACCCCGAAGGCGTCTCCGACCCGGCGCTGCTGCGCGCGTGGGGCGCGATTCGCGTGCTGCGGTCGATCGGCGCCGCCTTGTGTCGTGAGGATCGTGACACGACGCAGCAGACCATCGCGCTGCTCCGCTACGCCGTCCACACGCTGTCGTTCGATGAATCGGACGCCCTGCAAAAACAATGGGCTCTGGCCGCCGCGGGAGGCTGGGCCGACGACCTCGTGCGGACCGCCCACGAAAACCGAGACCTGCGCGTCGATTGGGTCGATGTGCCGGTGGGAGGCGGGCGAATTGGACTCACGATCTGCCCCGGCCGACGCGACCGCGGCCGCACCCTGGCCGTGGACCTCGATCAGCTCGTCGCGGTGGGTGTGACCGACGTCGTGTGCCTGCTGACGCGCGAGGAGATGGAGTGGGCAGGCGTCGACGGCATCGCAAACGAGGCATCATGCCGGAATCTGCGCTTCGACCATTTGCCGATTCTGGATCAATCCGTGCCGCCCGAAGCGTCGATGCGCGCCCTGGTTCGGACGATTCTCGCGCGGTGCGACGACGGCGCAC
>JBFIHF010000312.1:0-7773 GCA_041601915.1 Bradymonadaceae bacterium
ATGCCGTCCTGATTCCCGGCGTAGGACTCTTGCGCGAGGCTGTACCAGAAGGGGACCAGCTCGGCGTGCACGTGCGACCAGTACCGGTAGTGGTCCACCGACGCGTCCGGGTCCGGGTCGTCCGGCAGGGTCCATGGCGTCAGGTTCGCGCGGCCATGCAGCTGCATGAACGGCGACATCGCGCTCGCGGCGAGCCAGCGCAGGAAGTTGACCCGATCGAACGGCACCGTGACGCCGAGGTCTTCGTCGTCGCGGTTCAGGTAGCCGCCGAGATCCGACCCGATCACCGTATAGCCAGCCACCGCCGACCGGAACGTGTGGTCCAGGGCGTCCGCGAGCCCCACCCAGTCCCGGCGGTTGTCACCGACCCACACCACCGGCGCATGTTCGGGGCGCGCGAAGAAGCGTCCGTCAAAGTCGTAGGACTTGTCGTAGGCCCGCACCATCGTCAGGAACTCTTCGTCGCCGCGGCGCTGAACTCCGTAGTCGTAGAAGTCCTTGTAGTAGCTCTCCGAGTACTGCTGACGTGTGATCTCGCCGGCGTCGGTCTGCACGGTGTCCAGGCGCACGTACGACTCGCCGAAGTCCAACTTCCAACCCGCGACACCCTGATCCAGCAGCGTCGCCTGTTGCTCGTGCCACCATTGGCGCGCGATGGGGTCCGTGAAATCGATCGCCCCCCCGCGCCCCTTCCACCACGTGAAGAGCCGGCCACTCTCGACAAAGAAATCGCACGCCACCGCTTCGGCGTAGTTCGAGGCCGGTCCGTCGTAGGTATCCCCACCCATCTCGAGGTCGAACGAGATCTGGTTCACCATCTGGGTCGTCCACAGCACGACCCGCACGTCGCGGTCCCGCATGTCCGACACGAGGGTCGGGAAGTTCGGATAGCGGTCCGGGTTCGGCACGAACGTGTTGTAGTTCGTCTCCCACGGCGAATCGAGGACCACCGTGCCGACCGGAATGTCGCGCGAGATGAACCCATCCACGAACGCATAGGTGTCCGCCGCGGACGAGATATCCTTCGAAATCCAAGGCTGGAATGCCCAGCGAGGCGTGTGGATTCTCGATGGCGGCTGGATGTCCTCCGGAGCTCCGGGCACGTACCCACAACTGCCGGCGTCGGGCTGATCGCTGTCGGGCTCGGGCGAGGTATCGCGCTGTGCCAGGTCGGGGGCGCCCGAATCCGGCGTGCCGGAGTCGCTCGCGTCTGCAACTCCAGTATCGGCGGGGGTTTCTGGCTTGTTCGAACAGGCGGCGGCGAGCGTCAGAGCGATGGCGAGGCGGGGCCAGTTCAAAACAGTCGGCCTTCGAGAATCGCGCCGACACCGATGTACGGCAGGGCGGCGGTGGTCTCCTGGCCCGAGCGGTACCGATGCGACAGGTACCACTGGAACAGCCCCAGCAGCTTGATCGAGTTGAGCGCGCTCTTGTCCGGGCGCTTGAAGATCTCGTACAGGATCAGCGGTCCGAGGCGGTGTTGCGCCTGATTCGTATCGTTGGCGACCTCGTCGAGGAACGCTCGGGTGAACGTGTGGCGCACGCCCGCGAACAGCGCGCGCTTGATGTAGATCAAGTCGAGCTCGTTCGTGATGCCCCAGCCGCTGGCGGGCAGCACGTTGTCGAGCAACGGATCGTAGAAGACCGTGTCGCCCTCGTTGAGGTCCATATCGACGTTGAACAGCGTCGCCCGGGTCCGAATCGCGATCGGGCCCGCTTTGGCCTGCAGCAGCCCGATGAACGACAACTGCGTCCCGGACGTCGAGTAGTTCTCGCCGGCTTCGCCGTTGGCCTCGATCGCGGCGTCCGACATGTCGGCCGTCTGATCCGGAAAGCTCTGCAGGAAGTCGAACCCGCCGAAGTACTGGATGAACTCGTACTTGACCGCCAGGGACAACAGCGCCAGCGGCACGACCTCGAGCTTCGCGCCGAGGCGCGTGTACGCCGGGCTGAGGATCGGCGTCGCCGCGAGGCTCACGTAGTTGCGAAACAACGAGGCCGTCTTGTTGTACATCCGGAGTCTGTACTCGAGCTCCGCGGCGGTCACGATGCCGAGCGGATTGTACCGAAAGGCGCTCGTGTCCTTCCAAACGAGCGCATGCGGCGAGGTCTTTTGCGCCGATGCGGTGCTCGAGACGCAGAGCGTCGCGAGGAGAACGGTGAGAGCGAGGAATCGTTTCATCGTCACGAGTCGATTTTATGAGGTTGTGAAGCCAGCATCGTAGCTGCGATCTGCATGAAACGCATCGCAAAAAGTGCTGGGGGGTTGCTCCTCGCGGACGCGAGGAGCAACCGGGTCGTCTAGCGTCGGCGACGCAGTCCGATCAGGCCGAGGAAGATGAGGCCGAGCGCCGCATCCCCCGCACCGGGAGCGGTGCTGCAGTTGCAGCCCGCACCACTGACCTTGAACTCCTCAGGGTCGACAATCGGCGGCTCTCCACCATTGGTTTCGGTGCAGTTGGCGGCACATGCGCCACCATCTTTGCCGTTGTTGCTCCCCTCGTCGCACTCCTCGCCGTCGTCGACCACGTCGTCGCCGCAGACCGGCAGCTTGCAGTTCGTGCGGCAGGCATCCGCCGCGGTGTCGCTGTTGTCGTCGCCGCTGTCACACTCCTCGGTCGCATCGTCGAGAATGCCGTCACCACAGCTCGCCAGCGCGCAGGTCATGCTGCAGGAGCCGTTGTCGGTGTTGGATTCGCCCAGGTCACACGCCTCGCCCTCGTCGACGACTCCGTCTCCGCAGCTTGGCAGTGCGCACGAGGACCGACAGGCGTCCGCGGCGACGTCGGAGTTGGCCGTACCGTCGTCGCAAGCCTCCTCGCCATCCATTACGCCATCGCCGCAGACGGGCAACGTGCAGCTCGTGCGGCACGCGTCGGCGACCGTGTCCGAGTTGTCCGTGCCGTCGTCACACTCTTCGCCGTCGTCGGCGACGCCGTCACCACACACCGCATTGACGCAGGTCGTGCGGCAGGCGTTGGGCTCCGTGTCGGAGTTGAGCGGCCCGTCGTCGCACTCTTCGCCGTCGTCCAGCGTCGCGTCGCCACAGCCGCCCAGTGAGCAGTTGGTGCGACATGCGCCTTCGACGGTGTCCGAGTTCGCGGGTCCGTCGTCGCACGCTTCACCGGTGTCGATGACGCTGTCGCCGCAGATCGAGACCACGCACGCCAGACGGCACGCGTCGGGCTCGGTGTCGCTGCGTGCCGCACCGGTGTCGCAGGCTTCGCCGGTGTCGACCACCGCGTCACCGCAGCGAGCGAACGTGCAGGTGGTCCGACAGGCGTCGGGTGCCACGTCGCTGTTGTTCGGGCCGTCGTCGCACTCTTCGCCGGGGCCCAGCAACCCGTTCCCGCAGCTGACCAACGCGCAGTTCGTGCGGCAGGTCGAGTTGGGGTCGGTGTCGCTGTTCAGCGGGCCTTCGTCGCAGCTCTCGCCGGTGTCCTGCACACTGTCACCACAGGTGGGCAGCGTGCACGTCGTGCGGCACGCGTCCGGTGTCGTATCGCTGTTCGCGGCGCCCGAGTCACACGCTTCGACCGTCGTACGGACAAAGCCGTCGCCACACACGTTCAGCGTGCACGTCACCAGGCAGCGGTCGTTGTTGCTCATGTTGCCGTCGTCGCAGATTTCGCCGGCCCGCAGCAGCCCGTCCCCGCAAATCGGGGCACAGACCGACGAATCGGTCGGGTTCAGCTCCAGACAGCTGAAGCCTTGCTCAACCTGACAGACGGCGTTGCACCCGTCGTTCGGCGTGCGGTTCCCGTCGTCGCAACCCTCGGACGGCAACTGGCGGATGCCGTCGCCGCAATTGGCGGTACAGATTGAGGTCGAGGTGCCATCGGGCAGCTCGGCACAGGTGTAGCCATCTTCTTCGAGACAGACCGACGAGCAGCCGTCGCCATTGGTGGTGTTGGCGTCATCGCACTCTTCATCGCTGGCGCGTACACCGTCGCCGCATGTCGACATGCAGACCGACGGTGCCGTGCTGGGATCCTCTTCGCACTCGTAGCCTTGCTCTTCTTGACAGGTCGCGCTGCAGCCGTCGCCGTCGATCGCGTTGCCGTCGTCGCACTCTTCGCCACCGATGACGAGCCCGTCACCGCAGCCCGGCACACACACCGACGGTCCCGGAGGGGCCGGTGGCTGAGGCTCGGTGCACGAGTACCCGTCTTCGATCTCGCAGCTGTCATCGCAACCATCGCCGTTGGTCAGGTTGGAGTCGTCGCACTCTTCGCCCGCATCGACGAGGCCGTTGCCACAGAAGTTGAAGCACACCGACGGTGCCGTCGGCGGCACCTCGATGCATGTGTATCCGGGCTCCTCTTCACACGACGAGTCGCAGCCATCGCCGCTGGCGGTGTTGCCGTCGTCGCACTCTTCGGTCCCGGCGCGTTCGCCGTCGCCACACACCGTCGCACACACGGACGGCGCCGTCGGCGGCGTCTCGGTGCACTCGTAGCCGAATTCCTCTTCGCAGATCGCGCTACAGCCGTCGCCGGGCAGATTGTTCGCGTCGTCACACTCTTCGGTCCCCGCACGAATGCCGTCGCCGCAGGTCGTCATGCAGACGCTGGGATCGTTCGGATTGAGCTCGATACAGGTGTAGCCATCTTCCTCGACGCACACCGCGCTGCAGCCATCGCCGCCGGACGTCCCGCCGTCATCGCACTCTTCGACGCCCTGTCGCACATATCCGTCCCCGCAGGTCGGCAGCTCGCACGTGGTCAGGCACTCGTCGAAGTTGTCCGCGTTTCCGTCGTCGCACGCCTCCCCGTTGTTGTTCGGGATGCCGTCGCCGCAGAACTCGGTGACACACAGGTTGGAGCACCCGTCGCCGCTCATCGTGTTGCTGTCGTCGCACTGTTCGACGCCTTGCCGAATGAAGCCGTCCCCACACGTCGCGTTCATGCAGGTCGTCAGGCAGGCATCGTTGTTGTTCATGTTGCCGTCGTCGCACTGCTCCCCGTTGTTGTTCGGGATGCCGTCGCCACAGAACTCCGTCACGCAGGTCGCCGAGCATCCATCGCCGCTCACCGTGTTCCCGTCGTCACACTGCTCGCCGTTATTGTTGATGACGTTGTCGCCGCAGAACTCGAGCTGACACATCGAGTTGCACCCGTCGCCGTTCATCGTCCCGCCGTCATCACAGGTCTCGCTGCCGACGACCAACATGTCGCCACAGATTTCGGTGCAGCTGGTCTCCGGCGTGGCCATCGTGTTGTTCGTGCACATCCAGCCGGGCTCCACGACACAGACCGCGCTACAGCCGTCGAGGGGGTTCGTATTGCCGTCGTCGCACCCTTCGTTGGATGCCTTGATGCCATCGCCGCACCGGCTGGTGCAGGTGCTGGCGACGTCCGGCGGTCCCCCGCCACACGTGGGGTCGGGGTTGCCGGGGCACTGCGTGCAGGTGAAGCCGCGCTCCACGGTACACGTCGCCGAACAACCGTCGAGGGGCGTCGTGTTGCCGTCATCGCAGCCTTCAATCCTCGGATTCACCGCGTCCACGTGCGCGTCACCACAGATGTTCGGCGCACAGGTACCGAGGCAGTTGTCCTGATTCGAGATGTTGCCGTCGTCGCAGGTCTCGGGGGGCGTGATCACGCTGTCGCCACAGACGGGGTTGTTCGTGCACCCCTCATCGTTGCCGTCGATCAGACCGTCGCAGTCGTTGTCGATACCGTCGTTGCAGTTCATGTTGCCGGGATTCTCGTCCGTGCCCTGCTTGATGTCGGCATCGGAGTCGTTGCAGTCCGCCAGACCACAAAGGGTCTGCGAACCCGCATTGCCCCCGATCGTGCGGCACGTCGTCGCGCCGTCGTTGTCGAGGTCGTCCGTGCTGCCAAATCCGATCGGCGAGCAATCGGCCTTGCAGCGGTGGTCCTTACAGAAACCGTGACCCGCACAGCCGGCGTCCTGGCAGTCGATGAACCCGTCCCCGTCATTGTCGATCGCGTCCGTGCACAGGCTGCCCGTCTCGCAGTTCGCCGCGAACTTGCAGCCGGGGTCGATGCAGTCGATCTGGCCGTCGAAGTCGTTGTCCAGCCCGTCCTTGCACGCGGCCGCCGAAGACTCGCACGACGCGCTCGGGTTGCAGTCCGCGTCATTGCAGTCGATCTTGCCGTCGCCGTCGTTGTCCATCCCATCGGTGCACGCGTTCACACCCGCCGCGGCCTCGCCGATCAGCTGGGCCTGCTCAATCGTGCTGAGGGGGGAGTCACCGGAGTCCGATGCGCTCGGATCGGTGCATGCTGAGGCGATGAAACAGAGGATTAGGGCGAGGTATAGTGTACGTAAGTGGTATGTAGGGGCCACGGTAGGACCTCCCAATAGGTGTGTTCAAATTAAGTTCGGCAGCGTCTGAGTTCTACGATGATGCCGGATGGATTTCAATACAACTCTCCAAGTTTGAAGGCTGAATACAGGGCACTACGTCACGCCGAACGGCAGCCCGAGCCAGCCGTCCAACCGCGAATCCCGACCATTCATCCGACGATCGTGGGACTCCAAGTCACTCTCGTGTTAACACCCTCGCGATGACAAAATGGATTGAAACAGAGTTGGCCGGATGGGGCAGGTTTCCCGTCCTCGAACACGCGCGGGTCGCACGCCCCGAGGGGCTCCGCGACGTCTTTGGCGCGCTCGCCGCCCGCGAGGGCGAACCGATCATCGCGCACGGCCTCGGGCGCAGTTACGGCGATGCGGCCTTGCTGAGCGAAGGTCGCGTGATTCTGTCGCGGCGCCTCGACCGAATGCTGGCGTTCGACGCCGAAACCGGCTGGCTCCGCTGCGAGAGTGGCGTGTCCCTCCAGGAAGTGATCGAGACGTTTCTGCCACGTGGCTTCTTCCCACCGGTGGTCCCCGGCACCCAGTTTGTAACCGTCGGTGGCGCGGTGGGCTGCAACATCCACGGCAAGAGCCACGGCGAGTACGGCTGCTTTGGCGACCATGTCCGACGCATCGAATTGTTGACCGGGCGCGGCGACGTCGTGCTCTGCGATCGCGAGACCGAACCGGAGTTGTTCTGGGCCACGATTGGCGGGATGGGCCTGACGGGGTTCATCCTCAGCGTCGAAATGCAACTCATCGAGGTCGCGAATCGCGCCATCGCGATGGAGTCGATTCGCGTCGAGAACCTCGACGAGTTTTTCGAAGTCAGTGGCGAAGCCACCGATCTGCCGCTGTCGATGGCATGGGTCGACTGTGTGAAGACCGGCGCCGCGATGGGCCGTGGGATCTACATGCGCGGCCGGCACGCCGATCCGGGCGTGTCCGTGGAGCAGGGCGCCGCCGACCGACTGGTGGAGCTCATCGGTCAGGTCGTCGACGGTCGGGGCCTCGAGAGCGATGTCTGGGTGAACAGCACCACGATGCGGCTGTTCAACGAGGCGTACTTCCGCAAGGAGCCGGCGGGGCGCCGTACCGCGGCGGTCGACTATCTGCCGTTCTTCTTCCCGCTCGATGCCGTCCCCAACTGGAACTATCTGTACGGCAAGCGGGGCTTTCTGCAGTACCAGCTGGTGGTCCCCAGCGAAGAGGTCGTTCGCACGTGCCTCGACGAGATTTCCGGCAGCGGCCTCGCGTCGTTTCTCGCCGTCATCAAGAAGTTTGGGGATCGCGACCATGGGGGCCTCTCGTTTCCGATGGGCGGAACGACCCTCGCGCTGGACTTCGCCAACGTCGGCGTCGACCTCTTTCGGCTGTTCGACCGCCTCGATGCGATCGTGCTCGAGGACGGGGGGCGCGTGTACCTCGGCAAGGACGCCCGTCTGC
>JBFIHF010000313.1:0-7770 GCA_041601915.1 Bradymonadaceae bacterium
AGCCATCCCCGGCGTGATCGGAGCGACGATGTCGCTGCACTCCGACGCAGGCGATGCACGCGTATCGTCGAGGAGGAGGGCAAAGAGATCGTCGTTCCGACGCGGCGAGGATGGCTCATTACTTCCGCCGGGTGCCACTAGCGGCACCGTGTGATGCCGGCGCCGCCCGCGAGGACACGAACGTTGACACTCCGAAGCGCGTATCGTTACAAGGGGGCCGCTCATTCGTTGCCTCAAAGGATGGTTATGTCCGTACGCACTGTCATTGTTCTGCTCGTCGCTGGCGCGGTTTCCTTCACGCTGGCCTGTGAAAAGCACGAGCCCAACGCGAACTCCGCCACGGGCGGGGACACTGCGAAGGCCGCATCAAACCTTCCCGAGGTAACGCTGCTCTACAACACCGACGAGAACCACAAGCTCGTGGCCGAGTCCATCCAGGACATGTGGAAGCGGAACTTGAAGTTTGACGTCAAGCTCAACAACAAGGAGTGGAAGACGTATTTGCAGGACGTCGACACGCTGTCCTTCGACATCGCCCGCGCCGGATGGATTGGAGACTTCAACGATCCGATGACGTTCCTCGACATGTTCGAGTCCGACAACGGCAACAACGATACGGGCTGGAAGAGCGAGGCCTACGACAAGTTGCTCGACGATGCGCGCGTCGAACTCGATCAGGCGAAGCGGACTCAAATTCTGCAGAAAGCTGAAGAGATGCTCATCACCGAAGGTCCGGTGATCCCCATCTACTTCTACACCTCGCACGGACTGCGGTCGGCCGGACTCAAAGGCTTCGAGCCGCACAACCGCGACGTCCACCTCGTGAAATACATGGAGCTCGGCGAAGCCCCCAACGGCGCGGAGTTCGTCGCCGGCGGCAAGACCGACGTGCTCACTTTCGCGCTCGCCGCGGACCCCGAGACGTTCGACACCGCCAAGATGAGTGGCGCGCCCGAAGGACAGCTCGCGTTCAATCTCTTCGAGGGATTGATGATGCCGAACGTGACCACCGAGGGGCTCGCCAGCGCGTCGGAGCTCGTCACGTATGGTGTCGCCGAGTCGCACACATTGAGCGAGGACGGCAAGACCTACACCTTCAAGCTGCGCAAGAACGCGAAGTGGTCCGACGGCGCGCCGGTCACGGCGAACGACTTCGTCGAATCCTGGAAGCGCGTGCTGACGCCTGGCTTCGCCGCCGACTACGCCTCGATGATGTACGCGATCGAAGGCGCCGAAGCGTACAACAAGAAAGAGAACGAGGACTGGGCCAGCGTCGGCATCAAGGCGCTGGACCCCACGACGTTGGAGGTCAAGCTGACCGCGCCCACGCCGTACTTCCTCGAGCTGACCGCCTTCTACACGTTCTTCCCGAGCTCGATGGCGGCGATCGCCAAGCACGGTGACGCGTGGACCAAGCCCGAGAACATCGTCTCCAACGGTCCCTACATGTTGGAAAGCTACCAGCCGCAGCAGGACGCGGTGTTGGCGAAGAACCCCAACTACTGGGGCGTCGCGGACCTGAAGGTCGACAAGGTGCGCTACCGCATCATCGCCGACGCGACGGCGCGCGTGACCGCGTACAAGACGGGCGAGCTGCACTGGATCTCGGGCCTGCCCGTCGCCCAGATTTCGAGCCTGCTGACCCATCCCGACCACTACGACGAGCCGCTGCTCGGCGTGTACTTCTATCGCCTCAACGTGAGCAACGGCGAGTCGTTGCTCGCGAAGCCGGAGTTCCGCGCCGCACTCTCCATGGCGATCGACCGCGAGTCGCTGGTCAACAACACCTTGAATGGTCTGTACAAGATTGCGACGGGATACGTGCCGCCGATTGCCGGCTACAAGTCGACGACCAAGACCGAATACAGCATCAAGAAAGCGAAAGAGATGCTCGCCCAAGCGACGAAGTAGATGAGCCGATATGTGTTGCGGCGGCTCGCCTCGAGCTTCGTCGTCATTCTTGTAATCATCACGCTATCGCTCTGGCTGACCCGCCAGGCGCCTAGCAACCCGTGCCTGAAAGAGCGCGAGGCGAACACTTGCGCGTGCGTGAAGGAGAATTACCTCGATCGCCCGGTGTTTCCCGCGTTCATCCCCCCGGTGCTCGGTCCCGTCACGGGCTGCGAGCTGTATACCGACCAGACCACGACGTACTCCGTCGGGCCGGTCTACTTCCTGCCGATGGATTCGTGGGCCGAGACACAGTACGTGCTGTACCTGAAGACTCTCGCGTCGGGGTCGCTCGGCAACAGCATGAAGACCGATCTCACGGTCCTCGAGACGTTGAGCGCCGGGTTACCGTACACCGTGCAGCTGGGGCTCCAGGCGCTTCTGCTGGCGCTGTTGCTCGGCGTGCCTGCAGGGCTGCTCGCTGGACTCAAACAGAACACGTCGGTCGACTACGCCACGATGACCGTCGCGATGGTGGGCGTCAGCGTGCCGAACATCGTGCTCGGGCCGCTGCTGATCCTGCTCTTTGCGCTGGAGCTCGGCTGGGCTAACGCCGTGGGCTGGGAAACCTGGTCGGACAGTATCCTACCGAGCATCACACTGGGCATGTACTACGCCGCCTACGTCGCGCGCCTGACGCGCGGCGGGATGCTCGAGATCATCCGCAAGGACTTCATCCGCACCGCGCGCGCCAAGGGGCTCGCGGAGCAGGTCGTCGTGTACCGCCACGCGCTCAAGGGCGCGTTGCTGCCGGTGGTCAGCTACCTCGGGCCGGCGCTCGCCGCGATGTTGACCGGATCGGTCGTCGTCGAGGAGATCTTCAGCATCCCGGGGATCGGCACCCACTTCGTCCGCTCGGCGCTGAACCGCGACTACAATCTCGTGCTCGGCACGATCATTCTGTACTCGTCGGTGCTCGTCTTGCTCAACCTCGTCGTCGATGTGCTCTACACATTGCTCGACCCGCGCGTGAGCTACGACGGATGACCGAACCTCAACTGATCGAGGGGACGAGCCTCTGGGCCGACGCGTGGCGCCGACTGCGGCGAAACAGGGCGTCGATGGCCGGCGCGGCGATTGTCGCGTTCATGACCATCTGTGCGCTCGGCTACGAGGTGATCGCGGCGTTCGTCACGGGCTTCCAGATGGAGGAGCAGCACGGCTTCGTGGTGCCCAAACCGCCCGGCGCGCGCAGCGTTCCATCGTCGCACTACTCGCTCATCAATCCGACGCAGTTTGCGTTTGCCGCCGTGGACACCAATGGCGACGAGTACATCGAGCCCAAAGAGGTCGCCGCGGCCTATGCCGCGTACGAGTTCTCGATCCTCGATTTCGACCGCAGCGGCGGACTCTCCTACGAAGAGTACAAGGCGGCGCCCCTGAGCCTGCCTGCCCCGAACCAGTTTGTGCCCGACTGCGCGAAGTGGGCGACGATCAAGCGCAGCCTCGCGCCGATCGAGGACCGCGCCGTGTTCGCGTGCGATGCCGGAGAGGACGGGGCCCTCCAGATCGAAGAGACCGGCAAGCTGCTCGATGTCGTCAACGACGGCGAGGCGCAAGATATCCTCGACCGCCTCGATCTCGACGACGACGGGCTGCTGAGCGCCGAGGAGTACAAGGGACTACCCGGACCGCGTCGCAACGTGCTGGGCACCGACCAGCTCGGCCGTGATCTGCTGACGCGCATGGTCTATGGGGCCCGGATCTCGCTCGCCGTTGGCTTCCTCGCGACGTTTGTGTCGTTCGTCATCGGCGTATCGTGGGGCGCGACGGCAGGGTTCCTCGGCGGAAAGGTCGACAACGTCATGATGCGCATCGTCGACATCATGTACGGACTGCCGTTCATGTTTCTCGTGATCCTGCTGATGGTCGTGTTCGGCCAACAGATCTTCCTATTGTTCATCGCGCTCGGTGCGATCCAGTGGCTCACGATGGCGCGGATTGTGCGCGGGCAGGTCATCAGCTTGAAAGGGCAAGAGTTCGTGGAGGCGGCGCGCACGATCGGCGTCTCGAATCTCGCGATCATCTTCCGCCACCTGATCCCGAACGCCCTCGGCCCCATCATCGTGTACGCCACACTGACCGTACCTGCAGTAATGCTTGAGGAAGCGTTCCTGTCGTTCCTCGGCCTTGGTGTGCAAGCCCCAGACACGTCGTGGGGAGCACTGATCAGCGAGGGACGCCAACTGATGGTGACCGCGCCGTGGTTGATCCTCTACCCGGGGGTCGCGCTCGCCGTGACGCTCTTGAGTCTCAATTTCCTCGGGGACGGTCTGCGCGACGCCCTCGACCCACAGCTTCGAAAGGACTGAGCGATGGCCGCAGAAGACGCCCTCCTCAGCATCGAGGACCTGCGCACCTACTTCCACACCGATGAGGGGGTCGTGCGCGCGGTGGACGGAATCTCACTGCACGTCAACGAGGGCGAGTGCCTCGGCGTGGTGGGCGAGTCGGGCTCCGGGAAGTCCATCACCCAGATCACGGTGCTCGGACTCATCCCGCAGCCTCCGGGCAAGATTCATAGCGGTCGGATCATGTTCGACGGCGAGGATCTGCTCCAAAAGTCCAAGCGGGAGTTGCGCGGTCTTCGAGGCAACAAAATCTCGATGATCTGGCAAGATCCGATGACTTCTCTGAACCCCTTCTTGAGGGTCAGTCGGCAGCTCATCGAGCCGCTCGAGACCCACCGCGGCATGGGGCGGGAGGAATCGCGCAAGCTCGCGATCGAGATGCTCGAGAAGGTCGGGATCCCTGGAGCGGCCGAGCGCTTCGATCAGTATCCGCATCAGTTCTCCGGCGGCATGCGCCAACGCGTCATGATCGCGATGGCCTTGCTCTGCCAGCCGAAGCTGCTCATCGCCGACGAGCCGACGACGGCCCTCGATGTCACGATTCAGGCGCAGATCCTGGAGCTGATCAAGGACCTGCGGCGCGACTTCGGGACCAGCGTTGTCATGATTACTCATGACCTCGGCGTCGTCGCGGGCATGGCCGACCGCGTGGTCGTGATGTACGCGGGCAAGGTCATGGAGGAGGCGCCCGCGATCGAGCTCTTCCATCGGCCGGCTCATCCCTACACCGTAGGGCTGCTTCGCAGTGTTCCTCGCTTGGATCGCGGCCGGTCCCAGCGCTTGATTCCGATCGAAGGCCGCACACCGGATACATCGAAGCCGATCCCTGGCTGTCCATTTGCGCCGCGCTGTAAGTGGGTCGTCGACAAGTGCTCGACCGAGTTTCCGCCCGCCTACGAACCGACGCCCGGTCATCGGGCCTACTGCTGGCGCGGTGAGGAAGTCTACACCGCCAAGCTCGGGTCTCACGCCACCGGCGCGGACATCACACGAGCCGAGGCCGGCGCCTCCGAAGCCGACGGGACGATCGATGCCTGATCCGTTGCTGCAAATCAGCGGGCTCAAGATGCACTTCCCGATGTTCAAGGGCACGATCCGGCGTCGCGAAGTGTCCCGCGTCAAGGCGGTCGATGGACTCACGTTCGACATCCTCGAGGGCGAGACGCTCGGGCTCGTCGGTGAGTCCGGCTGCGGAAAGTCGACCACCGGTCGCGCGATCATCCGGCTCTATGAGCCGACTGCGGGCAAGGTGCTCTTTCGCGACCAAGACCTGACCCAACTATCACACCGCGAGCTGCATCCGTTGCGCCGCGACCTGCAGATGATCTTTCAGGACCCCTACGGCTCCCTGAATCCCCGCATGACGATTGGCAGCATTATCGGTGAGCCGCTCGCCGTGCATGACCTCGCCACCGGAACCGATGCTCAGCGGCGCGTGCAAGAGCTGATGGAGATCGTCGGCCTCGACCCACGCTTTGTCCGCCGCTACCCGCACGAGTTCTCGGGCGGGCAGCGACAGCGCATCGGCATTGCGCGCGCGCTGGCGTCGGAGCCGAGCTTCATCGTGTGTGACGAGCCGATCTCGGCCCTCGACGTCTCGATTCAGGCCCAGGTCATCAACTTGCTCGAGGACCTGCAATCCGAGTTTGGGCTCACGTATCTGTTCATCGCCCACGACCTCGCCGCCGTACGGCAGATTTCGGACCGTATCGCGGTGATGTACCTCGGCAACCTCGCCGAGCTCGCCCCGGGCGAGAGGATTTACGAGAATCCGCTGCACCCGTACACCGAGGCGCTGATCTCGGCCGTCCCGATTCCGGACCCCGAGATTGAGGCGTCCCGCAATCGGATCGTCCTTCAGGGCGATGTGCCGAGTCCGCTCAATCCCCCCAGCGGCTGTGTTTTCCACACGCGTTGTCCGTACGCGTGGGACCGATGCAAGAAGGACACCCCGGAGTTCAAAGAGGCGGAACCGGGGCACTTTGTGGCGTGCCACCTCATCGACGAGCCGGCTCGTCGCGACGCGTAGCTTAGTTGCAGGGACCGTCGTGGTCGTAGCCAACGCCTGCACCACCGAGGTGGCAGGCATTGCTGTACGTCCGTCCGTCACAGCCGCAGACCGGGTCGTAGTGCGCGGTGCAGAAGCGCGGCTCGTCGACGACGCACACGCCCGCGGCGTCGGCGATGTTGCAGCCCATGTTGCCGCTGTAGTTGCACTTCAGCCCATCCTCGCACTGCAGCGCGGCGATGCCGCCGCACGTCGAACCTTCAGGTTGTCCGGGGCGGGCACACGCGCCCGGGTGCAGGGTGTCGATGCCAAGAATCGCGGCCGCGCAGCGGTTGGTGTAGGTCAGGCCGTCGCAGCCGCAGATCGGGCTGACATCCAGCGTGCAGACCTCGGGCAGCGGCTGGCACGTCCCGGGGCCGTCCGCACGACCGCAGATGTTCGCGTCCGGCCAATCGCAGTACGTGTCGTCGGGGCAGGGCTGCAGGCCACGTGAGCCGCACGCCTGCACGGGCGGAGCGGCACAAGCGCCGTCGTCGCACATCGCTTCGATCTCGTAGGTCGCCGCGGTCGGCTGATTCTGCGCCAGGTAGCGGTACGTGCTCACCAACGCCAGATACTGCCCGTCGTCACCCGTCACCCGCAGACACGAGTTCAGCGTATTGGAGTCGCAATCGTCGTTGCCGCCCACGTAGCTCCACCCACCGTTCTGTGCGCGGTACAGCAGCACGTACATGTCGTCGCCGTCCCGCGATGCCACGTCGAGGAAGATGTCATCGCCCGACGCCGCCTCGAACGTCCAGTAGTGGACCTTGGTCCGCTTCGGCAGCCACGCCTCGTGCCGGTCGTCGACCTCGAGGTCGCCCTGATACACCGCGTAGGGGCTGCCATCAGCCTTGGAGTCACCAGCGAACTCCACCGCCTGCGGCGTCACTTCCGCCTTCGTCGGGCGGTCCGCCTCCACGCAACCCACCAACATCAATCCAACGAGCACGCACAAAATTCGGGTCTTCATCGCATCCTCCATCAGTCGCGCACGGTGTACTCAAATGTAGGTGCGCGCGCAACAGCAGCGTTCACAGACTCCCACCGCAGTCCGCAATGACCGCCCGGGGCGGTCCGCGATCACGCCCGGGGCGGTCCGCGATCACGCCCGGGGCGGTCATTGAGCCGACGAGTTCCGTTCGGCTTGGGCGACGGTTTGTCGTCAGTAGTTCGACCTGGACGAAAGTTTGGTGCGCGGTTTGTGTGGGGATCGCGAAAACGGGGTCGCGCGGAGGGTGGAATTGGGGGTTGTGGGGGGCGGCGGACGCAAGTGTGCGGCCCATCTGGGGATGGGCCGTGGGGGTGCGGTTGTGGGTGGGATTAGGGGCCGGCGCGGGGGAAGCCGTGCCAGACGTGCATCGCGTAGGTGCCCTCGGGGAAGGTGGGGCGGCCGCCGGCGAGGAGGATCTTGCGGGCGCG
>JBFIHF010000314.1:0-7753 GCA_041601915.1 Bradymonadaceae bacterium
CACCCGTGGGGCGACACCTCGCTTCGTCTACTCGACCCACGTCGACACGGTGCCACCGCACCTGCCGGTGCGCGAGGAAGACGGGATCGTATACGGCCGGGGCGCATGCGACACCAAGGGTGGGATCCTGGCGATGTCCGCCGCCGGCGAGCGCCTGATGGCCGACGGGCTCCACGACTTCGGCTATCTGTTCGTCGTGGGCGAAGAGGTGGACCATCAGGGCGCGAAAGCCGCGCCAGCGCTGGGCCTTCAGACCGAGCGGATCATCTTGTGCGAGCCGACGCAGAACCGCGTCGTATCCGCGCAGAAAGGAATGATCAAACTGTTGCTGCGCGCGGAGGGCGTCGCCGCACACTCCGCCTATCCGGCCCGCGGCGTCTCGGCAGTCCACCGTCTGCTGGACGCCCTCGAGCGCCTGCGCGCCGAGCCCTGGCCGACGCACGATGTCCTGGGACCCACGACGAGCAACGTGGGAGTCATCGCCGGCGGGGTCGCGGCGAATGTGTTCGCACCGTCGGCACGAGCCGAGGTCCTCATTCGCACCGTCTCCGCCACCCAGCCGCTGCTCGATCGCATCGAGGCCCTCTGCGGCGAGCACGTGTCGGTGGATGTTCCGGCCTGCAATGATCCGGTGTTCTTCGATCCGCCGGCGGGCGTCGAGACGATGACCGTCGCGTTCAACACCGATGCCAGCTACCTCAACGAGATCGCGCCGGTCTGGCTGGTCGGCCCCGGCGACATCGAGGTCGCGCATTCAGACCACGAGCACATCGAACTCGCCGAACTCGAACGAGGGATTGACCTCTACGAGCGGCTGGGGCGAATCGCATTGAATCCCTGAGGCGCTTGGCGCCACGCCAAGTTCCGTTACAATGACCGGCATGAGACGAAGAACCACATCCCTCGCGCATCGAATCGGGGCCAGCGCGCTCGTCGCCGGCCTCGTCGGGTGCTCGGCCGGATACGTCTCCCAGCGCGGAGGGCCGCGGGGGTACCTGCGCCTCGAGGTCCAGCCTCCGGGGGCCGAGCTGGCGATCGACGAAGTGTACAGCGGGGTCGCAAACGGCTGGGCGGAGGGCGTCGTGCCCGTCACGCCCGGCGTTCGGCGCCTCATGCTGCGGGCCGACGGCTACATCACGCAGCGGTTCGATATCGAGGTCGCGGCGTACGAAGAGGTCACGCTGATTTTGGCACTGGAGCCGACGCTCGAGGTGCCCGACGAAGAGGCCGAGACACCGAAACCCGATGATCCGTTCCGGCCCTCGCTGCGGGCACTTCGTTGAGCGACGTGCGGCCGATCCGTGAGCTACTGGGGGAGATTGAGGAGCTGCGAGCGGTGCTCGACGATCTCAACGTCAAGTACGTGCGAATCGCCGCAAACGGGCATTGGTCGTACGAAAAGCTCGGGCGCGCTCGCCACGGCCGCGAGACCCTACAGCGCGGCCTGCTGCTGCGGCTCGCCGACTTGATCCCCCAGGATCGCCACTTGAGAAGCGGCGAGTGGGCGTTGCGCAAGTATGGCGGCGTCACCGGGCCCTCGATTCTGATCGAGCGCCTCCCGATCGCGGTCGCCGATCGACTGCCGCAGGAGGTCCTCGCGACGCTCAAGCGCCAGGTTCGACGGCCCGGCAACGGCGTGCTGGTCGGCGAACCCGGCAGCGGAAAGGGCGGCTTGCTGCTGTGGCTCGCGCTGCAGATTCCCGATCAGCCGGTGCTCTACATCGCTGAGAACCCCCCGAGCGAGTTCCCGGGCACTCACGTGATGCACGTGTTCCCGCCCTCCAGTGACGCCGAGCGCCGTTCGTTGGAGCGCTTCGTGCGACTGTCCCCGATGGTGATGTGGGATCGCGTGGTGCGCATGGACGACTTCCAGACGCTCTACGGATTTCCGGGCGCCGGGCGACGGTGGTTCACCACCGATGCATCCAGTGTCCGCAGCGCGCTTCGCCTGCTCACGGCCGCGGCCCAAGACGGCTGCGATGCACGGTTCTCGACGTTGCTGCACCTCGCGAGCTCGGTGATCGGGCGACCCGAGGCGCGCAATCTACTCCTGCGCGAGGACGACGGGTGGGCGGAAGCGTGGGCGGCGGAAGAATCCGTGCTCGACCTCCTCGCCGCCTACGATTCGAGTGACATCCGCCGGCTGAACCCCACCGAAGTCTCGGTGCCGGGCATCGAGATTCACCTGCCGAAGGTCGAAGTCGCCGAAGACTTCGTCGCCGAGGCGGAGTCGTTCGAAGAGCCGGTCATGATGGAACCGTCCAAACTGCCGATGGGAATCCCGCGACGACCGCCCACCGAGCCGCCGATGACCATCGAGGTCGAACTGGAGGTCGAGCTCGAAGTCGACGAGTACGACCGCAACGACGCGGTCACCGGAATGCTCCCGCGCGAGGAGATTCTGGAGCTTCGCGAACAGGGCCTCGCGGCGGAGGACTCCGACGAGATCCCGGCGCTCGGGTCGACCGTGGTGGCGGAACGCACCAAGGCGTATGTCGAAACGCCGAACGAGCTGATTCGGGACGAAGCCACGAACCCCGCCGCGTACGCCGCCGGCATCGCGCCGGACTACATCTTCGATGACGTGCCGGACCCGCCGGAAGTCAACCTCGAGGACCTCCGGATCACGACGATGGAGGAGATCAGCAGCGCCGAGCTGCACGCCGTCGACCAGGTCGATGATCTGGCCCGCGATTTTGCCGGCGTGTTCGAGGCCGACCTCGATTTCGACAGCCTCGCCGAAGAGATGATGAGCGAGATCTCCGATATCGATATCGAGATGGACGCGACGGCGATGACGACGAACCCCAGTCGGATCGTGCTCATCGACAGTCCTCCCCGGCGCAAACCGGACGATACCGACGACTCCGATGGCGATCACACGCTCGCGGCGGGCGCGGATATCCTTCGACTCGCCGAACAAATGGCGCGGGACGGCGACAACAAGGACTCCACGAAGGAGTTCACGATGAACGAACGACTCTCGCTGCTTCGCAAGCGGCGCAGCGACGAGTAACGAGGCGTCAGTCTTCGTTGGTCGCGCGCCAGCCCTTCGCCCACCCTTCGATGTTGCGCTGTCGCCCGCGCGCCACGGCGAGCCCGTCTTTGGGGACATCGCCAGTCACGACGCTGCCCGCCGCGACGTAGGCGTTTTCGCCGACGCTGACCGGCGCGACGAGCGCCGAGTTGGAGCCGACGAACGCTCCCGCGCCAACCGTTGTGCGGTGCTTCCGGTAGCCGTCGTAGTTGCAGAAGATCGTGCCGGCGCCGATGTTGGCGCGGGCTCCAATGTGGCCGTCGCCGATGTAGGAATGGTGGTTGGCCTTCGCACCGACATCCAGACGCGAGTTCTTCACTTCCACAAAGTTGCCCACGTGGCACTGTGGTCCGATGTCGGCGCCGGGGCGCAGGTGACACATCGGTCCGATGCGCGCGCCGTTCTCAACGTGGGCCTGCTCAAAGTGGCAGAACGGCAGGATCGTGACGTCCTGTGCGACGTGGCTGTCTTCGATCACACAGCCGTTGCCGACCGTCGTGCCCTCACCGATCGTGGTCGCCCCGATGAGCTGCACGCCGGGGTGCAGCAGCACGTCTGCGGCGAGCTGGACGTCGGCGTCGATGTAGGTGTGCCGCGGGTCGAGCATCGTGACGCCGGCGTCCATCCACGCGTCATTGATTCGTGTGCGACACCACGCCGTCGCTTCAGCGAGCTGCGTGCGCGTGTTCACGCCCTGCATCTGCGCGACATCATCGAGTACCCAGGCCGTGGCGGCGCCCGCCGCGGCGGCCACTGCGACGAGATCGGTGAGGTAGTACTCGCCCTGGGCGTTGTCGGCGGGCCCGGCGCACAGCTTCGCGAGTTCGGTGCACAGAAACTCGGTGTCCGCGACGTAGAAGCCGGTATTGATCTCGCGAATCGCGCGGACTTCGGGCGAGGCATCGGCGTGCTCGACGATCGCGCGGAGCGTCTCCCCGTCGCGCACAATGCGTCCGTAACGCGCCGCATCGGCGAGCACCGCGGTCATCACGCTGAGCGTCGAGCCCTGCGCGGCCGCAACGAACGCACGGATCGTCTCCGGCTGCATGTTCGGTACATCGCCGGACAGGATCAACGTCCGTGAGGCGCCGTCTCGAAGCGCAGGGACCGCGCAGAAGACGGCATGTCCGGTGCCCAGCTGCGGATCCTGGACCGCGAACGCGACACGGTCACCGAACTGCCGCGTGAGGTGCTCCTGCACGACCTCGCGCTGGTGACCGACGATCACGACGAGGTTGTCGCAGCCGGCATCGAGCGCGGCTTTCGCCACCCACTCGATCATCGGGCGTCCCGCGACCTCGTGCATCACCTTCGAACGATCCGATTTCATGCGGGTCCCCTTGCCCGCAGCCATGATGACAGCTTGTGTGGACACGATCAGAGCCCCTCGCCCGAATTTGGAACGCAGGCCTCGCCGTTGCACTCAAAGCCATCGTCGCAGCTCTGCCCGTTGAAGCAGGCCGCATAGCAACCAAACTCGCCGTCCACGAAGGTGTCGATCTCGTTGTCCTGGCAGCGGGACTCCTGCAACGGCGTACACGCGCCGTCGTAGCAACCGAGGGTTCCCGAGCACTCGCCGTTGTCGCACGGGGCGAAACAGCCCTGTTCGCCCTCGTCGGTCCACCCGGCGATGTAGCCGTCGGCGCATTCGCACTGGCGCACGGCCGTGTAGCAGACCATGGGGAAGTTCTCCCACTGACCCTGACACTGGGCGCCACGCAGGGCGTTTTCGCACTCGCTGAGCTGACCGCCGTTGACGACCCAGCACTGCCCCGACACCTCGCCGTTGGGAACCGGCTGTGCGGGGCATGCCCCGCCCAGCAACGGCTCGGCGCAGGTTGCGTCGTAGGCGCAAAACAACGGGAGGATGCGATTGTAGGCGCTGATCACCTCCGCGTCCGCCGAGCCCTGCTCCATCCGGCCGCTCGAGTTGTTCACGGTCGTGGAGCTGTTGAGTCCCGGCCCACTGTTGGCGCCGCTATTCGCAGGGGCGCTCTTCGAGAGTTCGCGGCCACCGCAGGACGCCAGGAGCATCGCAGCAACGACGAGAATTGACTGATTCATGGTGCTCCTTCCGCAGATCGTTCTACCAAAGACTACCAAGGGCGAACTGGCAACCAACAACTAACGACAAGGGCACACAAATCGACGCGGATTCTGCCCGAAACCCGCTTGTTGTCGGCGTGATCGGGCGTTAGAATGCGGCGCGTTTCACGCCCCAAAACCCCTTCGGCACATGACGACAGACAATCCGAACATCATTCCCGTGAACATTGAGGACGAGATCCGCAACTCGTACCTCGACTATGCGATGAGTGTGATCATCGGTCGCGCGCTGCCGGACGTGCGCGATGGGCTCAAGCCCGTGCACCGCCGCATCCTCTATGCGCAGCACGAGCTCGGGAACCGCTGGAACGCCGCGTACAAGAAGTCGGCGCGCGTCGTCGGCGACGTGATCGGCAAGTATCACCCGCACGGCGATTCGGCGGTGTACGACGCGCTCGTGCGCATGGCGCAAGAGTGGAACATGCGCTTGCCGCTGGTCGATGGGCAGGGCAACTTCGGCAGCGTCGACGGCGACCCTGCCGCGGCGATGCGGTACACCGAAGTCCGGATGTCGCGCGTCGCGCAGGCGTTTCTGAACGACATCGACAAGGATACGGTCGCCTGGGGACCCAACTACGACGACTCGCTGAAAGAGCCGCTCGTGCTGCCGGCACGCGTACCGAACCTGCTCGTGAATGGGTCGTCGGGCATCGCGGTCGGCATGTCGACGAACATCCCGCCGCACAACCTGCGCGAAGTCGTCGACGCGACGATCGCGCTCATCGAGAACCCGGCGCTGGACAGCATCGACTTGATGTCGTTCATCCCCGGTCCCGACCTGCCGACCGCGGGCATCATCTACGGCGCGGTGGGCATCAAGGAAGCGTACACGACCGGGCGCGGGATCATCCGGATGCGCGCACGCTGCCATTTCGAGGAGGAGAAGAACGGCAAGACCAAGCTCATCGTGACCGAGCTGCCGTTCCAGGTGAACAAAGCCCGTCTGCTGGAGAAGATTGCGGACCTCGCCCGCGACAAGCGCATCGATGGGATCACTGATCTGCGCGACGAGTCCGATCGGACCGGCATGCGCATGGTCGTGGAGCTGCGCCGGGACATCGTGCCGGAGGTCGTCCTCAACAACCTCTACAAGATGACCGCGCTGCAGTCGTCGTTCGGCATCATCATGCTGGCGATCGTCAACGGTCAGCCGCAGATCATGCCGCTCAAAGACGTGCTGAACTACTTCATCGACTTCCGTCGAGACGTCGTCACACGTCGCACGATCTACGAGCTCAACGAAGCGCAGGCGCGCGCGCACATCCTCGAAGGCCTCAAGATCGCGCTCGATAACCTCGACGCGGTGATCGCGTTGATCCGCGCGTCCGCAGACCCCGAGTCGGCGCGCACCGGGCTGTGTAAGCAGTTCTCGCTCAGCGAACGTCAGGCCCAGGCGATCTTGGATATGCGGCTGCAGAAGCTCACGGGCCTCGAGCGCGACAAGATCCTCGCCGAGCTCGCCGAGATCATGCTCGAGATCGAGCGTTTGCGCGGGATCCTGGCCGACGAAACGAAGCTGATGGCGCTCATCACCGAGGAACTCGTCGAAGTCCGCGAGCAATACAGCGACGAGCGACGCACCGAGATCATGTACGACGTGTCCGAGCTGGGCATGGAAGACCTCATCGCCGAAGAGACGATGGCCGTCACCATCACCCATCAGGGCTACGTCAAGCGCACCGCCATCTCGGAGTACCGAGCTCAGCGACGCGGTGGCAAGGGCCGACGCGGCATGGCCACCAAAGACGAGGATTTCGTCGAGGACATGTTTGTCGCATCGACGCACACGAACCTGCTCGTGTTCTCCTCGATCGGCAAAGTCTACAAGATGAAGGTCTACGAGTTGCCGCAAGGCAGCCCTACGACGCGCGGCAAGCCGTTCGTGCAGCTGCTGCCGTTCGCGGAGGACGAGAAGGTCAAGGCCGTCCTGCCGATCGACGACTTCGAAGAAGGCAAGTTCGTCGTGAGCGCGACGCGCGGCGGCATCGTCAAGCGGACGGAACTCATCCAGTACCAGAACGTCCACGCCGGCGGCATCATCGCCCTGGGGCTGAAGGAAGGCGACGAACTGATGTCGGTCAAGCTGACCGAGCCCGGCGATTGGGTGTTCCTCGCCTCGCGGTTTGGACAGTCGATTCGCTTCGATCAGGACGACGCCCGGGCGATGGGCCGCAGCGCCGCAGGCGTCTTCGGAATGCGCTTCAAGGAGCCCGACGACTACCTCGTCTCAGCCGAGGTGATTCCCGCGAATGCCGATGAGTCGATCAAGATCCTGACGATCTGCGAGAACGGACACGGCAAGCGCACCGAGATCGCCGAGCACTCGCCCCAGGGGCGCGGGGGCATGGGCATGATCACGATTCAGACGACCGAGCGAAACGGCGGGGTCGTCGGCGTGCGCATCGTCGGCGAGAACGACGAGCTGATGCTCATCACGAACATGGGTCAGATCATCCGGACCCGCGTCTCCGAGATCTCCGTGTACGGCCGCAACACGCAGGGCGTCCGGATTATGAACACCGACGAAGGCGAGCAGATCGTCTCGATCGCGCGCATCCGCGAAGAAGATCTCATCGACGAAGACGACGATGAGATGGACGGCGAGGAAGG
>JBFIHF010000315.1:0-7741 GCA_041601915.1 Bradymonadaceae bacterium
ACCGCGATGCCAAGGAGCGGCGCGGAGATCGCGTAGAGGAGATCGGCGCTCGCCCAGAGCGCGGCGGTTGGACTAATCGCGGTGAAGGCCGAATCGAGAGACTGGGTGGCGTATCCGACGATACGCCCCACGGTGGTGGTGGCGGTGGAAGCGATCGCGATGGTGGCCGCTGCGAGCACTGCGCAGCGCGTGAGCTCGTCGGACCGCGCGACGTGGCCCTCGCGACGTCTGTCGTCGCGACGTCGGGTGGTGGCCTCCTCGGTGCGCTCAGCGGACATAGGACGCCTCGGCGAACGCCTGCATCGCGTCGAGCGCGTGTCGCGCGAAGACTTCGCCAAAGATGCCGAGGCCAAGCGCCACGGCTCCGGTCACGAGGAGTGCTCGTACGGGGAGATGGTTCAGCGCCGGAGTGAGGGTGCTCGCCGAGCGGTGGATCACGGCGAGGGTCAGGTCCACGACGAAGGCGGTGGCGATCGCCGGCAGCGCGAGGAGCACCGCCAGGGAGACGGCGCCGCCCGCGGCGTGGCCGACTTGTAGTGCGAGGCCGACGTCTGCCGAAGACTGGCCGACCGGAAACCAGGCGTAGCTGCGCGCGACGGCTTCGAGCCACAGGCGGTGGCCGCCGACGAGCATGAACACGCAGATCGCGAAGAGCGCGTACCCGCGCTCCAGCGGGCCTTCGTGCGGCTTCGCGGCGACACCACGGTCCGTGAGCGCGCCGGCCATGCGGGCGCCCTCGAAGACGAGGCTACCGAGGAAGCCGAGCGCGAGACCGATGCTGGCCTCGGTGATGAGGAGCACGGTGAGGTCGGCGGGGCCGAATCCTGGTCCGAGCACGACCCCACTGATCGGGGCGATGAGTGCGGCGAGGCCGACGGCGAGGGCCAACTTCACGGTGCGGGGCAGCGGCATCGCCCCGAGGAACGGGGTCAGCTCGACGAGGGGGATCGTTCGGGCGAGCAGCACGAGGAGTGTCAGGATCGCGTCGTGGGGCATCCAGTCAGCTCACGAGAGCGATCGTGTCGAACACGACCTGCGTGAAGTGCAGCAACTGGGCGCCAATCCATGGTGCGGCGAGCGCGATGCTTCCGTAGACCACGGCGAGGCGAGGGACGGCGCTGATACTGGCGTCCTGAAGCTGGGTCGTGGCCTGGAAGACGCTCGTGACGAGCCCGACGAGTAGACTCGCGAGGGCCGGCGGCGCGGAGAGCAATACCGCGAGGAGCAGCCCCTCCTGGGCAACATGCAGTACCGGATCGAGCATCACACGTACCCCAAGACGAGCCCGCGCACGACGAGATACCACCCGTCGACGAGCACGAAGAGCAGGAGCTTGAAGGGCAGGCTGACGGTCGTGGGCGTGAGCGTCTGCATCCCGAGCGATATCAAGAGGTTGGCGACGACGAGGTCCACGACGAGGAACGGGAGGAAGAGCAGAAAGCCGATCGTGAAGGCCTCGGTGAGCTCGGTCAGCACGAATGCGGGGATCACGATGGCGAGGTCGGCTTCGGTGACCGCCCCGGGCGGGCTGTCCGGGCGCAGCTCGCGTGCGAGCTCGACCATATGTTCGACCTGTTCGGAGGCGGCGTGCTTGACGAGGAACGCGCGCAGCGGCCCGACGGCGTCGGCGGCGAGGTCGAGGTAGGTGTCGGTCTTCCAGTCTGCGGCCTCTTGCTCTGCGCGAACCGCCCACGGTTCGAGCTCCACCCAGATCGCCTCGCCGACGGGTGCCATTACGATCAGCGTCAAGACGAGCGCCAGCCCGGTGATGATGCGGTTCGAGGGCACCTGCGGCACCCCGATCGCGTGGCGCACCAGGGACAGGACGACGGCGATCTTGGCGAAGCTCGTGACGAGGACGAGGAAGAACGGGGCGACGGCGAGCAGGGCGACAAGGCCAAAGAGTCCCAGTGGGAGGTCGCCGGTCATGGTCGCACCGCCGATGTTTCACGTGAAACATTGCGGCGCGAAGTGGGGGTCGCTTCGCGCTCCAGCGTTTGAGTGGCGGCCTCGTTCAGCTCCCCGACGGACTGAATGCCGCTCTCGGAGCTGGCGAGCAACAGCGTGCGGTCGGCGACGCGTACGACGAGCAAGGCGCGCCGTGGCTCGAGGGGCAGGCGCGCCACGACGCGCATCGACGACCCGACCGGGGTGTGTCCGAAGCGTCCGGCCCACCAGCGCAGCGCCCCGGCGGCGAGCAAGCAGACGCCGATGAGGACGACGACGGTCTGTGTGAGGGCGGGGCCGACGGCGACGGCACGCGATTCGGCGGCGAGAGCGACCACGGGGTGGGTGGTCACGAGGGCGACGCCAAGCGCGCCCGTCGAAAGACGAAAGTTCATCTCGTTTCCTCGTGAAAAGAGTCCCCCCGAACTACGAATCGTCTAGATTCTCGGGACTCAGGGAGGCTTACCCGACGGCGGCGAGGCTCGCAAGACGAAGTCTGCGGCGAGCGCGCGAGCCGCGGCGCGCCCCGACAGGGCGCAGAGCGGCACCCCGCCGCCCGGGTGTGCGCTACCGCTCGCCAGATACAGGCCAGGCACCGCGCTGACGCGGTTGGCCGGACGTCGAAAGGCGGCGAGCCGCGAATTGCTGGACGCGCCATAGATGGCCCCGTCGCTCCTCGGGTACTGCGCGGCGAGGTCCGTCGGCGCACGCTCCCACGCGACCTCGGCGCTCGCGTCGATCCATCCGCATCCCCGCAGCCGGCCAAGGATCATGTCGCGGAGCGCATCGATGTCCGAACCCCGGTCGGCACTCGTCGCGGGCGCATTGGCCATACAGAACAACAGCTCGTGGTGCTCGGCACCGGTCCGCGCATGAGCAGGCTCCTGCGCGCAGACATAGATCGTGGGGTCGCGGGGCACGAGCCCGTGGTCGAAGATATCTGCGAACTCGCGTTCGTAGACGTCGCCGAAGAGCACGCTGTGCGGCAGTCGCGACGCGCGCGCGGTGCGGATCAGCGCCGTCCAGCCGGACATCGACTGCGCGGCGTCCGATGTGGGGTCGTCGAGCAGATCGGTGAACAGGTGCGCGACGTCGACATTGGCCACGACGGCGTCGAACGCCGTAGTCGCCTCACCGGTCCGCAACCCCGTGACTCGGCCGCTGACGCGCTCGATCGCGCGGACGGGACAGCTCATGCGGAAGTCGACGCCCCAGCGCCTCGCGACGCGCTCCAGCGCGCGCGCGAGCTCGTACATCCCGCCGCGGATCCCGTAGCTGCCCATCGAAAGTTCCACGTGGGCGATGCAATTGAGCGTGGCGGGTGCGCACCGGGCGTCGGAGCCGTTGTACGTCGCGTAGCGCGCCAGCATCGCGCGCAAGTGCGGTTCGCGGACGTGCGCGTCGATGCCGGCGAGCATCGTGCGCATCGGATCGATCCGCGCGAAGGCGAGCGGGCTGCGCAGCCCGAGTGATATCGCGGAGCCGATCGACGGCGCGTCTCCGTACACGAACGAGGGCGCCGCTGCCTCCCAGATGGCGCCAGCGTACGCGAGGAAGGCCTCGAGCTCTGCGGCGGCGGCCGGGCCGAGCGAGCTGCTGACGGAGGCGAGTGTGGCCTCGAGTTTGCCATGGAGCACGACGTGGGTGCCGTCGGCCCATCGCAGCTCGGCGAGCTCGTCGTGACGAATGAGTGCGAGCTCGTCGGTCAGGCAGGAGCCAGCGTGTCGAAAGAGGTCCTCGAAGACATCCGGCATCGTGAGCACGCTGGGTCCCGTGTCGGCCTCGATGCCGCCCACGACGGTGCGCCCGAGCTTGCCGCCGACTTCGGCGTGTGCCTCGAAGACCGTGACCGCGTAGCCGCGCGCCGCGAGGTCGATCGCCGCGGTGAGTCCGCCGACGCCGGCGCCGATGATCGCGACATCAACCACGGCGGGCTCGCTTGCGCGGATAGGATCTCCCGCTCCACTGGATGTCGTTGCGCAGGTGCCAGACCCAGGAGTTGACCGCGATCGCACCCAGGGTCATGGTCGCGACGGGCACCAGAAGCAGGCCTTCGACCGGGTGGCGATGTCGTACGAGGAGTACCGCGCGCTGCGTGACGTTCGCGCCGACGCCCACCAGCGCGGGCCAGAACATCACGTCGCCCGCCACGAGCGCCGCCCACGGGGCCACAAACGTGGCGAGATAGAGGGTGATGGCGAGGAACAATGCGGCCGGGCTCCCCAGTCCCTCGAAGACGTTCTTCGAGAAGCCGCGCCAGACTTCGCCTGCGGACCGATACATGCGGCACGAGGCGATGAGGTGGCCGTCCGCGAAGACGACGCGATGCCCGGCGCGTTTCTGCGCGGCGCAGATCGCCATGTCGTCGACCACGGCGTCGCGCACGGCGTCGAAGCCGGCCACGTCGTACGCGGCGCGTCGAACGGCGAGGATCTGGCCGTTGGCGGCGAGGAACCGGGGGTCCGCGGTTCGCCAAACAAGCGGGAGTGGCAGCCAACTGGCGTAGGTCACGTGTAACATCGGGATCACGAGTCGCTCGACAAACCCACCGAACCGCTGCCGCGGAACCGCCGTGACGACATCGGCATCGAAGTCGCGCATGACCGTGCAGAGATGCTCCACGCCATGGGGCTCCAGCGCCACGTCCGCATCCAGAAACAACAACACCTCCCCTATGGCCCGATGGGCTAGTCTGTGGCAGGCGTGGGGCTTGCCGACCCAACCGGGAGGGAGGGTTACGCCGCGCAGAACCTGAACGCGGCTGTCCTCTCGTGCCAGGGCCTCGAGAATGGCGACGGTGTCGTCGGTCGATTGGTCGTCGTAGACGAGCACCTCGTCGACGGGTTGCGCCAGCGCCGCGCGAACAGTGCGCTCGATGTTGGCCTGTTCGTCGCGGGCGGGGATCAGTACGGAGACGCGGACGTCGACTTCGCCGCGGCGGCCTCTGGGCCACCAGACGGCGTTGAGCAGCGTCAGGACCAGCGCGAAGGCCGGCAGGACGACGATGAGCCACGGCAGGGTGTCCAGCATCGCTCAGGGCTCCACGAACTGACTGAGAAGCCGGGCGATGCGGCCCGCGCGCGGGCCGGTGAACAGGGGAAGCCACATCGAGTTGCCGCCCGCCGCGCGCTGGACGCGCATCTGCACGAGCGGTCGATGGCGCGCGAGGTCGATGCGGTCGACGCGGCAGTACTCGCCGAGCCCGTGGCCGTGTGTCGTTTGGACGATGTAACGGAGGTAGAACGGGCCGTCGTCGAGCACCGCCGCGGTTCGGACGTGTGCCCATAGCGTGTCGTCGTGATGGAGATCGAAGTCGCTCGGAAAGCGAAGCCCTGCTCGACCTCGCCGTCGCCGGCGGAGCGTGACGTCGAGGTCGAGGCGGGTCATGTGGCCCGTCGCGTCGATCTCGATCCCGACGGCCGACGGTGATGGCGAGTCATCGGCCCAGAGCAGGTAGTAGATCAGCTGGCGGTCGGCGCGGGCGACCCGTCCCCAACTCCAGGCGCTGAAGCCCGCGTCGTGAAGCGGGCCGGACCCGGTGTTGCCATCGAAGTAGCCGGGGCCCGTGAACGCGTAGCGCTCCCCGGCCGCGGTGACGTCCACGGAGGTCGTCGCGGGCCCCGCAAACGGGCTCCAGTCGTGCACGTGGCTGGTACGGTCTTCGGGGTGCGGCTGGCGCGCGACGCCGCTCAGCGTCACGGTTCCATGGAGGCGTTCGCCCCCGGGTAGTGGACAATCGAGCGCTACGTCCAGGGTGCGGACGCCATCGAGCGCGTGGCTCCGGAAGTCATTGGATCCGAGACGCCAGGTGGAGCCATCCCAGTGCGCATCGTGGGGGGCCACCTCGTGCAGCAGGTAGCAGGCGAGCCGCCCGCGCCGCATGATTGCGACGTTCACGCTGGGTCGATCGGCGGGGGTTTGCGGCGCTCCGCGGCGTGCCGCGGAGGCGTAGCCAGGCAGGAACGGCAGTCCGAACGACCAGATCAGGACGATGCCGTTGAGGTCCTCGTCGAGCATGTCGGTGTACCACCAGACGAAGCCGCCGGGGGCCGCGAGGACGTCGCGGCTGAACTCGGGGGCCGGTGGGGCGATGTCGAGCAGCGGTTTCATGGCATCTCCAACGCGCGAGTGTACGATGAACAGTCCCGGGAGCAAGGTGCGAAGACGTGAAGCGCTATGAGACAGACGCGTTGGTCGTGGGCGCGGGCCCAGCGGGCCTCGCGCTGGCCTACGAGCTCATCGGCCGCGGGGTTCAGACGCTGTGCGTCGCACCGAAGCTTGGCGAGTGGGCGCCGACGTACGGCGCCTGGGCCGACGAGTTGTCGGATCTGGACGTTCCCGCCGCGCACGCGTGGGACCGAGCGCGGGTTTCTTTCCCGCGTCATCCGGGGCGTGTGCTGGACCGCGCGTACGTAAAAATCGACTCCAGCGCGTTGTTCGATCGGTGGTCGTCGGTGCTCACGTCCCTCGACGCGTTCATAGGTGGCGTGGTGGCCGCTTCGTTTTTTTCGGGAGATTCCCACGAAATCCGTCTGGAATCCGGCGCGACGATTCGCGCGCGTCAGGTGTTCGACGCGTCGGGGCACGATCCGCGAATTGTAACGCGTGACCCATCGTCGCACGCACATCAGACCGCTTTTGGGGTCTATGTCGCCTCATCTGATAATACGATGTCTCAGGACACAATGGGGCTAATGATATGGGACGACGGGGTTAAGCCCAGCGAGCAGGACGTAATGATGCCCGCATTCTACTACGAGATGCCGGAGTCCACGGAAAAGACGTTCGTCGAATACACTGTCCTCGCGCGAAGGCCGTTCGTTTCTCTGCAGGCCCTCGAGAGACAACTTAGGCAATCCCACGGTTCAAACGTTTTAGGAGGCGAGAAAGTCGAGCGCTGCGTGATCCCAATGGGTTATGCGGTCCCGCATCTCGACCAACGCGTGGTCGGTTTCGGTGGGGCCGCGTCGATGGTGCATCCGGCGACCGGCTACATGATGGCACGCACTCTTCGCACGGCGCCAATTTTGGCTGATGCATATCTGGCCGTGCGCGGCCAGCCCGCGGCGGTACGTTCGCGGGCCCTGTGGGACGTGATCTGGCCGGCCGAGGCGGTCCGCGCCCACGAGCTGTATCGGTTCGGGCTCGAGGCGTTGCTGACGATGGATGTGCCCCAGACGCACGCGTTCTTTTCGGCGTTCTTCGGTCTGCCCGATGAGCTGTGGCAGCCGTACCAATCCGGCACCGCGACACCGGCCCAGATCGCCGCGGCGATGTGGGCCGTGTTTCGCGCGGTGGGCCCGGGCCTCAAACTAAAGCTGACGCGCGCGGGACTCGGCCACGTCCTCGGCTAGAGACTCCGCGGGTCTGCTGGTCGCTGGTCCGCGGGTCAACTTCAAACTCAAACTGGACCCGCAGTCCGGCCACGGAGCGACCACGCGAAGCGTCGAGCCGGAAGCCGGTGGCCGGAAGCCGGAAGCGGGTGGCCGGAAGCCGGTGGCCGGAAGCCGATTCCTGTCAGGTAACTCGGACGAGTCTTCCGGCTTCCGAAGCTTCGCAGGCTGGCGGACGCGGTCGCTCGGCGGTGCCGGGACCCGCTCCGCTCATTACTCGGCCACGAAACGCGGCCAGTGGCCGCGTCTCGTGGCCTCCTGATTCGCTCCGCGGGACCCCGGCACCGCCGGCTCCCGCTCGCGCTGCGGCGCAACGGCGCCAACGGCGCCGTTGCGCCTGGCGCGCCGCCATGGCGGGCGTGGGGCGCCGTGCTCGGCATCTTCGGGGATCGTCGGAGTTA
>JBFIHF010000316.1:0-7711 GCA_041601915.1 Bradymonadaceae bacterium
CCCGTAGACAGGTTGGCCGTCGTGCGCAGATACACGACCTCGCCGTCGGCTGGCACGGTGTTCTCGTTGTAGCCGAGGTCCGCCAGCAGGCGCTGCGCCTGATGATCGAACTCGAGGCGCGTCAGCACCTTCTCGTGACCGACGCCGCGGCGCGGGTCGAGGTTCACCTCGTCCACCAGCTCGGCGACGGTGCGCACGCCGTTGCCGATCACGCGCCCCGGGATGCGCTTCGCCGCCGCGACCAACTCGCCGTTGACGACCAGCAAGCGGTGATCGAAGCCGGCGATGTGGCTCTCCACCACGATCGTGCGGCCGTGCTCGCGAGCCTTCTCGAACGCGACGGCGACCTGTTCGGCGTTCTCGAGGTTGGTGGACACGCCGCGACCGTGGTTGCCGTCCAACGGCTTGAGCACGACGGGATAGCCGACGCGGCGGGCGGCGCTCACAGCGTCTTCTTCGGTGGTCGCGGTGCTCTGGCGCGGCACCGGCAAGCCGAGGTCGCGCAGGATCGCGTGGGTCTGCTCTTTGTCCGACGCGATGTCGACCGCGATGCTGGTCGTGTTGCAGGTCGTCGTCGCCTGAATGCGCTTCTGATAACGGCCATGACCGAACTGGATCAGGCTGTAGCGATTGAGGCGCAGCCACGGGATGTCGCGGTCCTCGGCAGCCTTCACCAGCGACGCGGTGCTCGGTCCCAGCGCGCTGCGCTGCGCACTGCGAATGAATCGATCGCGCGAGTCGGCAAAGTCCCAATCGGTGGGTGGCGCGTTCTCGGGCCGCAACTCCGCCGGGAGCAGGTGGTGCAACAGCGCCAGCGCCAGGCGACTCGCCTCCATGCCGACCTGCTCGTCCTCGAACTGCAGCACGACGTGGTAGTGGCCGGGCTTGCCGTCGATCGATCGCGTGCGGCCGAACGAGACGTTCGAGCCGGCCACCGTCTGCAGCTCCAGCGCGACGTGCTCGAACACGTGGCCGAGCCAGGTGCCCTCGTCTTCGCGCATCCGTCGCAGCAGTCCACCCTCTTGCCGATACGAGCATCCGTGGGTCTGCAGCCCGGGCAGCTTCTCGACGAGCGCGTCGACGTACCCATCGCCAAGCCGCGCCGTGGGCCACGCTTCGAGGGCACCGAGGTCGATCTGATGGCGCATGACGCGAAAGTGCGCGTAGACGTTGGGGCCCCGGTAGATCTGCGTCGACGTGATGTGCATGGCGGTTCCCCTTGGGCGCTTACTCTGGAAAGGCTTCGCGAGTGTTGATGTTGAATCGTCCACCTTCGACCAGGATGTGCAGGCGCACCCCGATCAGGCTCACGGGTTCTCCGCGTTTGGCGCGGTCCATCGACGAGTGCGTGAGGTGGGAGGGATCGACGACAGTGATCCCGCCGCTGCCGACCACCTCGAACGAATCCCCCGGACGGATGAACGCCGCCGTGTCCTCGTCCAGCCCGATGCCGATCGCGAACGGGTTGTAGGCGAGGGCGGTCAACAGGCGGCCCATGCGGTCCCGCTGCCGAAAGTGCTGGTCGATGATGAAGCTGTTGGTCAGCCCCAGCCCGGGCGCAAGCGTCACCTTGTCCGGCGATGGCGTACTGCCTTCGCGGCCCCCCGCGATCATGTGTTCCGGGATGAACGCGGCGCCGGCGGATGTGCCCGCGATGTGCATGCCCGCCGCGTTTCGACGGCGCAGGATCGTCGCGACTCGGGTGCCGCCCAGCGTCGTCGACAGCCGCAGCTGATTGCCGCCGGTCATGAAGACGCCCGTCGCGTCGTCCAGGAACTCGTGGCAGGACTCCGACTGGCAATCGTCGCGCGTTTGCAACGGCAGCACGTGGACCTGCTCGACGCCGAGCTCGCGGAAGATCCGCTCGTAGCGACTGCCCGTATCCTCGAGCTCCGACGCGGTCGGAATGACCACGATGCGGGCCGCCGTGCCACCGCAGAGTTCGACGAAGCGGTCGAGAATCTTGCGATTGCTCAGTTTGTCTTCGGCGCCACCGATCGGAATGATGTAGCCCCGCTTGTCGGGGTCTTCAGCTCTCGACGGACTCACTGCTGTACCTCAGTCGCTTCGAATGTTCCGGTCAGCACCTGCTGACCGCGCTTTACGTGCCAGCGCCCACCGGCCATGACGTCGCTGATCCCGTGGGCCTCGTCAAGCACGACGAGGTCCGCGTCGGCGCCCACGGCGACGACGCCCTTGCCGGGCAGTCGCAGCAGGCGAGCGACATTGCTCGTAAAAGCTGGCAAGACCGCGGCCAGATCGACACCGCGGCCGAGCAGCGCCTGCATCGTCGCGAGCAGCGCCCCCGGTTGACCGACATCCATGTGCACGATGCGGCACTCCGAGTCGAAGGTCGGCAAGCAGCCGCCCGCATCGGAGCTGATCGTGATGCGGTCCGGCGGCGCCCCGGCGTCCTGGTAGCGCATCCACGCGTCTTCGGCCGACCACGCGTCTTCGCCATCGGCGACAGGGAACGCGGTGATGTCGATGTTGCAGCCGCGTGCCGTCAGCTCGATCGCTTCGGCAAACAGCGCCTTGCGCCGATTGACGTGCGTCGGATTGAACACCCGCGCCGGAATCTCGCTCTGGTCCAGCGCGCGCCGCACGAGGTCCAGTCCGCGAGGACCATCCCCGAGATGCAGGTGCAGCACGCCAGCTTTGCCCGTCGTGAGGCCCGCCACGTGGCAATCAGCCGCGATGCGCAACAGCTCGTCCAGCGTCGGCTGACTCGACCGATGGTCGCTGATCGCCAGCTCTCCCACGCCGATGATCGGGTCGATGTTGATGATGTCGCCACGCACGCTGCCGGTCACGGTGACCGTGGGCACATGGTAGCCGCCCGCGTAGCAGTATGCGCTCAGGCCTTCTTCCCGCAGGCCGAGCACCCGCGCCACGACGTCCTGCGTCGACCGCGTGACATCGTCGGTGCCCAGCAGGCCAACCACACACGTAATGCCCACCGACGTGTACCGACTGAGGCCCGGCGCCGGAACCCGCGAGCTGTAGCCCGACTCGCCGCCGCCGCCCGTCACGTGTACATGTCCGTCGATCAGACCCGGAATCAGCCGCTGCCCCTTCAGGTCGTGCACTGCACACGACAGCTCGCCGGGAAGCTCGATGTCTTCGGGGCCCATCCACAAAACGCGGCCCGCGCCAACGAGCAGGTTCCGCGTGCCCAGCCTAGCGGGCGAGAACACGTTCGCGTTCTTCAGCAGATGAAACATGGCGGGCCCACGACGTTGAATCGGCGCTTCGCACACGGGGCGTGCATTTCACGTCCGCTGCGATGCGCGCACACAACCATTATGCGCAACGCAAATCAACGAGGAAACGCTGCTACTGGGCCCTGCAGCTTCGCGGTCTTCGCACCCAGCTCGACGTCCCCACAGCCAAAGGCGGCGAACGGTCCTGCGATGAAGAGGCGTCCGATTCCGCCGCTCATGGTGAGGCATCTGGCGTTAGGCGCCCGGAAGCACAGCGAAAGCCGCCGAAGCCAGCCGCGTATCTCAAGCCCGTCGAAAACGGTTGATGGTGCACCACGCCGTCAACCCCTGTGTACGTCCATTCAGTCTGGAAGGGTGCCGACGTCTCCCATGCGAACCCGAATCGATCTGGGATTCCCAGAGGTGTGTCCAAATTCTGTCGGCGAAGTAAAACGAACATCTCGTACGGACTGCATCCAAAAACGAACTCCTTGTGGTCCCAGACGCGAAACGAACTTTCCTGCTGCGGCTTCCAGTTGAGGTCGCACTCGAACGTCGTTGTGGAGCCGCTGGAAGCCAGCGGCACGACAGTGACGGGTGTGTTGCTTTGACCGGCTCTGTAGAGCGGGGTCGGATCGCGACCTTGCACGAAACTCCACCTCAACAGTCCCGAGAATTCCTTGCTGCACGCGCTGTCGATCCAACGAGACCATTTGTTGTACGTAGCGAGGTCCAGCGCGTCATCCAGATCGTATCCGTCGACCGCTTTCGGTGGCGTTCCACTCTCCGTCGGGCCTTGTGCCGGACTCTCTCGGCCCTCGCTTGCTTCCGCGGGAAAGTCGGTTTGGGGTCGGACCTGTTCGGTCTGGCATGCGAACAAACCAACAACAACCGCGATTACAACAGTCCGCGTCACGGTACCTCCAAGTTGTCTTTTGACAGTTTATCGAAAACTATGTTGTGCCGTCGGTCTTGTTTCGACCCTCGGGGAGTCCATCATGCCTCTTCTGACTTCAAGGAGACTCCAAACCACGCTCGCGTGCCTCATCGCCCCCGACTGCACGGCGGGTGAACTCGGCGACTCGCTTCCAGCCCCGGAAGCTCCGCACCATCCGAGGGGGCCGACGCAATTGGCCAGGTGGCCATCGTCGGCGATGATGGCACCTTGTGGAATCGCTGTTGCTGGCCGCAATCTCACGCCGTCCGAGCGACCGCCGGGCAGTCATGCTTGCGGAGGCGCTAGGCCGGAAGCAGTCCGAGCAGAAAGGCCACCACAGCGGGGCTCGCAAAGGCCAGTACATGGGTGAATCGCGAGCCGGAACTCTCCTCGTCTGATCGCGTCGCCCACCCGAACGCCAGCGTCGCCGTCACGGGCAAAAGCACGGCCGACGCCGTGAGGTCGACGGCAAAGTACACGCCGATCTCGTCGGGGCGTGTCGCGACGGCGACGGCGCCAGTGCCGAGACCCTGCGCGATCGCGGCGACGAGGGCCAGAAGCCGCGGCCATCCCTGCTGCGGGATCGAGGCCGCGGCGGCGCCGATGAAGCACAACCCAACCACCGGCGCCACGTATACGGCGGCGAGCAGTCCAGCGACATGGAATGCACCCGCGGCGAGACTTGCTCCCAAAATCGCACCGCTAATGGCAACGACCGCGGTCACGGGTTTCATCGTGTGTTGGCTCACGTGGCCTCGTCGTTGCCCTTGTGGGGGCATCTGATCTACCGAAGGGTGGTCACCGGAATGGACCAGTGAACGAGCGCCGCCGCCATGCGACGGCTAGCACCAGCCACAGCCAGATCGGCGAGGTGGTGCGGCGGGCGGTGCCGCAACCGCAGGCGCCATCGCCCTCGACGACACGCCTAGGCGGTACATCGCCCCGATCCGGCCCGTTCATGTTCATGTCTGGCGTCTGGGGGCCGATGTCGGGCGTTCCAGGTGCTCCTGTGTCGCCGCCCGGGACTGCGACATCGGGGTCGGGTTCCGGGATCGGCGGCACGAACGTCAGACGCAACGCGTCGAACGCGACGCGTCGCGCGTCGGCGATCGGCTCACCCGTGTTATCGGCGAGCATCACGGAGCCGGTGGAATCCGCGGCGAATTCGAACTCGCCGAGGCCGACCCAACCTTTGCGCAGGGACTGATCGATCGGGCCCACGTCGACCGTTTCGGTGTTTGCCGTCACTCGATACAACGCCGCAGTGCTGTTCGCCTCGGTCTCTGGAATGGCCGCCTCCACGAGGTACCGGCCTGCGACGGTCACGTCGAAGCGCCACGTTCCGGTCGTCTCCGGGGCCGGCGTGTCCGCGGCCAGCGTATACAGATGATGGTCCTCGGATCCTTCAGCGACGCTCCACCAGTACGTCGTGGCGCGGTCGAAGCAGCCGGACATCTCCTCGATGACCGTCGTCCCACCGTCGAGAACGGCGTTGCACGGCCCGCAATTGTCGCTGATGACGGTCTCGCCGAGCGCGTAGTCCCCCATCGCGAACGCCGCGGGGATCGTCTCGCACGCGCCGGTGCTGCACGTCTTCTGAATGGTGAAGTGCAGATGAGCGCCGCAGACCCAGCCGGACAGGCCGACCTGCCCGATGACCTGACCCGCTTCCACGGAGTCACCCACCTGGAGCTGACTGGACCCGGCCAGCAGGTGGGTGAAGCTGGCTTCGGTACCGTCGCCGTGCGAGATCGCCACGAAATTCGCGTCATTGACGAACGACGAGTTGCATCCACCCGAGGTCGAATCGTTGCGCATCGCCCGAACGACTCCAGCCGCCGGTGCAGCGACTTCGCCGCCAACCGGGATCCCGAAGTCCCACGCCCAGGCGTTGTAGAAACCGACGTGACTGCCGATGTTGTGCCCCTGCGTGACCCGGTACTCGACTCCGCACGGCCACGGCGTGCGAAGTGGTGGCGTGGCCTGCGCCGTGACCGGCAAGATGAAGCAACTCACGAGTGCGGCAGCGAAGTGACGTGTCGGCATTTTGAGATGGTACAGCACCTCGAGCTTCAAGCGAACCGCACGCCCGGCGCTCGACTTCCTGCCACTGGCAGATCGCGCGGTGGTCACGATAGGCTGTCCGAAACGGAGGAACGGTGTTCGATCACGTCTCGCTCGGCGTCCGCGATTTGGAGCGGTCCGCGACATTTTACGACGCGGTGCTCGCCGCGCTTGGCTATGTCCGGTTGTCTGGCAACGCGCGGAGCGCGTGCTACGGCCCGCCGGGCTTCGAAGGCGAGGCACCGTTCGCGATCATCGCGTTCGGCGCGGACGCGACGGTCCCCGAACCCGGCCTTCACGTGGCCTTCGCCGCCGCCGATCGCGCAGCCGTCGCAGCGTTTCACAACGCGGCGCTGGCAACAGGCGGCGCCGACGACGGTCCCCCGGGTGTTCGGGAGCACTACGACCCCGGATACTACGCGGCGTTCGTGTTGGACCCGGATGGCCATCGGCTCGAGGCGGTTGTCCACGAACGCGCCGTTGGGCGGGTCGAAAACACCTTCTAGTAGAGTCAGGCCACCAGCATCGGCAACAATCGGAGACGCGATGGGTACATGGGGAAGTGGAAATCTAGACAGTGACGGCGCGCTCGACTGCATCGGCGAGCTGTCCACCGAGCTCATCAGCACGGTTTGGACGCTGATGCAGTCCAAGGCGAGCACCGAAGCAGACGAGTCCGAGTACGACGAGCTCTTTGCTCGCCTCGAATGGTTGTTTGCCGTGGACGCCTCGGGGGCGTTCAACGGTTGGACCCTGCCAGCGGTCGCCGAGGTGGAGCCCGTATTGGCCACATGGTTTGACGCGTGGGGCGTGTACTTCGACGGACTCTCTGGCCCTGAGTTCAAGGCGGAGCGCGGCGCCGTGATTCTGGCCAGCTTCCAGCGCTTCAACGCGATCTGCGCGACGTGGGCGGCGAAGCGTGAGACCTAGTCCGCCCTCGACCGCCGCACATTCGGCATCTGGCTGCGATGCTGATATGAGAGCGGTGGCTTACCGGAGGCGCATCGTGCATCGAATCCCGACTCTCGTCCTGATCTCGTCCCTTGTTCTGGCCGCTAGCGCGTGTTCGGACAACGCGGAAAGGCCCACCGCCGATATCGGCGCCGCTGACAGTGCCAGCCCGTTGGATATGGCCGCGGACCGGGCGGTCGACGATTCGACGGACGCCTCCATCGTTGCCGATCAGGGCCCAGACATGGCCGCCACGGACCTTGCCGTTCCGGACGCTGCGGACATGCCCCCAAGCCCTGATTTGGCGGCAGGCGACATCGGGCAGGGCGCGGGTTCGAAGTGTGCGGCGTGGGATGTCCAGACCATCTTCCCCATTGCGGGGCACGTGACGACACGCACCGGCGGCGCGAGCGCACTGGCTTTTGATAGCGCGGGCGCGGCGCACGTCTCGTTCACCACGAATCTGGGGCTCTACTACGGGACGAACGCTGCCGGTGGCTGGGCGTTTGAGCAGATCCCCTCGCCGCGTCCGGTCACGGCGACCGGCATCGCGGTC
>JBFIHF010000317.1:0-7683 GCA_041601915.1 Bradymonadaceae bacterium
GAGATCGTAAACGTCCCGCCCTGGAGGTCGGGGAGCGTGATGCGGTTCTCCTGGACCTTCGTCGCGAGCCGACTGATCTCGTTCTCGACCTCGGCAAACCCGAGTCGATCGGCGTGTTTGATCACCGGCACGACGAGGCCTCGGGGGCCGCCCACCGCCACACCGATGTGGTAGTAATTCTTGTACACGATCGAGTCGCCGTCGATCTCGGAGTTGACCGCCGGATACTCCTTGAGCGCGTTGATCGCGGCCTTGACGAAGAAGGACATGAACCCGAGCTTCACGCCGTACTTCTTCTGGAACGACTCCTTGTAGCGACCGCGGAGCTCCATGACGGCGCTCATGTCGATCTCGTTGAAGGTCGTCAACATCGCCGCGGTTTGCTGGGCCTCGACGAGTCGTTTGGCGACCGTCTGACGCAGCTTCGACATCTTGACGCGCTCGGTCGGCTCGTCGCCAACCATCGCGGGCGACGATACGGGCACCAGCGGCCGCGGCGGCCGAGTGGCCTGCGACGGCGCGTCCGGCTTCGCCTCGACGAACTCGAGCACGTCGCCCTTGAGGATGCGGCCACCGGGGCCGGACCCCTTGATCTCGCGCGGGTTGATGGCGTGTTCGTCGATCAGACGGCGCACGGCGGGGCTCAGGGCTCCTCCGTCGCCGGCGCCACTCTCTGCGGCAGCCTGGGCACCGTTGTTGGGGCTACCGGGGCTTGCCTGGGCGGCGTTCGCGGTGTCGCCATTGGCGGAGGCGGGCTTTTCGCCCGGCTCAATCTCGGCGAGCACGTCACCGACGTTCACGGTGTCGTCGGTGGCGGCTTTGTGCGCCATCAACACGCCGGAGACGGGCGCGGGCACCGAGACCGTAATCTTATCGGTCTCGAGTTCGACGAGGATTTCATCTTCCTCGACGAAATCGCCCTCTTTCTTCACCCATTCAGCAACGATCGCTTCGGTAATCGACTCACCAAGCGCGGGCACCTCGACGGGGACACTCATTCGCTACTTCCCTTGGGCGTGCGTGCAGTCATTGTTGGAAGGCCTCGGTCTCTGTCATACACCGCTACCCGGAGGGCAGCAAGCCATCGTGTCGGGTCAGCGACTTGCGTCAAACGCCGTGCGCATGATCATCAGTTGTTCGATCTCGTGCGCTTCCTTGAATCCCGTCGCGGGGCTCGCACTCTCGGGTCGTCCGATATAGCGGGGCGGCTCGCCGAGCGTTTCATAGAACCGAACAAACATATACCACCACGCGCCCATGTTCTTGGGCTCTTCTTGAACCCAGACGAGCTCGGCGTTGGGATACGGTTTTAAGGCGACCTTCAACGCGCTGGTCGCCAGCGGGTAGAGCTGCTCGATGCGAATGATCGCGACATCGTCATGGCCGTGTTCCTGCGCGTAAGCGATCAGATCGTAATACACCTTTCCGGAGCACATGAGCACGCGACGCACCGACGGGACATCGATCTCGCGGGTCTCCCCGATCACGCACTGGAACACGCCATCGCTGAGGTCCTCGAGTGACGACGTCGCCTCACGCAGGCGCAACAGACTCTTGGGCGTCATGACGACCAGCGGCTTGCGCGTCGTGTTGTGAATCTGACGACGCAGCGCGTGAAAGTACTGCGCTGGCAGCGTCAGATTGCAGACCGACCAGTTGTGCTCGGCGGACAGCTGCAGGAATCGCTCGAGGCGCGCGCTCGAATGCTCGGGCCCCTGCCCTTCGAAGCCGTGCGGCAACAACATCACCAAGCCGGACAGCCGCTCCCACTTGTCTTCGCCGGAGCTGATAAACTGGTCGATGATGACCTGGGCGCCGTTCGCGAAGTCGCCAAACTGCGCCTCCCAGGCGACGAGCGCGTCGGGGTAATCGAGGCTGTAGCCGTACTCGAAGCCAAGGACCCCGGCCTCGGACAGAAACGAGTTGTAGATGTCGAACGCGGCGTCGCCGGCCGCGCGAACCGGCCAGTACCGGTCGCCGGTCGTCGCGTCGGTGATCGCGGCCTGGCGGTGGTTGAACGTTCCGCGAATCGAGTCCTGCCCGCTGATACGGACCCGCGTGCCCTCCGCGATCAGCGTCGCGAAAGCCAACGATTCCGCGAAGCCCCAATCGATCGGAGTCTCCCCCGCCGCCATCGACTCGCGGTTCTTGAACAGGCGTCGGATGGTGCGGTGGGCGTCGATCTCTTCGGGCACGGCGGAGATCTTGGCCCCCAGCGCCTTCAACTCCTCGACGGTCACCGAGGTCTCCGCCTGGTCCGAGATCTCGACATCGCCCCCTTTGTAGGGGTGCCACAGTCCATCGAGCGAGCTGACGCTGGGTCGCTCGGGCGTGTGACGAACTTTTTCGAAGACCTCGGTGTAGGCCTCGAGTTTGTCGTTCATCAGCTGTTCGACGGCTTGCTCATCGAGCACGCCCTCGGCGATCAGCTGCGTCGCGTAGTGACGGCGGACCGGCTCCGTCGCCTCGATCTGCTGATACATGAGCGGTTGGGTGAACCGCGGTTCGTCGCCTTCGTTGTGCCCCCACTGCCGGAAGCAGACGAGGTCGATCACCACGTCCTGGTGGAAACGCTGTCGGTAGCGCATCGCGAGCTTTGCCACCCGCACGCAGGCCTCCGGATCGTGGCCGTTGACGTGGAAGATCGGGATCTCGAGCAGCTTTGCGATATCCGTCGCGTAGGTCGTCGACCGCGATTCGTCCGGGCTCGCTGTAAAGCCGACCTGGTTGTTGATGACGATGTGAAGGGTTCCGCCGATGTCATAGCCGCGCAGCCGCCCCATCTGCAGGGTCTCGGGCACGATGCCCTGTCCGCTGAACGCGGCGTCACCATGCAGCAACAGCGGCAGCAACCGGCGACGACTGTCTTCGACGCCCAAGCGGTCCTGTTTGGCCCGCGTGCGCCCCGCAACGACCGGATTGACGAACTCGAGGTGGCTGGGGTTGAAACACAGGGACAGGTGCAGCTGCTTGTCCGAGTCTTCGAGGGCGTACTCGTTGGAGTAGCCCATGTGGTACTTCACGTCCGAGGAGCCGAGGTAATCTTCGGGGGACGGGTTTTTCTCGAACTCCGAGAGCATCGAACGCGCGGGCTTGCCCATCACGTTATGCAGGACGTTCAGCCGGCCGCGGTGCGCCATGCCGATGATCACTTCTTCGAGCCCGAGGCGCCCGCCTTCCTGCAGCATCGCGTGCATCATCGGGATCAGCGAATCGCCACCGGACAGTGAGAAGCGCTTAGCGCCGACGTACTTCTTGTGCAGGAAATCCTCGAACGCCTCGGCGCCGGTGAGCTGCTTGAGAATGCGAATCCGTTCCTCGGCCCCGGTGATCGGCGCGTACTCGTTGACCTCGATCTGCTTGCGCAACCACGATCGCGGCTCGTTGTCGGGGATGTTCTGGAACTCGATCGCGATGTGCCCGCAGTACAACGCGTTGAGCTTCTCCATCACCCGCGCCATCGTGACCTCTTCGTTGCCGAAGAGCGCTTCACAGAGCACGGGTGTCTGCATGTCGTCGTCGCCGATCGCGTAGCGCGCCGGATCAAGATCGGGCGGTGGCTCTCCAGCGTGCGGACGACCGAGCGGGTCGAGCTTCGCGGTCAGGTGGCCGTGCAGGCGGTAGGCTCGCACGAGGGCTCGTACGCGAGCCGCGAACTTCGTGGACCGCTCCGGCGTGCGCACCGAAAAGCCCTGGCTCGCCAGATCGGCGTATTCGGCCTCGGAATGTCCGCCGAGACCGCCGCCGATGTGGGCGGGCGAGAACAGGCTCCGCGGCGTGAACTGCGGGGCCGCGCGCCCGCTATGCCCGGTGACTTCGAACCCGAAGTATTCCTGAAACACGGGGACCCAACTCGAATCGACGGACCCTGGCTCACGCAGATACTCGGCGTAGAGGTCCTCGATGAAGGGGAGGTTATCGCCCGAGAGATGGCTTCCGATGTGATTTTCCAAGGTCGGTACCCCTGTTGTAGAACGCGCGTACAACGAGTGCGAACGTCATAGCACAACGGTTTGAGGGCTGCGAGAACGTACCCACCGAACGGCTCCCGGCGCGGTCGTTCGATTGAACCGAACGATGGGCGGTGAATTTTGTCGCGGCGACGGCGCGGATCGGCCCTAGCTTCGTCCCATCCACGTTGGAGTCCCCATGAACCTCGCGCTCACCGTCTTCGCGCTGATCACTCTCACGCTGCTGACCGGGGCGTGCGAGGCCTTGTTGTGTGACTCGGACGTTCCGACCCGACGTGCCCCCAAGAGCGCATTCGCGGCATCGCTGGTCGGCGTCCTCGTCTGGGCGGCGCTGCTGGCACCGCTGTTCCTCTCCCACGCCTGACAAGCCCATTGGGCCATTTGATGCTTCGCCGTCCACGACGTGGACAGCGCGCCGTCCGCGCCGTGGGCGACGATGAAGCCCGACGACCGTGACATGCGGGTCAACGGTATGGCATGGCGAATGCACCCGCTCGGGTCACCCTGTGGAGGTGATCATGAGTGCCATGGAAGCGTTCGATCTCGCATCGCCGCCGTCCCCAGCACGCGCCGCTTCGGATGTCCTCGACTACTACGAAGACGCCGGACCGGACTACGCGGCGTGGAGCACGAACTTCAACATGCATTTCGGGCTCGCGCGCTCGCCGTTCGACCTGTTTCGTCGAGAGCGAATGCTGGAGCAGATGAGCGGCGCCGTCCTGCAGCGCCTCGACGTCTCGAACGCGGAACGCACGATGGTCGTGGATCTCGGCTGCGGAGTCGGGGCGACGATGCGCTGGGCGGCTCCGCGGTACCCGGACACCTGGTTCGTCGGCGTGACGATCGTCGACTGGCAGGTGGAGCGTGCGCGGACGGTCAACCAAGACCACGCCGATCACCACCGGCTGGAGGTCCACCGCGTCGACTACTCTCGGACGGGCCTGCCCAACGGCTGCGCCAACGGCTGCTACGCCCTCGAGTCGGCGTGTCACGGGACCGGTCCGGGCAAGGTGGGCCTGGTGCGGGAGGCGGCGCGCCTGCTGCGACCCGGGGCAAAGCTGGTGGTGGCCGATGGCTTCCGGACCGACGACGGGACGGAGCTGCGGGGACTTCGGGGGGTCGCGTACCGTGCCCTGTGTCGCCACTGGGCGATCGAAGAGCTCGCCCACCTCGAGACGTTCGTCGCCGAACTGCGGCGGGCCGGATTCGACGCGGTCGTCGTCGAGGACGTGAGCTGGCGGGTCGCCCCGTCCGTCGCCCACGTGCCGCTGGTGACGGCGCAGTTTCTGTGGCGCGCGTTCTGGCGACGCGAGCGGATCGACGGCTGGCGGCGATCGAACGTGCTCGCCTCGCTGCTGACGATGCTACTGGGGCTGTGTCGCGCGAATTTCAGCTACTGCATCGTCAGCGCCACGAAGGCTCACGGCGGCGTGGAACGCGGGCGCCCAACTCGTCGAGGCTGAAGTCCTCGCCCGCCTCGATTCGACCGAGGAACGGTAGAAACCATGTGACTTCTTCGTAAAGGACGCGGTTCGCGTGCAGCAACTCCCGCGCCTGCGCGACGCTGTTCGGCCAGCCGAATCCCTCGTCCTCGTTGCCGGTCCAGATCGGGGTCTGTACGTCGTTGGGATTGAACCCAAACATCGCCCCATCGCGCACAAACGCGTAGTGATCGATGTCGTGGAGCTGCGCTTCACGAAACCACTGCGGGCCGTGCTGGCCCACGGCCGCGCGCAACTCGGAGGCGAGCGGCTCCCCGGCGAGGTCCCAGGCAAACTGGCCGTCGTCGGTGCGGGCGGTGAGGTCGCAGCAGGCGTCGATCAGCACGCGCACCGTGGCTTCGGCGCCGACCGACGCGGCGGCGGCATGAAGCGGCGCACGGTCGCGAAGGAACCGACGGTTGATGCGTGCTCCGCGCTCGATCAAGGCAGCGACGAGCTCCGCGAGTCCGGCTTCACAAGCCGGCAAGATCGGCTGTACTTCGGCACCCGCGCGAAGGACGCGCAGCGCCACCTTCTCATTGCGGTGTGCGGTGGCAATGCTGAGCAGATCGTTCAAGCGCAGGCTTGGGATCGGGCCGACGAGGAGCCGTTCCGCGACATCGGCCGCATCACCGGGCCGAGCCGCCAGGTACTCGAGCAGGTTCACCCGCTCCCACGGCTTGAGATCGGGCGACTCGCCGCGCGACAGATCGGTGAACCAGGCCTCGAATCGCTCGTCGCTCATGGCGACGAGCCTATCGTGGGGCCGCGATAGTGTCACGGTGCGGAACTGTCGGTACACTGGAGCAGATGAAGCAAACGACAAAACGCGTGGCTGCGGTGTTGCTGGCCTCCGTGGTGCTGACCGCCGCGACCGGCGCGGTGCTGCTGAAGACACGTTGGGCGGAGGAGCGTGCACGACTGTTCGTGCAGGACGCACTGACGTCGCCCTCGAGTGCCATCGTCATGGACCGCCTCGGCGACTTTGAAATGTTCTCCCCCTTCGGCGTCTTGCGCGGCACCGCGGAGAACCTCCGCATCGTCAATGCGGACGGCACGGATCTGCTCCAGGTCGGCGAAGTGACCGCGGATGTCGATCTCTGGCGGTTGCTGCGGAGCGAGCTTCGGGTGCCAACGGCCACGATCAGCGCCGCCCAGGTTCACTGCGACATCCGGACGGGGCGACCCAACCTGCCGAAGCGCCCCGCGCGGCGCACGGCGTTCGAGCCGCGCTCGATGGACCTCGTGATCGATGACCTCGAGATCGTCGGCTTGTACGCCGTGGCAACGAAGGCCGACGGGAGCACCGCGATCCTCGGTCGGCTCACCGGGCGCATCGATCTCACCGCATCGGGCGACGAGCCCGGCGTGAAGATGCACCTTTGGGGCCTCAAGGGCGCGCTGAACCACCCCCGGCAAGTTGTCGTACACGACGCGACGGGGACCATCGATACGAGCGCCGACACCGTCGCGGACATCAAGTTCAGCGCCGATTCCTCGGGCGCGTCGCTCACCGGCCGGCTCTGGTACATCCCCGCCGACACGCACGACCCGGTGAAGATCGACATCGAAAACGTGCGCGAGCTGGACCCCAGCGTGCTCGGAAACCCGCTCGACGCCTTGCGCGGCGCGGGTGCGCCGGTCGATCTGATGCGCACCATGGGACCGCCGCCGAGGCGCCCCGGATCGTGGTGAATCGCGGCTGACGCCCGTAGTGGCACAATGGGTGTGTCAATTCCTGTTTGCATCCGTTTTTCTGTTTATACGATTCGTCCCACTGCTAGCGGTAATGCGGCCACTTCCTGCTGCTTACGGACGGTGTTGCGCGGCGTTCGTTCGAAACAAGTTTTTGGCGGATTTCTGGCCTTCATTGGGAACACGCGGTGCGGCGGCTGGCGCGCTGCCGAGGCCTCGGAGAGCCCGGCACAGTGCGGCACATCGGAGAGCGTTGGCGTTGAGCGATCGCGACGAGCGGTGGCGACAAACGAGAGCGAAGAACGAGAACGAAGAACGAGCCGGTGGCCGGATGCCGAAGCCGGTATCCGGAAGCCGATCCCTGTCAGGTAACTCGGACGATCCCCGAAGATGCCGGGCACGGCGCCCCAGGTCCGCCAGGGCGGCGTGCCAGGCGCAACGGCGCCACCGGCGCCGCGCGCCGCAGCGCGAGCGGGAGCCGGCGGTGCCGGGGTCCCGCGGAGCGAATCAGGAGGCCACGAGACGCGGCCCCTGGC
>JBFIHF010000318.1:0-7656 GCA_041601915.1 Bradymonadaceae bacterium
GAGGCGTACTGGCGGTTTCGTCAGTGCACCGAGGAGTTCGACCCCTGCCACGACCTCGGGTGGCTCGGGGGCAACGAAGGGTGGATGCCGTACCAGATGTGCACCTTTGAGGCGCTGCCGCCGCATCACGAGCAGTGGTGCCGGGATATCGCGGAGCGAATCGACGCCACCGCCGGCGACGACCGCGAGTTCCTCGCCAGCGAGTTCGAGCGAGCCGCGTGCGCCGACGCGATCTGAGCGCAGACCGCCGGCGCTTCAACTCCGCGAGATGACGTGACACTGAGTCGGCTGCGCGGTATCCTTCATGCCGACTCGCCCCACCTCCACGGCTCAGAGATTTGGCTTCGGTCCTCGCAGGAAAGTACCGGCTCGATGGAGTAATCGGCTCGGGTGCGTTCGGTTCGGTGTACCGGGCTGAACACCTCGATATCGGCCGCGCGGTCGCGGTCAAGGTTCTGCAGATTCCGGAGGGGATGAAGGCGCGCGCGAACGACGTGCGCGCACGTTTTCTTCGAGAAGCGAAGATTCTCGGTAAGCTCGAACACCCGAACGCCGTGCAGGTCCTCGACTACGGTCAGCACGAGGGGCACACCTTCCTGGTGATGGAGTTGCTGCGCGGGCGCACGCTCTATGACGCTGTTCGCGGTGACGGCGCGTTCGACGAACCGACAACGATTCGGCTCGGCCAGCAGATGCTCGCCGCCCTCGGCCGCGCTCACGACCTGGGCCTCGTGCACCGTGATCTCAAGCCGTCGAACGTGATGCTGGTGCCAGACCTCGCCGGCGAGGAGCAGATCAAGCTGCTCGACTTCGGCGTCGCGACGGCGTTTCGCGACGATAGCCTCGCCGATGCTCGAAATCTGTCCGTGACGGTCGCGGGGATGTTTGTAGGGACCCCGCAGTACGCGGCGCCCGAGCAGTTCATGGGGACGGCAAACGCCGGCTCCGATGTCTACGCGATGGGCCTGCTGCTCTGGGAGATGGTCACGGGGAAGGCCACGGTCGGTTCCACCGTGATCGCGCTGTGTGCAGAGGCGCACATGGGGGAGCAGGAGTGGGCGCTTCCTGCCGACGTCCCAATTGGCGGGCCCCTGCGCGATGTGATTCAGCGGGCGTTGCGGAAACAGCCTGAGCAGCGCTACGCCGACGCCAACGCGATGTTCGCCGATGTGCAGGCGCTGACGGTGCCTGACACCGTCGCGACACCGGCGGCGGTGGCACCGCCGACCCCGTCGAGTCTGCGGTTCAACGATCGGCCGGGCGACCTGATCGCGGGGAAGTACCGGCTCGGAAAACTGCTCGGCTCGGGCGGTTTTAGTCGGGTGCTTCAGGCGACGCACATCGACATGGAGCGCGAAGTCGCGATCAAGTTGCTCGACCTCGAGGGCGCCGTCGCGTCGGCGGGCGGGACGACCGCCGCGGATCTGAAAGCGCGGTTCGGGCGCGAAGCCAAGATGAGCAGTCAGCTCAAGCACCCGAACACCATCACCGTCTTCGACTTCGGCATCGACGACCTGGGCCGTTGGTACATCGTGATGGAGCTCGTGAACGGGACCAATCTGCACGCCGCGGTGCGGCGTCAGGGTCGGTTCGATCCGCGCCGCGCGGCGACGATCGCCCGCGACTGCCTGCGCAGCCTGTCCGAAGCCCACCACCTCGGCTTCCTTCATCGCGATCTGAAACCGGGCAACATCATGCTGGCCCAGGACTTCATGGGCGACGAGACGGTCAAGGTGCTCGACTTCGGCATCGCCACGGTCGTCGATCTGGGGGAGGGGGCGAACCCCCAGTTCGAAGCGATGAAGGCCACGAAGCTCGGGACGTTCGTCGGTACCCCGCAGTATGCCGCGCCGGAGCAGTTCCTGGGCGAGCCGCTGACGCCCTCGACCGACATCTACATGCTGGGGCTCGTGATCTGGGAGATGCTCACGGGCCTCGGCGCAGTGGAGGCCGATACCTTCGGGGAGTGCCTCAAGACCCATCTGGCGCCCACGCCGTGGCGCTTTACGGAGGCGGCGGGAGTCCCGGCGGGTCTCGCACAGATTGTGTACGGCGCGCTCGAAAAGGACGCCGCGCGACGGTACCTCTCCGCCGGGGAGATGGCCGACGATCTCGACGGGTGGCTCGACGGGACGCAGAGCAAGTTCGCGCCGTCACCGACGACCGAGGAGCGATGGCAGCCCGCGATGGAGTACGCCGCGGAGGCCAAGGCAAAGGCCGCCGCCGCCGCCCCGGCCCCCGCCGCCCCGCCGCGAGCCGCGAAAGCCGAGCCGCCGACCGAGATGGGCGGTCAGGGGTTAGTGGGGTCGCTGGGCAGCGGGGATCGGATGACGTTCGACCCGAATCTGGACGAGGACTTCGAGCCCGAGTTCCTGAAACCCGTGGCCCCGGTCCAGAAGCGCGACGACCGACGCGGGCAACGCGGCGGCCTCAGCACCGTCCCCAAATTCAAAGAAGCGAAGATCGAGCTGGAGGTCATCCAAGAGCGAAAGCCGGAGGGTCCGCGCGGCGAACGCCCCGTGCCGCGGGGTCGACCGGAGCATCAGGACCGGCACCACGACGCGCCGCAGATCAACTGGCCCAAGTTTGCGGCCATCGCGGGATTGATTCTCGCCGGATTCGTGGTTCTGGCCGTGATCACCCAAGAGCCACCGCCCCCGCCGATCAACGTGAAGGATCTGACCAAAGTGGAGCCGATGCACCTCGAAGCGTTCGAGAAATCGCTGCGCGAACCCGAAATCCCCGTCGAGCACAAATACTCGACGGAGGGCATTCTGCGGGCACTTGGGGGCGCTGGATGGCAGTATCGTCGCGCCGGCGATTCCCATGCACTCGCGAACGTCCACGAACAGGGGTATCGTATTACGCGAGGACCGACCTCCATGGAGATCCGCGTCGTGACCACGAAAACCCGTTCCGTGGCGCAGCAAATGTTCGAACAGACCAATGCGCCGGTGGGTGCGGTCGTGTTCGAAAACAAGCTCGTGCGCGTGTTCCCCCCGCAGGGGAAACACCATCCCGACGTCGATAACGTCATTCGGGTGCTGCGCGAGTATCGCGACCTCGTCGCGACCGGAACCAAGGGAGATCGATGAACACGGAGCTCGGACCAGGCAGTATTTTCGCGTCCCGCTACGTCATCGGCCCCGTGCTCGGCGACGGCGGCTACGGACGGGTGTTCGAGGCCCAGGACCACGAAGTCGGCCGGCGCGTCGCGGTGAAAGTGCTGCGTCCCGACATGGCCAACGGCGGCTACTCCCACGAGAAGCGCGAACGCTTTCGTCGCGAAGCGGCGACGGTCGCCAACTTGCAAGATCCGCATACCGTCACGCTGTTCGATCACGGCGAAACGCCGGACGGGCTGCTGTACATGGTCTTCGAATTCGTCAACGGAACACCGCTCAACGACCTGCTCAAGCGCGGCCCGCTGCGCGCGGACATCGCCACGCGCATCATTCGCCAGGTGTTGCAATCGCTGCGCGAAGCCCACGCCGCCGGGATCTTGCATCGCGATCTGAAGCCCGAAAACATCATCGTGCACGACTACGGCGATGAGCAGTATCGCGCCAAGCTCGTCGACTTCGGCCTCGCCAAGAGTACCTTGCCGAACGGCGAAGTGCCGCTGACGGCATCGGGGCTCGTCATGGGGACCGCGGCCTACGTCTCACCGGAAGCGTACCGGCTGGAACAGATGTCGCCGGCGTCGGACCTGTTCGGCCTCGGCCTCGTGTTCTTCGAGATGGTCGTCGGGCACGCCGCCAACCGCGCCGGCTCGGCGATGGAGATCGCGACTCAGATGGTCGACCCCGCGGAGTTCGAAGTTCCGTACGGGGTGCCGGAACCCACCCGCAGCATCATCACGCGGATGATTCGAAAGAATCCGACGCAACGCTATCAGTCGGCTTCGGAGGTGCTCGCGCACCTGCCGGAATCCACGCTCGACAGCCCGTACTCGTCGCAGCAGGTCTCGGCACCGATCACCGGCGACTCGACCCGCGAGGCCCTGCCCGGCCATCGCAGCGCGCAGGGAGCTGCGCCAGGGTACGCGCCCGGCCAATACGCGCCACCGCAAGGCTACGGCCAGTCCGCGGGCTATTCAGGCTCGGAGGGTTACCCGCAGTCGCAAGGCTACGCGCCGTCAAACGGCTATCCGCAGTCGCAGGGCTATGGCGGCTCGCAGGGCTACTCGCAGTCGCAGGGATATGCGCCCGACCCGTACGCGTCGCAAGGCTACGATCCCCACCGACCGCCGACCCTCATCGAGGGACAGCGCCCCGAAGATCTCCTCGGCGAACATCATCAGCCGATCACGATGATTCAGCCGCACATCCAGCAGGCGCAGCCGCACCTGCATTCCGATGGCATGTACGATCCGCACCAGCATCAGTATCAGGAGACGGCGCCGCCGCCCCAGCGTCGGCGCAGTGGCGGAGTCATCGGCTTCACGCTGGGGCTCGTCGTACTGCTGTTCACGCTGTCGGCGGGCCTGATCAAGATTCTCGATATCCGGATGCCATGGGAGTCGCGCGGCCACGGGAACTCCGCCGAGATGGCCTCCAAGGTCTTCGATCTCACGAGCACCGACACCACGTTCTTGTGGGTGGATTGGACGAAGGGGATTCAAATCGCGCACGATCCGGGTGACATCCCGGCCGCGGGCCGCTGCGCGCTCATTCTGGACTCGATGCAGGACCCGACGTCGCAGGGCAGTTACTACGTGATCAACGCGCTCGAGCCCGTCGATGCCCGGGTGACCGCCTATGCCGTCGGCACCGAGGAGCTGAAACTGATCGCGAAGAACTGTTATGACGCGGCGGGAATCGCGGAGCACATGTTGAACACCTCGCTGATCCTGGCCGGCGAGGCGAAGATTCGCGACGTCGAGACGCGCAATCAGCAGCGCGATCAGCGCCGTAGCCGCGCCCGCGAGATGGACGGCGACGGCGACAGCGGCCAGCCGGACCTGTCGCGGATGCTCAAAGGTGGCGGTGGCGGCGGTGGCGGTGTCACCAACATCCTGCAGCAATTTTTCAAGTAGGGTCGCGGAAACCTCGTGCGCCCATCGACCCGCGTGCTCTGAGGTTCACAAGCACCGCCGTCCGGGCTAAGATCCAGCCGTATGGTCGACTTCGACACCAGACTTGGGCAACTCGCGATCGCGCGCGGGCTGATATCGCTCGGCGACCTGCTTCGATGCGTCGAAGAAGCAGGCCGCACGGGGCGCGATGTCGCCGACGTTCTGCTGCTCAACGGGGTGCTCAGCAATGGGGAACTCGCCGAGTTGGAGAGCGGACTCGGTGCAGGGGCGGAGACGCTGCAAGCAGAGCTCGAGCGTGGCCACACGATCGTGCTCGACGCGTTGTACCAGTCCGTCCACGAGGACCGGCAGCCCCCCGAGCCGCTCGATCGCGAGGATGCGCCGACCACCCTCGAGTTCACGTCGACCGACCTCGACCTCACGCACGAGGCCCGCTACGAGATGCAAGGCGAGTTGGGGCGTGGCGGCATGGGGCGCGTCTTCCTCGCCCGAGACCGGATTCTGCAGCGTCGGGTCGCGCTGAAGACGCTGATCGAGGACGCCCAGACCCCCAAGGGGCGTGACCGGCTACTAATCGAGGCCCAGGTCACGGGGCTGCTCGAGCACCCGTCGATCGTCCCGGTGTACGACCTGCGCGCGCTGAAGGACGGCGAGCCGTTCTACACGATGCGCGTGGTTCAAGAAAAGAGCCTCGACCAGCTGATTGCCGAGATGCGGCGCGGCGAAGGAGCGCACTCGCTGACGTTCTTCGTCTCGATCTTGCGGCAGGTCTCGCTGGCGATCGAGTTCGCGCACGGGCTCGGGGTCGTCCATCGCGATCTCAAGCCCGAGAACATCCTCGTCGGTAAGTACGGCGAGGTCTACGTGATCGACTGGGGGGTCGCCAAGATCGTGTCCAGCGATATCGGGCTCGCCGACACCGGACGGGTCGCCATCGGTCAGCTCATCGGCACCCCGTCGTACATGGCGCCCGAGCAAGCGCGTGGCGACAACGACGCCGTCGACGAGCAGAGCGACGTCTATGCGCTCGGCGCGATCCTCTACGAGATTCTAACCCTGCAGCCGATGTTCACCGCCGACCATCTGCTCGCGATCCTCTTTCAGGTTGTGCACGACGTGCCCGAGCGGCCCACCGAGCGGGCCCCGGATCGCAACATCCCCTCCGAGCTCGAAGAGGTCTGCCTGCGGGCGCTCGAAAAGCTTCCCGCCCGTCGCTACGCCTCGGCCCAAGAGTTTGCCGACGAACTCGAGCTGTTCCTCGAAGGTGTCAAGGAACGAGACCGCCGCATTGCGATGGCGGACGAGGCGATGAGCCATGCGACACAGGTGCGTGCCGTCTACGACGAAGTCCGAAGCCAGTACGCCCACGTCGTCTCCATGCTTTTTCTGGAGCGGAGCCGTGTCGAATCGTGGGCCAGCGCCGACGAAAAACGCGAGCTCTGGGCATTGGAGCAGCAGGCCGAAGACCTCGAGGTCGAGATTGAGCGGCGATTTGGCGAAGTCGTGCGCATCTACGGACAGGCGCTTGTACACATCCCGGAGATGCCCGAAGCGCGCGGGGCCCTCGCCGATCTGTACTGGCAGCGATTTCGCGAGTGCGAATCGACCGGAAGGATCGCGCAAGCGGCGTACTTCGAGGGACTCGTGCGCCAGTACGGTGAACTCTACGACGAGCTCCTCGAAGGCTCGGCGACGGTCGATGTCACCACGCACCCCGCCAACGCCTCCGCGGTGGTGTACCGGTTTCAACAAGTAGACCGACGCCTCGTGGAGTGGCGAGTCGCCGATGTCGGACCCACCCCGATCGCGGGGCTTCAAGTCGAACACGGCTCCTATGTGCTCGAGTTCAATCACCCTGGGCGCGTGAGCACCAGCGTCCCGATCTTGGTCGACCGTGGCTCGCACCAACACGTATCGGTCAACCTGTACGAGGTTGACCAGATCCCCTCACATTTCCTCGTCGTGCCAGGCGGCGAGTTCATTTCGGGGAAAATCACAGCGGGTCGCGAGGTGCGACGCGTGCACGTCGCGGACTTCGCGATCGCCGAGTTCCCGGTCACGGTGCGCGAGTACCTCACGTTCCTCAACGCACTGGTCGCTTCGGGCGATGAGGAGACCGCGCTTTCGCACGCCCCAGCCGACGGCGAGCATGTCTACTTCAAGCGTGACGAATCGGGCCAATTTTTTGCGCCGTCCGACGACGCCGAGGGCGACGCGTGGGCCGATGATTGGCCCATGATCTTGGTCAATTACCACGATGCGGAGCGCTACGCGGCGTGGCGCGCTGAATCCGAGAACCATCCCTTCCGCCTGCCGACGATCGCGGAGTGGGAGAAGGCGGCTCGTGGTGTCGACGGGCGCATCTACTCATGGGGCAATCATTTCGACGCGAGCTTCTGCGCGATGCGGGCCAGTCGCCGCGGCCGCTCGATGCCCGAACCCGTGGGCTCTTTCGCGATCGACCGTTCGCCGTACGGACTGATGGATGGCTGCGGCAACATCGCGGAATGGACATCGACGGCTGAAGAAGGAAGCAGCGACGTCCACTTTCTGGGCGGTGCTTCGTACAACTCGTTTGCGGAGATGTGTCGCCTCGATTTCGTGCTCTCCAGCCCCAC
>JBFIHF010000319.1:0-7619 GCA_041601915.1 Bradymonadaceae bacterium
CGGCGACGGGGAGCTCGCCACGACCGTGGACTTCGCGGTCATCAAGCACCTGCGGGTCGCGTCGGACGACACGATCATCTTCGCCGAGACGATCGCGCCCACGGACGCAACCACCGGGCACGATGTCGTGCGGCGCATCCGGACCGACGGGGTCGTCGAGTCCGTCGGCGACTTCGAGATCGAGGACATCGTCGACCTCGAACTGCACCCGTTCACGGACGACGTGTATATCGCCCCGTCTAGCGACGACTGGCGCGGTGTTGCCGTGCTCCGCGTGCAGGACGGGCAGCTCGTGGCGTTCGCCGGCTCGCCGGTCGCCGCGGATCAGGGCCCGGGGTCGGCCGAAGTGAGCGTCGCGGACAACACACCGGCCTCCAGCCAGCTGTTCGGCCAGGGGGCGTTCGCAATCACGCCGCGCGGCGAGGTGGTGTTCTCCAACTGGTACCAACTCGTGAAGATGCGGGAGCTCTTGCCCACGTGGACCGGGAAGCCGTATCAGATCCCGAGCCCCGGCGGCGACGAGGTGTACGAGTTCTTCGCCGATGGCCGTCACGACAAGACGCGCGACGCGTGGACCGGCGCGGTTATCTGGACATTCGAGTACGACGAGGCATCGCGACTGACCGCGGTCATTGATGCGGAGGGCGACCGCACGCAGGTCCGCCGGAATGGTGCTAGTGGGCTGGAGGCGATCGTCGGTCCGGACGGCGTCACGTGGGCGATCGGCCTCGGCAGCGATGGCTTCATCGACTCGATCACGAGTCCAATGGGCGACGTGTGGACCTACGGCTACGCCCCCGGTGGACTGCTCACCGCGATGACCTCGCCGACCGCGCACCAGTGGACCTTCGCGTACGACGAGATCGGCCGCCTGACGCGCGACCAGGAGGCGACGCTGGACCGGGTCGTCGAAGGGACCGAGCGCAGCGTGACATACTCGAGCGCCGAGGGCCGCCAGACCGACTATCGCGAGGCGCTCGTGGGTGCATCGGTGTCGTCGGAGACGACGGGCAACGCCCGCGCGCGGACCGAGCGCATGCCGGACGGTTTCGTCGAGCGGCGACTGCCCGACGGCACGACGGTTCGGCAGAAGTCGGCGCCCCACCCTGCCCTGGGCTACATCGCGCGATACTCGGAGTTCGTCGGCATCTACACGCCCGGGGGCGCCACCTACGAGGCCACGGCGACGCAGACCGCGACACTGGTGGGCGACGAGCTGTTCGGCCTCGCGCAATGGGAGGAGGTCGTGCAAACCGCGCTCAGCACACAGACCTCGAGGTGGGACGGTCCGAGCCGGACGTTTACGACCATGACGGGTGGCGGACGGGGCGCGTCTGCGGTCGTCGACGAGCTCGGCCGCGTCGTGGAGCTCGAGCGAGCCGGCGAGGCGACAGTGAGTGTGATGTACGACGCATCCGGGCGCCCGACGCGGTTCCGGCAGGCGGAGCGCGAGTTGTCGATGTCATACGACGGCAACGGATTCCTGGCCGAGATCGCGACACCCGACGGGTCGGTTCAGGTGTCCCGCGACGCTGCGGGCCGCGTCACGCGCGGGACGCGCCCCGACGCCTCGACCGTGGCTGTCGCGTGGGACGGCATGGACAACGTCGCGTCGCTGGCACCGCCGCAGCGCGACGCCTACACGATGAGCTACAACGAGCGCGGCCAACCGCTGTCCTTCGACGGGCCTTCGTCGAGCTACGCGTTTGGCTACAACGGCGACTTCCAGCTCGACCGCGTAACAGACCCCGCGGGCCGCGCCACGACGTTCGTGTACGACGCCAACGGCCGCATCGCGTCGGTCGGCACACCCGCAGAAACCCTGACCCTCGCCTACGACGACGGCGTCCCCGGCATGCTCGACAGCACGGACCAGCTGCTCGCCGCGCAGTCAGATTCGGGCGTCGACCTCGATTTCGCGTATGATGGCGGTCTCGTCACGGGCGTCGCTTGGACCGGCGCCGTCAGCGGCGATGTGTCGTGGCGGTACGGCGAGGACTTTCGGCTCGAGGCGATCGGGGTGAACGGCGTGGATGTGAGGTACGCATACGATGAGGACGGCGCCGTCACGGCGGCAGGCGACGAGTCGATCCAGTACGAGCCCGGGACGTTCCGAATCGCGACGCGCCAGCTCGGTAGCGTCGACTTCGGGTACGCGTACGACGAGTACGGCCAGCTCACGTCGCTCACGTCACCACCGCTGGACCTCGACTACGCCTACGACGACCTCGGGCGCGTGATCCAGATTGTCGAGACCGACCAGGGCACGGCCCGCACGCTGGACTACACGTACGACCTGCTGGGACAGCTCGTCGAAGTCCGTGTCGACGGTGCCGTGACCGAGGCGTACACCTACGACGCGAACGGCAATCGACTCTCCGGACCTGGCGTCACCGAGGCCACCCACAACGCCGAAGACGAGCTGCTCACCTACGGCTCCCGCACGTTCACCTACTCCGCGGGCCAGCTCACGTCGGTCACGGACGGCGCCCTGACGATCACGTACGACTACGGCACGCACGGTCAGCTCCGCGCGGTGGACGACGGCACAACGATCGTGTCGTACGAGCACGACGCGTTTCATCGCCGCGTCGGCAAACGCGTCGACGGCACGCTGGTCCAAGGGTTTCTGTACCAGGACCAACTCAACCCGATCGCCGAGCTCGCCGCCGACGGCACCGTCCGTTCCCGCTTCGTGTATGCCTCCCGCGCACACGTTCCAGACTTCATGATCCAGGGCGGTACAACGTACGCGTTCGTCACCGACCATCTCGGCTCCGTTCGCTATGTCGTCGACGCGTCCGACGGCTCGATCGCGCAGCGCCTCGAGTACGACGCTTTCGGCCAGGTGCTCAGCGACTCCAACCCCGGCTTCCAGCCCTTCGGATTCGCCGGCGGGCTCTACGATCCCGACACCGGTCTCGTGCGGTTTGGTGTTCGCGACTACGACCCCAGCGTCGGCCGCTGGACGGCACGAGACCCGATTGCGTTCGCAGGGGGACAAACGAACTTTTTCGTCTACGCATCGAACAGCCCACAGGCGCTCATCGACCCCTCCGGTAACATCCCGCACCTGGTCCTCCTCGTCCCAGGCGGGTTCGGCGCCTTTTTTAACGCATATGAGGCCCGGGGCCAGTCGCATGCGGATGTGGCACGCGCGGCCTTCTCGGGCGGGCTAGGCGGGCTGCTGGCCGGAGCAGGGGCTGTGGCCGCTGGGCCTCTCGCTCCGCTCGGTGCGATTGCAGGCACCGCCGTGGGCGCCGGGCTCACAAAGGCGATCGATCTGACATACTGCGTGGACGCGCTTAACACCAGTTTTGGGGAAGATGTGGTCACATCGGGGTTCGCTGCGGGCTTTGCGGCTGCAGCCGGAGTCGCCGTCGCAACTGTCGCTGGTGTCTTCATCGGCGGAGTCGCCATTGGCGGGTCGTCCGTCGCGACGGCCCAACAGCTCGCACGGCCGAGCTTGACTCGAACCTTGGCCGGAGTCGAACCCCAGGTGTGGGACGCAGGGATCGCCGCGGTCAGTTCTGGAGCTACCGCCGGAACACTTGAGGGAATCATCGGCGATCTGGGGGCGTGGTGATGGGTGTCCACGACTGGGCTGTCGATGGTGGTGTCTTTGTGGTCGCACCCGTGAGACGGCGAGTCCGCCTTGAGACCGGAGCTGCAGCGACTCTCGCGGGCGCGCTCTGCGTGGCCGCAACGATCGTGAACCCGTATGCGCTGCCGCTCGGACTCGCCATGACCCTGCCGCTCGTTCTTCTGACGTACGTCTCCAGCAAACATCGACGGTTTCGACTGACAGTCCGCGACGCCCAGCTCAAGTTTGAGTCGGCGACTTGGAGACAGGCTGGTGCATGGGTTCCTCGGGGCGAATGCCCAGCGCCGGACATTTGCGAGGTCGGCTACTACCAATCGCCGGCAACCACCCGCATTGCACTTCGGTTTAGAGAACGGCCAGCGGTGGTAGTCGTCGACGCCCACATGTCTCCTCAACGAACCGAGAGCCTCGCCGCCGCGATTGCGGAGGCGCTCGGAGTACCCGTCCAAGCGTGGAGCTGGACCGAGATTGCGGCCGCGCACAGATGAAGGCGTCATGTGGCGAGACCAGAGAAGTCGGCGTCTTTCAGAGCAGGCCACTCCGCGGGCGCCAGACTCTTCGAACCTACGGTGAGTCGCTGAAGCCGCTGGCACAAGCGACCTGCGAATCCGATAAGGATGGCGCGGTCACCGCCGCGGGCGACGAGTCGATCCAGTACGAGCCCGGGACGTTCCGGATCGCGACGCGCCAGCTCGGTAGCGTCGACTTCGGGTACGCCTACGACGAGTACGGCCAGCTTACGTCGCTCACGTCACCACCGCTGGACCTCGACTACACCTACGACGACCTCGGGCGCGTGATCCAGATTGTCGAGACCGACCAGGGCACGGCCCGCACGCTGGACTACACGTACGACCTGCTGGGACAGCTCGTCGAAGTCCGTGTCGACGGTGCCGTGAGCGAGGCGTACACCTACGACGCGAACGGCAACCGACTCTCCGGACGTGGCGTCACCGAGGCCACGCACAACGCCGAAGACGAGCTGCTCACCTACGGCTCCCGCACGTTCTCCTACTCCGCGGGGCAGCTCACGTCGGTCACGGACGGGGGCCTGACGACCACGTACGACTACGGCACGCACGGTCAGCTCCGCGCGGTGGACGACGGCACGACGGTCGTGTCGTACGAGCACGACGCGTTTCATCGCCGCGTCGGCAAACGCGTCGACGGCACCCTGGTCCAAGGGTTCCTGTACCAGGACCAGCTCAACCCGATCGCCGAGCTCGCCGCCGACGGCACCGTCCGTTCCCGCTTCGTGTATGCGTCGCGTGCGCATGTACCGGATTTCATGATCCAGGGCGGCGCAACGTACGCGTTCGTCACCGATCATCTCGGCTCCGTCCGCTACGTCGCCGACACGTCCGACGGCTCAATCGCGCAGCGCATCGAGTACGACGCCTTCGGCCAGGTGCTGTCGGACTCTAGCCCCGGCTTCCAGCCGTTCGGATTCGCGGGCGGCTTGTACGACTCCGACACCGGCCTCGTGCGCTTTGGTGTTCGCGACTACGACCCGAGCGTCGGCCGCTGGACCGCGCGCGACCCGATCGGGTTTGGCGGAGGACAAGCGAACCTGTTCGTCTATGTCAACAACTCGCCGCAGGACCACATCGACCCGACAGGCCTGTTCGGGAACGCCGCCAGGAAAGTCCTGGTCGGCGGATTCCTGAGCCGACTCGGCTCGGCCTTCTTCGGAGCCGTTGGCGGCGCGTCCTTGGAGGAAATGGCAGGGGGCACCGACCATGAGCGCGCCGCAGTGGTGGGCGGGGTAGCGGGGTTTGTCGGCGCTGGAGTCTCCGAGTTCACGCAGATCGTATACCTTTCTATCGCCGCGGGTGGCGCGGCGGGAGCTGGGATTGGGAAAGCGTTGGACATTCTCACCGGGCGGACGACTTCGACCGACCCCGTTACGGACGTATTGGCCGCCGCCGGATGGGGCGCTGCGCTCGCCTGCGTAGGGGGTCGAGTCGTGGGAGGCGCAGCAGAACACGAGACCGTTCGCGCCGCATTGGGCGGTTTCGCAGATTTGGCGCTGTCCTCGGGGCTCTTCATCATTGAGGAGCTCTTCTTGAACTTTGACAAGAACACCATCGGCCGACGAGTGAACTAGTGCGAAAAGTCCGGCTCCTCATCCCATATCGAAAGCCGGGTGGCCTTGCGACATGGCCGCCGTTGCCGGAGTACGTTTGGGACTCCATCGACGCGGCTGCCCGCGCGCACGGCTTCGAATTCACACCGGGTTCGTCGCAACTGCTCGACCGCGATTCGCCGATTCTTCTTGCAAAGGCGCTTGAGCCCAACCGCGCTCGCGCGCTTGCAGAGGAACTGAGGGGAAGTCAGGTCCACACGGTCGTAGAATCCGATTTTCCAGCCGGGATGGCTTGGCGCTGGTGTCGATATCGGGCTGATTTGCTGGGGCGAACTTTGATGCGGGCCTGTTATTCAATGGCGAGCCTGTCCGTTGCGCTCGCGCTTGTCTCGACCTCGCCGAACTGGCGCGGAGGCTTGGTGCTCGGACTTCTCCTGTTCTGCATGCTCGAGAGCGTCAGCGTGGCGCTCTGGCGAGACAAGGCGGTGTTGGTCGACCTCAGTATTTCTGACGACGAATCGGTCGAGAAAGAGACGAGCGAGGGATCGTCGCTTTCGCCCGAACGCACCACCGCAGACGCCCACGATCTCCGATCAACGGTCCAGCGTCAGAGATGAGGCACAGCGGAAGACAGTTATGCGGGCCTCAGGTCAGCTGCTCACGCTTCCCGGCCATCTGGACGTTCGAGTACGACGACGCGGCTCGACTGACCGCGGTCATTGACGCCGAGGGCGACCGCACCCATGTCCGCCGAAACAGCGCTGGCGCGGTCGAAGCGATCGTCGGCCCTGAGGGCGTCACGTGGACGATCGGGACGAACAACGAAGGCTTTATCGGCTCGATCACGACTCCAATGGCGGACACATGGACCTGCGCCTACGCACCGGGCGGACTGCTCGACGCGATGGCCTCGCCGACCGCCCACGAGTGGACGTTCGCGGACGACGAGATCGGCCGCCTGACGCGTGACGAAGAGGCGACGCTGGACCGGGTCGTTGAAGGGACCGAGCGCAGCGTGACCTACTCGAGCGCCGAGGGCCGCCAGACCGACTATCGCGAGGCGCTCGTGGGTGCATCGGTATCGTCGGAGACGACGGGCAACGCCCGCTCGCGGACCGAGCGGCTGCCGGACGGTTTCGTCGAGCGGCGACTGCCCGACGGCACGACGGTTCGGCAGAAGTCGGCGCCCCACCCCGCCCTGGGCTACATCGCGCGATACTCGGAGTTCGTGGGCATCTACACGCCCGGGGGCGCCATCTACGAGGCCACGGCGACACAGACCGCGACACTGAGGGGCTGCGTTTGGTGGAGTCGGAGGTGCGATTTTTGGCACAGCGATTGGCGCGGGTCTCACGAAAGCGATCGATCTGTCGTACTGTGTTGATGCTGTTGATGTCGGGTTCAAGGAGGACATCGTGACAACCGGGCTTGCTGCAGGGCTTGCTGCCGCCGTCGGCCTCGGAGTCGTAGCGATCGGCGGTGTCTTCGCGGGAAGCGCGGCGGCAATCGGCGGCTCATCGGTCGCAACGGCCCGACAGCTTTCACGGCCGAGCTTGACTCGGGCCTTGTCGAGAGTCGACGGAGCCACGTGGGCAGCAGGGACCGCCGCACTCAGCTCTGGTGTTGCTACCGAGGGACTTCAACCGGTCCTCAGCGAACTTGGGAGGTGGTGATGCGAGTTCACGACTGGGCTGTCGATGACGGGGTCTTTTTGGTCGCGCCTGTGCGCCGGCGGGTTCGGCTGGAGGTCGCAAATGTATCAGCGCCAGTGGTGGTGCTCTGCGTGGGCGCCACGATCGTGAACCCTTACGCACTGCCGTTGGCACTCGTCATGACCCTGCCGCTCGTTCTGTTGACCTACGTGTCGAGCAAGCATCGTCGGTGTCGACTGACGATCCGCGACGAACAGGTCACGTTCGAGTCGGCCAC
>JBFIHF010000320.1:0-7599 GCA_041601915.1 Bradymonadaceae bacterium
ATGAAGCGGCGACGAAGGTCGCCTTCCAGCGTGTCCATGCGCTGCGCGTCACGGTCCGTACCGAGCGTGCAGGTCACGAGGCACTGCGTCTCACCGCGCGTGAAGAGCGAGGAGCCGTGTGCGCGAGGGATGAGGCCGACCTCGATCGTGATGTCGCGGACTTCGTCGAGCTTTCGCCCGTCGATGCGCTTGCCCTTCAGAGTGGTCTCACGGATGAGCTCCTTCTTCAGGGCGCCGACCGCCTCTTTGATCACGCCGACCTGGTCGGGGAACTTCGGGCTCAGCTTCTCGACGATCGTCTTCTTGACGGCGTCGATCGCGTCGTAGCGCTCGTGCTTGACCTTCACCATGATCGCGGCGGACATGTCCTTCTTGCCCGCCTTGGCGACCGCGCCCATCACGTCGGCGTCGATCGTCGGCGAGATGAACTCTTTCTTGGTCTTGCCGACGGCCTCGCGCAGCCGAAGCTGCATGTCGAGGACGTCACGCACCGACTTCTGACCGAACTCCAGCGCGTCGATCATCACGTCTTCGGGCTGCTCGTTCGCGAGGCCTTCGACCATCACGATCGCGGTGTGCGTCGCGACGAGGATGATGTCCATCACCGAGTTCTTGCGCTGCTCGAACGTCGGGTTCGCGATGAACTCGCCGTCGACCATGCCGACGCGGACGCCAGCCACGGGACCTGCCCACGGGATGTCGCTGAGCATCAGCGCCGCGGAGCAGCCCGTGATGCTCATCACGTCGGTGTCGTTGATCATGTCCGCAGACAGGACCCACGCCACGACCTGGGTGTCATTCTTCATTCCGTCGGGGAACAGCGGACGGCATGGACGATCGATGAGGCGCGACGTCAGCGTCGCTTTGTCGCCGGGGCGACCTTCACGTCGGAGGTATCCGCCGGGGATGTTGCCCGCGGCCCAGAAGTTCTCGACGTACTCGCACGTGAGCGGGAAGAACGGGAGGTCCCGCACGCCGCTCATCGTGGCGGTGCACAGCACCTGGGAGTCGCCGTATTGAACGACGACGGAGCCGCCCGCTTGCTTCGCGATGCGACCGGTTTCGATGGTCATCTCTTGGGTGCCGAGCTTGGCCCCTTCTCTAACAATTGCCATAACTTTTCTTCTCTCTTCAAACAGTAGATACAACGAATCGTGGAGGCGCCACGGCGGCCGGTGCGGTTGACGCAACTCGGCGGGCACGGCGGCTCCGCTTCAGACTGAGATTCGACTTTGGTGGGGTCATTAACGAGAGCGTGCCTTCACGCTCGATCGGCGGAATGACTTCTTTGGGCTCACGAACCGTGGCTCGTGAGACCAAAGAAAGACATCCACACCGCACTCAATCTTCCGTTTTGGACCCCGGGGGTTACCCCGGTACTTCTTGCAGCCTCCCGATGGAAAACAAAAGCGCTCCCCGTGGGGAGCGCCGGTGGATCACTTGCGAAGGCCGAGAGCTTTAATCAGCTCACGGTAACGCGGTACGTCACGCTGGCGCAGATACGCGAGCAGACGACGACGTTGGCCGACCAGCTTCAGCAGGCCTCGACGCGAATGGTGGTCTTGTTTATGCGACTCGAAGTGGCCCTGAAGCGAGTTGATGCGCTCGGTGAGGAGTGCAATCTGGACTTCGGAGCTTCCCGTGTCGCCTTCGGAGCGCGCGAACTGCGCGACGATCTCCGCTTTACGATCTGAATGTAATGCCATGGGGCGTCCCTTTGGAAACATTGTGTATTGAACCGGAAACCCACCCATGGAGAGAAACCGGTATGCAAAGCGGCGGGAATCTAACGGGACGGGGCGCCACAGTCAAGTCAGGGCGCACGCATCTGTCGGGCGAACTCGGCGGGCTCGTGGGTCGGCAGCTTGCACGTGTAGGCGCGGCAGACGTAAGCGGTCGGCCGGTCGTTCCGCGCGACCTTTCCTTCCAGCCACGGAACCAGCGCGGCATGAGGACCGCGTGCGAGGATATAATGGGGAAAGAAGTTCTCGCGCAGCACCGCGGTGAGCGCCTCGGCGGATTCACCCGCGATGACAACCTCTTTCGCGTCGCCGGCGAGCCAGTCGATCCCGAGCAACATCTCGGTCGCTCCGGCTGGATTCGCGGCCACCGAGCCTCCGAACGCGGCGAGGAGCTCGTCGCGCCGACCGACGAGCTCGCGGTCGTCGCGCAGGGTCGCCAGCCGGATGAGGTTGAGGAGCTCGACCGAGTTCGCCGATGGGATCGCGCCGTCGTAGTACAGCTTCTGTCGGACGGGGAGTTCGGAGGCGTGTTGCGCGTTGCTGACGAAGTAGCCGCCCGCCTGGACGTCACGATAGCCGGCGTCAAGCTGCGCCTGCAGCAGCGAGGCACGACGCAGATGCGCGGCGTCGGCGGTCACTTCAAAGAGGGTGAGCAAACCCGCGATCACGAACGCGTAGTCGTCAGCAAATGCACTGGGACCGATGCGTCCGCTCGTGACGCTGCGGCGCAGCAACCCCTTCTCGGTGGGCAGCGCGGCGGCTGCGGCCGCGGCCGCGTCGATCCACGCCGATTCCGCGAACACGAAACCCGCATACGCCAGAGCGTCGATCGCGAGGCCGTTCCACGCGCTGATGACCTTGTCGTCGAGGTGCGGGTGAATTCGCTTCTCGCGTGCGACGCGCAGCTCCTCCAATCCCTCGACGATCTGGGTCTCGAAGTCGGCGATCGGCATCTCGAGTCCGGCGGCGGCGTCCTTCATGCTCATCGCCGCGCGCAGCACGGTCGCTCCCCCTTCGAAGTTGCCGCGCGCCGTCACGCCGAAGTAAGTCTTGAGCGCCTCGGCCTGCTTCGGCGCCGCCGCATCGATCTCGGACGGCGTCCACACAAAGAACTTCCCCTCCTCCCGTTCGCTGTCGGCGTCCGTCGCCGCGTAGAAGCCGCCCTCAGGCGCACGCATCTCCCGCAGCAGGTACTCCACCGTGCGGCGCACCACCTCGGCGTACAGGGGGCTCTTCGTGCGCTGCCACGCCTCGGTGTACGCGCGGATGAGCATCGCGTTGTCGTAGAGCATCTTCTCGAAGTGCGGGATTCCCCACGCGGGGTCCGTCGTATACCGGTGAAACCCACCCGCGACGTGGTCGAAGATCCCGCCGCGCGCCATCGCGTCCAGCGTCTGAGTCGCCATGTCGAGGGCGTTGTTCTCCGCGACGTCGTAACGCGCCGCCCGCAGCAGGAACCGGATGCGCGATGGCATCGGGAACTTTTGACGGCCCCACCCGTGGTTCGTCGCGTCGTAGGACCGCTGCAACATGTCCAACGCGAGCTCGAGGGTGCGACGTCCGTCGCCCAGCCCGCCGCGCATGTTCAGTTGTTGCGACCGGATCACGTCGGCGGTCACACGCTTCGCGGCCGCCACGACACCGCTCGGGTCCGTGGCGAACTTGTCGCTCCACTCGATCAGGAAGTCGTCGAAGCCTTTCTGCGCACCGCGGGCCCCCTTGCGCGGCGGGATGTACGTCGCGGCGTGAAACGGCTCGCCGTCCGGCGTGAGCCAGACCGTCATCGGCCACCCACCGCGGCCCGCGATCCGTTGAACGGCAGTCATGTACAGCGAATCGACGTCCGGCCGTTCCTCCCGGTCCACCTTCACCGCCACGTACCGGGTGTTCATGAGCTCGGCGATTTCGGGATCCTCGAACGATTCCTCCGCCATCACGTGGCACCAGTGGCACGTCGAGTACCCGATCGACAGCAGGATCGGGCGTCCCTGCGCCTTCGCCTGCGCAAACGCCTCCGCCCCCCACGGGACCCAGTTCACGGGATTGTGCGCATGTTGTCGCAGGTACGGACTCGCCTCCAGCGCCAGTGCGTTCACGTACTTGGGCTTGCCCGCCTCGTCGAGATGCCGCGTGTGGTAGTCGTCGCGCTCCTCGTACGGAATGGGCGCTTCGACGGGCTTCGCCACATCGGGAGCCGCTGGCGCTGCGACAGTACGCGGCTTCTCGCAGCCCACCACGAACGTGGTGAGCACGAGCAAGACTTGAAAGTGTCTCATTCGATTCGGGGCAGAATTCGCTGAAGATACGACAAATTTTCGGCGCTAAACTTGGCCGGACCCGCGCCGTTGAGCTGCGCACGTTCGTCGAACGGGCGGTCGGATCCGGCGTCCATGATGAGGTTCGGGCCTGGCGGGTCATTGTGAAACCGTTGATCGAAGTTCTCGACGGTCATCGGGAAGTGCGCCAGACCGAGCGCGTGTCCCACCTCGTGCGACGCCGTGTGACCGGTGAGGTTCCCGACCAACGAGATCACCTCGCTGACCGCGGCGGCGCGCGGTCCGTCGGGCCACTCTTCCTCGCCGATCTTCACGCCTCCCAGCGCCCGCATGAACGGGCTGAGCACGCGATCAAACTCGGCGGAGGTCCCGAAGTTGTCCGGGTATAGTTTGGGACTAAACGCGATGAACGACTCGATGAACACACCGCCATATGGCAGATATCCGGCATCCTGGGAGTGTCGATTGACGCCACCGAGGTAGTCGCTCAGGTAGAGGTTTCCCACATCCTTGCCGCCGTCGTTGAACGAGTTGTCGTACCCGAAGTTGAGCAGCCCGGAAGGATCGGGCCCGCCGACCTCGATCGTGGTGTATTCGATGAAATCGTCCGGCTCCTCAACCGTGAAGCGCACGTTCGTCTCCGCATAGTCGCGTTCGAGCACCTCGAGGATGCGTGCACGAATCGGCTCCTCGACCGCGGCGAGTCCGTACTGCTGCAGTGCACGCGAGAACCCCGGCAGGTACTTGACCCGCACCACCTGCTGCGTCGGTAGAATCTCGAACACGCCGGTCCACGCACTACCGGCCTGCTCTTCGTTGCCACGGTAGATGTAGGGCGTGATCGTGCCCTCGAAGCGGCCGGGGATCGAGCCGAGCCCCTGGACCGTACGCGAGGCGGGATCCACGGAGTACGTCACGTCCTGCTCCACGAGCTTCTCGCTCACGACTCGAAACGGGCTCACGATGAGCTCGTCGTCGGCGAGCACGATGTCTGCGCCGCCGGCGCTCGGGCGCAGCACGCCGTTCAGCACGAAGTACGTACCGGAGCTGGTCTCCGGGGTCGGTCGGACGAACCCGCGCCCGCTGATCGTGATCTTCTGGCCGCGGCTGCCTCGATTCGGCGACAGATCGTCGATGCGCGGTGCTCGCAGGGTGGCGGTGAACCCCGGCTGCTCGGTACCTCGGAAGACTTCGCCCGTCGTGAGTTCGTTTTCGAACCGCACGTCGCCGCTGAAATCGCCCTGCCGAACGCCGAAGATCGCCGGACTGATGGGTAGAAACGCGCGCTGACGCGCCCCATCCCACTCCACCGGGACGCGAGCGTTGGTCACCGCGCGGCTCGAACCGTCTGCGAACGCGACGCGGCCGGTGTCGACAACCGCCCAGGTCTTGCCCTCTTCGGGGCGCAAGAATCCGTCCCCCGAAATCGGAATGCGCTCCCCCGGGTAGACGTCGCGACCGCCCGGGATCGGCGTGACCTCTGGCGGGTATTCGGCGCGGAAGCGCAGCGCGAGCCCGTCGATCTCGCCGACCGCGAACACGCCGATCTCGTCTTCGAGCGCCAGATCGATGCGCCCCGACAGCGTGCGAGTCGGGTCGGCCCCGACCACGTCCCACAACGACGTCGCGACCGGCAGGTCGATGACGAGGTCGCCCTTGTCCCCGACGCGATCCACGGGCAGGTAGAGCTGCTGGTCGAGTTCTCGGCCCTCGCCCAGCGAACCGCTCATCCGTACCGACCCCAACGTCGCCTGGCGGTCGGAGGTGCTGAGGAATCGAAACCGCAGGATCGAGCTGTGCACGACGACGGTATGGGTGAACTCGACCTCGACGACCTTCACCGGGCGCGGGTCCTCGGCATTCGGTTCGCCACTCGCGCAGCCAACGGCCGCGAGCAAGGCGCAGATCCAGAGATGGCTGCGGCGTGGGGGCGTGTTCAAGGTAGCGGGAGGATGTCGAGCAGATAGTCCATGTTGCGGTCGTTGAACCGCGCCGGACCAATCCCGCCGATCTCGCCTCGCTCACTGAACGGGCGCTCGGACCCCGAATCCATGATGTAGAGCTCGCCGGGGATCTTGTTGTGGAACGACTCGCCCGGACGAATCAGGTCTTGCGGGAAGAACGCGAGCCCCAGCGAATGGCCGACCTCGTGCGTACAGGTGTTGCCGATCACAGCGCCGACGACATCAATCGCTTCGCGGATCGCCTCGTCCCGCTTGCCGTTGGGAAACTCCGTACCTTTGACCGCGATGCCGCCCAGCGCCGGCATGAAGGGCTTGAGCACCCGGTCGAACTCGGTCGAGGCGTCCTGATTGTCTGGATTGAGCGTCGGGCTGAAGAAGTCGAACGACTCGATGAAGACGCCGCCAAACGGCGTATTGTACTCATCCGCGCTGTTGACGTTGATGCCGCCCAGGTAGTCGCCCAGAAACAGATTGCTGGTGTCCTTGCACTTCTGCGCCGTCACATTGCACGTGTTGTCGTAGCCGAACTTCCCACCACCGGTGGGGTCGGGGCCGCCGATCTCGATCGTCGCGAACTCCAGAAAGTCGGTGGGCGGTGCGTCCATGAACTCGACGTTGAGCCGCGCATAGTCCCGGTTGGTGACTTGCAGGATACGCTGACGGATCTCAAATTCGACGTTCTGCAGCCCGTACTTCTCCAAGCCCTTCGAGAAACCGGGCAGGTACTTGATGAACACGACTTGTTTGGTCGGCGTCACGATGAACGAGGGGTCCGCTTCAAACGGAAACCCCTCGAACACGCCGATCCGGTCCTGGAATATCGGCGTGATCGTCCCGACGAAGCGCCCCGCGCTCGCGCCGAGCCCGTACAACCGACCATCGATGATCTCGTACCAGACGGCCATCTCGGCGGTATCGTCGGAGACGACCCGGTCGGGCGGCCGCTCCAGAGCATTCTCGCCCGTCAGGTCGAGTTCGCCGCCTTCGTCGTAGGTGAAGATGCCGTCGAACCGGAAGAACATGACATACGCGTCGTCGTCGGCTTGTGGCACGAACCCGCGGCCCTGGAATCGAATCCGCTGTCCGCGGCTGCCCGCTGGCGGGTCGAGCGCGGCGAGGAACGGCTGTCCCAATGTCATCACATGCGCAGGCTGCGTGTTGCCGTTGAACGGTTGGCCGTTGCGCAACTCGTTCACGAACGCGAGCGAACCCTCAAAGCGACCGGGCCGAATGCCAAACACGCCCGGATCGATGTGAAACTCCGCATTCGTGCGCGAGCCCGTCCAACGAATTCGTGTGCGCTCGCCCGCGATCATGCGTGCGCCGAGCGCGGTGTCTTCGTAGGTGAACTGTCCGGTGGCGACGGCCCACGTGTTGCCCTCTTCGGGTCGCAAGAAGTTCTGGCCGGTGACCGGGATGTGCTCGTTGGAGTAGAAATCCCCGCTCGTTACCGGTTGCAGCGTGGGTGTGGCGTCGGCGTTGAAATCGAGCGTCATGCCTTCGAGTGACGCCTCGGCGAGCACGCCGATTTCGTCGACGAGCTCCAGGCGAATCGCGCCGGAGAACAGCGCTGTCGGTGCCGGCGAGATCTGATTCCAGAAACCCTCGTCCACCGGA
>JBFIHF010000321.1:0-7592 GCA_041601915.1 Bradymonadaceae bacterium
GATCACCGGCACGCGCAGCAACGTCTTCATGGCGATGAACCACGTGCTGGAAACCGGCTTCGCCCCCGCCGAGTTCGCCCAGCACGAAAAGACGCTGGTGATGTTCGTCGACGGACCCGATGACCTGCGCCTGCCGCAGCACAACGCGGCGAGCGTCATTTCGCGGGCCGCGGAGCTCGGCGTGCGGATCTTCATCGTGCACCTCGACGCCTCGCAGGTCCCGACGACGATGGCCGGTACGCCGGTGCATCGTGACGACCCCCGCTACTGGAACGAGCGCGTCGATGGCGCCCCGATTCAGGACCCCTGCGCGTCGGACTCGGAGTGCAAGAACTTCGAGCGGTGCCGCGTGCCGATCGGGTACTCGTCGACCCCACAGGCACCCGTCGAGATCAACCCCGGTGGCAACACCTACTGCATGCCGGAGCGGGACCCCAAGAACGGCCGATTTGGTCCGATCAACGAGTACTCGCGCATCGCATGCGAGACCGACGGCGGCTACATCTACGTCAAAGAAGGGTCGGGGATCCGACCGCGGATGCAGTGGCTCCCGTTCTCGATGGACGGCCTGTGGAAGGTCGACACGATCGTGGACGTCCTGCAGAACCGGAACGTCGAACCCGACGACACCTACCACTTCCAGACGACGATGAGCGTGACGCTGGGCGGTACGCAGCGCAGCTACGACTTCTCGCAGTCCGGTGAACCAATCAGTGTCGACGACGGCGCGGACACCCGTGCCGTGCTGTTCAATTGATGGATACGAAGATGATGAACAAGCGATTTGGCAGTCTGGTCGCCGTCTGGATCGTCGCATTTGCGATGGCCACGCCAGCGTTCGCACAGGATCCGGCCCCGGCCGGTGACGAGGCGCCGCCCGCCGACGGTGGGACCGACGACGACATGATGGACGCGATCCAAACGGCGGGCGACGAAGCGGCCGAAGAGACGGCGGCCCAACCCGATCCGACGGCGAAGCCGCCCAAGAAGAAGGAAGACGCCGAAGAGGATCCGCTCGCGAAGCTGCAGCCCGACGACAAGCTGTACTGGTCGACGGTCCGAAACATCTACACGTTGCAGCAGCGGCGCTTCCGCAAGAGCCACCGCTTTGGCGTGACGGTCTACGGCGGCCTCATCCCGAACAACATTTTCGAGCAGTACGTGCCGGTCGGGCTCCGACTGAACTACTTCATCCTCGAGAACATCGGGATCGAGCTCGCCGGGTCGTACAACCTGAAGACGAAGACCGGCCTCGAGAATCAGATTCGTGAGGAGAACGGGATCGGCGCCGGACAGGTCCTGATCGGCGACACCCAGGTCTCGCACACGAACTTCGGGATCGTGTGGAGCCCGTTCTACGGAAAGGCCGCGTTCTACAACAGCGGTCTGCTGCACTTCGACCTGTTCCTGTTCGCAGGCGCGGGCATGGTGATCGCGGAGACCACCCCGAACTTCAACGCAAAAGCCGAGCGGGAGATCAAGCCCGAGGGCGCGCTGGGTGGTGGTATCGCGCTGTATTTCAGCGATCACTTCGCTGGTCGCATGGATTTCCGACAGTTCGTTTTCCAGAAAGTCGTCGGTGGCGTCGCGAATCCTTCCGAGGTTTCGTTGGGCGTCAGCTTCTTCTTCTGAGGTGGGAGTGCAAACGATGCGCACGAGTATCAAATTCTGTCTGACAGCGGCCGCATTCGCCGCCCTGGTCGCCAGCGCAAGCACCGCGACCGCGCAGGAGCGCCTGGAGAAGGAGCTCGAGAACTACTGGACGGTCGAACGCGACCTGCCCGTGGTTCAAGATCGCCTGTTCGAGCGCAGCGGCCGATTCGGAATCGGGGTCTACACGGGGCTCATGTCCTCGGAGCCGTTCTGGTGGTACATCCCCGTGGGTGGCCGCCTGACGTACTTCCTGAACAACCACGTCGGCCTCGAACTGGGGGGGCAGTACACCGGCAGCGCCGGTAACGCCGGCCCGTTCTCGCAACCGACCGAGATCCACAACTTCGCCGCCGGCGAGCTCGAGGATGCGTTCGACCCGGATACCGATCTCGAAGATCGCTTCCTGTGGCGCGCGAACGCGATGCTGTTGTGGAACCCGCTGTACGGCAAGTGGTCGTTCCTGAACAACAAGCTGGGCCACTTCGATTTCAACTTTGCGCTCGGTGGAGGAGCGGTCAGCGTCTTGCGCCCCGACTTTCGGCGCACCGAAGCGACGACCGTCATCACCCCGGAGTTGATCTTCGGGGGCGGCGTTCACTTCTTCCTGAGCAAGAGCTTCATCCTGCGCGCCGATGGCCGGTTCTACGTGTACGAGGGGGCTGATACCCCGTCGCACCGCGCCGACTACGACCCGCAGGATCAGGCGCGAGTCAGTGATAAGTCGAGTTTTTTCCGGCGCCTGCAGGTGCCGTCCGAGTTTCAGCTCGGGTTGACCTATCTGTTCTGAACATCGACGGCGGCCACCCTGGTGGCCGGCGACACGATCGCCGCGAAACGCGGCGAGTTTTACAGGCAATTTCGAGTTGCTAGAATGCTCGGTCGTTGAGCGGAGAAGGAATTGAGAATGCGTTTTCACGAACAGTTCGGGAAGTGGGCCACGTCGGCTGTCGTTGCCTCACTCCTGCTCCTGAATGCCGCTAGCGCATTCGCCATCGATAAGGACCAGCTCGTGCAGATGGCGAAGCTCGGTCTGGACGACAAGGCGATCATCGCTGCGATCGACAGCTCCAGTAAGGGCGAACTCAAGCTCTCGCAAGAAGAGCTGGGCGAACTCCGGCTGCAGGGCGTCTCCGACACCATCATTGCTCACCTCAAGGCCAGTGGCCGCGTCACGGGCGCCAAGTCGAAAGGTACCGGCACCGGGACCGATCTCGCCCCGGCGCCCGGCGACACCTCGCTGGAGCCCGCGCCGGCCGACGGCGAGACCGAAGAGGATCGTCTGGAACGCCTCGCCGCCGAAAAGGCGCGCGAGAAAGAGATTTTGGACAAGGCCAAGGAGATCAACCAGGCCGAGAAGGAGGAGCAATTCCGCAGCGGAAAGCTGCAGGGACTCGCGCGCAAGCTCCCCGAAATCGAGAAGCTCGTGCAGCGCGGCGACAACATGGAAGCGGCCCGCCGCTACCTCGAGTTCCTGACCCTGAACCCCGAAGAGAACTCCGCGGAGTGGTACGAAGCGAAGTTCGGACTCGCCAAATCGCTGTACCAGCAAGGCATCTTGTCCGGCGCGAGCACCCCGCTGCTCGAAGTGCTGCTCGCGGGCGCCGACAAGCCGCACTTCAAAGAAGCGTTCTACATGCTGGAGAAGCTCACCCGGGACATCGGCTACAACCCACCGGTCCTCGAAGAGCTCACCAAGGTCTACATCGGGGACATGAACCCCGAGTTCCAGAACGATTTCAACTACTACGTTGGCAAGTTCTTCTTCGGCTACTCGAAATCGGACCTCGCGATCCAGTTCCTCACCAAGGTGACGAAGGACGCGCCCGACTACCCCGAAGCGCTGTACGTGATGGGCGTCGCTCGCCTCGACGAGAAGGTGAACGACACCGCCGGTGCGCTGCAGAACTTCCAGGGCGCCGCGCAGGCCGCCGAAGCGTCGCCCGGAGGCAACGAAGAGATCCTGCAGCTGGGGCTCATCGCGCTGGCCCGGACCTGGTACGAGGTCGGTCTGTACGACGTCGCCCTGTACTACTACCAAAAGATCCCCCGCGAATCGGCGCGTAACGCCGAGTCGACGTTCGAGCAAGCGTGGACCTACTTCGTCAAGAACGACCATCGCCGCGCACTGGGGGTGTTCCACTCCCTGCACAGCCCGTACTTCGCGAAGTGGTACTTCCCGGACCTCTACATCATGGAAGCCGCGGTCTACGTGAACTTGTGCAAGTTCGAGCGCGCCCAGATCGCGATGGCCGAGTTCCAGAAGCGCTACCTCGACAAGAAGCCGCGGCTGGACGCGTTCCTCGCCGAGACGACCGAGCCGACCGCGTACTGGACCGCGATGATGACCTACGAGGGCCAGGACGGAGACACCGGCATCCCCGCGATGTTCATGAATGCGGTGCTCGACGACCTCGAGTTCTACAACATGTACAAAGTGGTCAAGAATCTGAAGAACGAGAAGAAGGCGCTGGAAGGCAACATCGGCGCCCTCGGTGAGTTTGGCCAGTCCGTGCTCGACCGCGTCAATGAGCAGCTCAAGACGAAGATCGAATCGGGCGGAATCCTGGTGCAACAAAAGTTCACGGAGCTCAGCCTCGAACTCCAGAACTGGGAGAGCCAAACCACGAAGCTGTCGATCGATATCGACGCCGAAGAGAAGAGGCAAATCGAACAGCGCTTGCGCAACCCCAACTGGACTCCCTCCAAAGCCTCAGGCGGCACGGCATTCCTCGTCGTCGCTGATGACTGGCAACGGTGGAACTTCGAAGGGGAGTACTGGATCGACGAAGTGTCCAGCTACCGCAGCAATGCCCGCACGGAGTGTGTCGAAAAATGAGAGCCCGCATCCAAATAGCTCTGGCCGTGACGGTCCTCGCTGCATTCAGTGCTCAGGCCGTCACGCCTGCGTTCGCGCAGGACCTCTCCAAGGTCAAGACGAAGAAGAGTGTCGATAAGAAAGCCGAAGCCGAAGCGCTGAAACGGGCCGAAGAGCGGTCCAAGCGCCTCGACAAGGACAAGCGCGACGCGTCGAAAGCCAAGATCGATGGGCCCGGCGCCACCGCCGCCGACGTCGAAGCGGAGAACACCGGCATGACGCCGGAGCAGATCGACGAACTCAAGCGCAAGCTCGAGAGCAAGAACCGGACGATGATCAACAAGTTCGACAAGATCATCGCCGACGACCCCTACAACAAGCAGAAGCCCGATTGGATGTTCCAGAAGGCGGAGCTGCTGTGGGAGCTGCGCAACTGGGAGTACCTGCGCGAGCGCGCGAAGTACAACCAGTGCGTCGATGCCGCCAATCAAGGCACCGCGGACACCAAGAGCTGCCCGGAGCCCAACGCCGAATACGGCGAGGCTCAGGAGATCTACAAGCAGATCGCGGGGCAGTTCCCCGGCTACGAGCGCCTCGACGAGGTGTTCTTCCGTCTGGGCAAGGGCCTCATCGAGGCCAACAAGGGTGCGCAGGCGGTGACCTACCTGCAGAAGCTCGTCTCCAACTACCCGAACTCCCGCTACATCGCGCAGACGCACCTCGCGCTGGGCGAGTACTTCTTCAAGAAGGAGCTGCTCGGGGCGGCCAAAGACAACTATTCGAAGGTGATCAAGAACCACAAGGACTACGCCCTGTGGGACTACGCCGTCTATAAGCTGGGCTGGGTGCTCTACAACCAGCAAGAGTACCGCAACAGCGTCAAGACGTTCAAAGCCGTGGTCGAGCGCTCCGACGAGCGACTGGGTTTCCAGAACCAGGCGATCAACGACCTCATCATCGCCTACGCCGAGATCGACGGCGGCTGGATCGAGGCGCGCGCGTACCTCAAAGAGAAGAAGGGCGCCGAGTTCATGTACAAGAAGATCGGGCAGCTCGCCGGTCTGTACGAGGCGCAGGGCAAAGACGACCTCGCCGTCGACATCTACGAGTGGTTCGTCGTCGAGAAGCCCGATGATTCACGCGTCCCGCAGTGGGCCGAATCGATCATCATCGCGCGCAAGAAGGAAGAGTCGAAGTTCGACGAACTCGAGAAATCGATGGTTCGCTTCGTGAACTACTTCGACACGCAGGGCACGTGGTGGGCGAAGAACAAAGGCGACGAAGGCGCGGCGAACAACGCGACGCTGCTGACCGACGCCTCGCTCTCCTACTTGTCGAACTTCTATCACCGTCGCGCGCAGAAGGCCGACAACAAGGAAGACTACAAGAAGGCCGCGAAGTACTACGGCGACTACATCAAGCGCTTCCCCGATACGGCGGCCGCGTTCGACATGAACTTCTTCCTCGGTGAGATCCTGCTCCTCGACCTCAACGAGTTCGAGAAGGCGGCGAGCCAGTACCAGAAGGTCGTCGATCTCTACAAAAACAAGAAGGTGCCCAAAGACGCGAAGCAGGAGGACGTCGACGCGATCGTCAAGGACTCCGCCTACGCGATCGTGAACGCCTACAACGAGCTCGTGAAGAAGCACCACCCCGACTCGATTCTGGTCGAGATGGCCAAGTACGACGAGTCGCAGCGCGCCAAGCAAGCCACGAACCAGAAGCCGGAGTCGATCGAGACGAAGCCGATTCCGCGCACCGAGCTGCTCAAGTTCGAGACGGGCTTTGTGCAGGCCTCCGATCAGTACTCCGAGATGTACCCCAAGGAGGACGTGACCCCGACCGTCGACTTCGTCGCCGCGGAGGTCTACAAGTCGCACGGTCAGTACGACAAGTGCGTGCCTCGCTATGAGAGCATCATCGGCAACGCCCCCAAGCATCGCTACGCGAGCTTCGCGGGCAACTCGCTGCTCGAGGCGAACTACCGGCTGCAGCGCTGGCACGAAGTCGAGAAGTGGGGACGCCACCTGCTCGACAACAAGATTTTCGACGTGACCCCCAAGGACAAGCTGGAAGCCGCGATCGTGTACTCGATCAACGAAGACGCCAAGGTCCTCAAAGGCAGCAAGAACATCGACAAGGCCGTCGAGCGCTGGACCGCGCTCGCCAACGAGTTCCCGGACTCGCAGTACGCGCCGGGCGCCCTGTTCAACGCCGCTGCGGCCTGGGAGGCCGGCGACGACATCAAGAAGGCCGTCGAGCTGTATGAGAAGGTCGTGAAGAACTACTCCACGTCCCCGCAGGCCCCGGAAGCGATCTTCGTCATGGGCGCCATCTACGAGTCGCGCGCCGACTTCGAGCGCGCCGCGACCTACTTCGAGCGGATGGGCTCCACCGAGAAGTACAAGAACGCGAAGGGTGAAGACGTCGAGTACAAGGACCACGCCAACGCCGCGGACGCCGTGTACAACGCGGCGGTCATTCGCGAGGCGATGGCCGACTACGACAAGTCGATCGCGACGTACGAGCAGTACATCAAGCTGTACCCCGAGCGGGAGAACATCCGCGACCTCGGGCTGCACCTCGCCTACATCGAGAAAGAGAAGAAGGCGTGGAGCGCGGCGATGAAGCGCTTCGACGAGTTCGCGAAGCGCAAGGACGTCAAGCCCGCCGAGGTCATCGAGATCGACCTCGAGCGCGCCCTGCTCCACACCGAGATGAAAGGCAAGAAGTGGGAGAAAGACTCCGACGACCTGTTCACCAAAGTGGTGGAGGGATGGACGAAAGCGAGCGAAGAGGACAAGCAGAAGACCAAGTTCTATGCGGCGCAGGCTCGCTTTCTGCAGGCCGAGCGCGTCTACAAGGAGTTCGAGGGCGTCAAGTTCGAGTTCCCGCTCAAGAAGCTGATCAAGAGCATGACGGACAAGGCAGAGCTCGAGCAGAAGGCCGAGGCGATGTACACCGAGGTGATCCAGATGGCATCGCCCCGCTGGGTCGCCGCGAGCGCCTACCGCATCGGTCAGATGTACAAGGACTTCTCCGACGGACTGTTCGGACTTCCGCTGCCCGAAGGGCTGACCGAAGATCAGCAGTTCCAGTACCAGGACGCGATCGACGAGAAGGC
>JBFIHF010000322.1:0-7574 GCA_041601915.1 Bradymonadaceae bacterium
AGTCAAAGAAGACCACGTCTTCGTGATGGGCGACAATCGGGACAACTCGTCGGACGGCCGCTGCTGGGGCCAGGTTCCGGTCGACAACATCAAGGGCCGCGCCATGATCATCTGGTGGTCCGTCGCCCCGACCAGCATTCGTTGGGAACGCTTCGGCAAATCGATTATCTGACCGACCGCCGGTGCCGTGCATGGTTTTCGCTGCGACAACGGTTCCTCGATTCAGGCGCGGTGCGGTCGTGACCGTGGCGCTGCTCACGCTGTGGTGTGGAGGCGGCGAGCCGCCCAAGGGCGCACCGCTCGCGGACATGCGGGCGGATGCCAGCCGTCCCGATCTGGGGGTCGGCTCGATCGGCGATGCGCAGTTTCCCGACGACCTACCGGGGGCCGGGAATCCCGCCGCACCGTGCGCTGTACCAGCGGAAGCGGGCCTCGAGGACGTGTCGAGCCCCACGACGGTGGTAGGGGACGGGACCCCCGCGAGCTGTACAGGTGAGGCGTTCGTGGCGGCCGTGGCCGCCGGCGGAGTCATCACGTTCGACTGCGGGCCGCTGCCACACACCGTGGTCATGACCGAGACCGCGAAGGTGTTCAACGACAGCGGGCCTCGCATCGTCATCGACGGCGGTGGCCTCATCACGTTGCGGGGCAGGGGAGCCGGGCGCCTGCTCTACATGAACACCTGCGATGAGGCGCAGGTCTGGACGAGCCCGACGTGTCAGAATCAGGACCACCCGCAGCTGACCGTGCAGAACATGACATTCGCCGAAGGCGATGCCACGGGGCTCGATCCGTACGGTGGCGGCGCGATTTTCGTGCGCGGCGGACGCTTCAAGCTCATCAACTCGCGATTCTTCAACAACGAGTGCGACCCCGTCGGGCCGGATCAAGGCGGCGCCTCGGTCCGCGTGTTGAGTCAGTTCGACGGACTGCCGGTGTACGTCGTGAACAGCACATTTGGCGGGCGCGAAGGGCTCGGGAACTTCTGCTCCAACGGCGCCGGGCTGTCGAGCATTGGCGTGTCGTGGGAGGTCATCAACTCGGTGTTCACCCACAACGACGCGATGGGTGATGGCGCCAATCCTGCCCGAAACGGCACCCAGGGTGGCGGATCCGGCGGCGCGATCTACAACGACGGCAACCGCTTCGTCACGCGGGTGTGCGGCACGATCATCACCGACAATCACGCCAACGAGGGCGGTGGGGCGATCTTCTTCGTCAGCAACGATCGAAGCGGGGAGTTGATCATCGAGAACTCGACCCTTCAGCGGAACCCCAGCGACGGTTTTGAGAACGCGCCCGGTATCTTCGTGCTCGACGACGACGACGCGGTCGAGAACATCGATTCTATCATCGAGTGAGCGCTTCGAGCAGCGTCGCGAGGAATGGCTCGGGATGCTCACGATGCAGGAAGTGGCCGCCCGGCAGCATCTTCACGGTGCACCGCGCCGACACATGCCGGGAGCTGCGCTCGAAGTCGTCGCGCGTCGCGACCCCGTCTGATTCGCCCCCAATGACCAGCGTCTCCACGGCCACTTTGCCCCGAAACGGCCACAGCCCGGCCCGCCGATAGTACCCGAGGGCCGCGTCCGCGGTGCCCGGATGAGCATAGGCGTTCTTCGCGGCCTCGAACTCGGAGTCGGGCCAGTCGAAGCCCGGCGACCAGCGCTCGTACATCGTTCGGATCTCGGCAAAGTCATCGCGACGAAATCGGGCCTCGGCCCGCGGCAAACGATTCGCGACGAAGTGGCGCACACCCCAGACCTTGGCGGGTGTCGGTCGCAGTGCGTTCGGGTGCGGAATGGCGACGACGACAAGCTTTTCGACGCGCGCCGGCTCGAGGTGGGCGGCCCCCCAGGCCGCGGCAGCCCCCCAGTCGTGACCGACGAGCGTCGCGCGTTCGGCACCCAGCGCAGTGATGAGGGCGAGGAGGTCGTTCGCGAGGTCGGTCACCGCGTAGTCATCGTGCGTGGGGCGCTCCGACGGTGCGATCCCGCGCCCGAACGGCCGCACCACCCGGTATCCGGCCGCGACCAACGGTGTCACGAACTCGTCCCAAGAGTGTGCCGTGTCCGGAAACCCATGCTGCAGGATGAGCAACGGACCCTCACCATCGTCGAAGTATGCGTGGGTCAGGCCGTTGGCCTCGACCGTGTGATAGCCCGTCTCCGGCACGTGTTGGCGTTCCAAACTGGTCTCTCTCAAAAGGCCGACTGGTAGGCGTCGGCGGTCAGAGTCACGACCGCATCGGCGGCGGGGAAGGGGAGGACGACGCGGTTGCGCAGCCGTATGGATGTCAGCGGCTCGAGGCCCGGCGGATCGGAGTCGGGCAGCATCGCCATCAGCTCGCCCGGGACTTCGAAGCGGCCTGCGGCGGGCGCGACAGGGCACACGATCTGGACCGGAAACTCCGCAATGACGACGAGCGCGCTCTCGGCGCCGTCGTCCGTCCACGTGAACTCGAGCGGGCCGTCGGCGACGACCGGCCCGCGCGTGAAACCGGGGTCCGCGGGTACGTCGATCTCGTTGTCGAACGGCGGAATGGTCGAGCTGCCATCAAAGCGCGCCGTGATCGCGCCGCCATAGTCGAAGAAACCGTCCGGCGCCGTGCGACGCTCGAGACACGACTCGAACAGTTCCGCCTCGTCGATCGGAACGACGTCGTCACCGCGCACCAGCGAGACGCCCGGTTCCCGGGGCGCAGCTTCGAAGTTGGGCGGGCCGTACCGCTCGGTATCGATCACGCGGCAGCCGCCGGATTCCGCGATCACGGCTTGGTCGATCCCGGGATCGTCAGACGTGATGCGTTGCACACACGTGGATGCGTACGGGCCGTTCGTCGTCCGAAAGATCAGGACGTCGAGCGCATGTTGGAGCACCACGCAGGTACCGTCGACTTCCGCGAGACCACCTTCGCAGCTGTCGGCGACGCCCTCGGGTGTGGTGGGATCGGGCTGGGGTTCTCCGCAGCCGCACAGCACGAACGCAAGCATCGCGATCATGCGGGCCGGGGTCACGATCGAATCGCGATCGGGTACTCGCCTGTAAAACAGGCTTCGCAGAACGATCCGCCCGCGGGGTCCGCGCCGACGGCTTCGCGCAACCCGGCGATCGTCAGGTAGGCCAGCGAATCGGCGATGATGTAGTCGCGGATCTCATCCACTTCGTGGTTCGCCGCGATCAGCTCGCTGCGCTGGGGTGTGTCGATACCGTAAAAGCACGGGTTCGTGGTTTGCGGGGATGCGACGCGGAAATGCACCTCCGACGCGCCCGCCTCGCGCACCATCTTGATGATCTTGCGCGACGTCGTGCCGCGCACGATCGAGTCGTCGACGACGATCACGCGTTTGCCGGAGATGATCGATTCGACCGGCGCGAGCTTGAGCTTCACGCCAAAGTCGCGAATCGAGCTCGACGGCTCGATGAAGGTACGGCCTACGTAGTGGCTGCGCACGAGACCCATCTCGAACGGAATGCCGCTCGCCGATGCGTAGCCCAGTGCGGCGGGCACACCGGAGTCGGGCACCGGGATGACCACATCGGCCTCGACCGCCGATTCGCGGGCGATGATGCGACCCATCATCTTGCGCGTCTCGTAGACGTCGCGACCGAAGATCACGTTGTCGGGGCGCGCGAAGTACACGAGCTCGAACACGCACGGTTTCGGCGCGACCTTCTCAAACGGGCTGCGCGTCTCCTCGCGACCATCTCGCCACGCGACAACCATTTCGCCGGGCTCGATCTCGCGCTCGTAGGACGCGCCGATGAGCCGGAATGCCGACGGTTCGCTGGCGAACACCGGGCTTCCATCGAGACGACCGAGCGCCAGTGGCCGTACGCCGTACGGATCGCGAACCGCGACCACAAACTCGCGGGTCATGCCGACCAGCGAGAACGCACCGGTGACCTGGCGCAGGGCGTCCACGAACGCCGACAGTCCGTCGCCAGCGAGGCTCTTCGCGACGAGGTGCGCGATGACCTCGGTATCGGTGGTCGTCCCGAAGATCGAGCCGTGGGCCTCCAGCTGCGCGCGCAGTCGTTCTGCGTTCGTGAGGTTGCCGTTGTGCGCGAGCGCCAGCGGCCCAAACTTTGTCGAGACCGTGATCGGCTGCGCGTTGCGCATCGTCGACTCGCCGGTCGTGCTGTAGCGAACGTGGCCGATGCAGGTCTCGCCCGCGACGGTGGACAGCACGTCGGCGGTGAACGCCTCGCCCACCAGCCCCAGGCGACGCTGAACGACGATCTCATCGCCGATGCGTGCGGCGATGCCTCCGCTCTCCTGCCCGCGATGCTGCAGCGCGTGCAGCCCGAGATAGGTGAGGTTGGCAGCCTCGGCGTGGTTCATGATCGCGAACACGCCGCACGCTTCTTCGATTAGATGATGTCGTTCTTCATCGAGCATTAGCGGCCTGAGATCTGGCGGATGACGACACTGGCTGCGACGAGCCCGAAGGTCCCGGTCACGAAGCTCGCCGAACCTTCGATGAGGTTCCGCTCTTCGCAGCCGTGCAGACCGTTGTCTTTCGTGGGGCAGATACACACGAAGCCCGCCGTACCGTCGTAGCTCAGCGGCTGGGGCTCCTGTCGCTGTTCGCTCGAAAACACGCAGCGGATGTCCGCCTCGTCCGTGTTCACGCCGCGCTTGCGCAGGATCTTGCGGACCGCGCGCGCGAGCGGGTCGCCGTGCGTTTCGCCGATCGGCGCGACGCGGACCGCCGTCGGGTCGAGCTTGCCCGCCGCGCCCATGCAACTCACCACGGGAATTCCGCGCTCCAAGCACGTCATGAGCAGGTGGACCTTCGCCGTGATGTTGTCGATCGCATCGACGACGAAGTCCGGCCGATCGGCCAACAGGTCCTCGCTCGTGTGCTCACGATAGAACGCGCGCCGACCCACGACCGTGCACTCCGGGTTGATGAGCGAGCAGCGCTCCGCCATCAGGTCCGACTTGTACTTGCCGTACGTCCCTTTCATCGTGTGCAGTTGGCGATTCGCGTTCGTGCCGCACACGCGGTCGAAGTCGACCAGCGTCAGGCGCCCGAGTCCGGTGCGTGCCAGAGACTCTGCGGTGAAGCTCCCCACGCCGCCCAGACCGAACACCGCGACATGACTGTCGGACAGTGTTTTCATCGCCGGCTCGCCGAGCAGCCGACCCGCGCGATCCCAGCGTCGGTGCAGCCGCCACTCTTTCATTGAGCGCGCCGGATACTCCACCGACCCCTGGTCGTCGACGGCATCGTGATCGGTCACACGAACGCCTGGGCATCCGGTAAGTTCCTGCGGGGTTTCGACTTCTGCGCTCATTCGACACTCTGACATCGCGAGCATCGGCTCGCCGGTTGATTCAGTACCGCCTGTCCGCGGCTGCGCCGAGAGTTAGCGCCGCCACAGCAACAACACAAGCCAATTAGGAATTGCCGCGATCTTCGTTGAACGCCGTGGCCGATTCGCCACGCGTCGGACGGCGCGGGGTCACCCGCGACCGGCGTTCACGCTCCAAGCACGCCCTCGATCTCGAACAGCGCACGGGCGTTCCGCTCCGTCGCGCTCGCCACCACGTGCGGATCGAGTCCCAGACAGTCCGCCAGAGCGTCCACGACGTGCCCCAGGAACCCAGGCTCGTTTCGCCCCGTCTCAACACCTCTCGGTGGCCGGGATGGCGCGTCCGTTTCGACCAACAACCAACGGGTCCCCACGTCGACGAGCCCCCGCACGAGACCACTCCGTCGCGCCCGCGTGATCTGCGTCCCGACCGAAAGGTGCAGGCCGAGATCCACCATCCGATGGACGTGCACAGCGGAGCCCCAAAACGAGTGCACCATGCCGCCCCGCGCCGGTAAACCGTCGCGCCTCAGCCATCCGATGAGGTCGTCATAGGCGCCGACACAGTGCAGCACGACCGGCAGATTCAGTTCGCGCGCCAGCGCCAGCTGCGCACGAAAGGCCCACAACTGATTCGAGCGCTGCTCAGCGGTGGTCGCGCGGACCCAGTCGAGGCCCAGCTCGCCAAGGGCGCAGAACGGTGAGAAGTCGAGTGCCGCAAGCCGCGCCAGTTCCGCGTCGAGGTCGCAGTCCGCGACCGCCCAGGGGTGAAGTCCCGCCGTCGCACCGATGCCGGGTTGCCTCGCGAGCTCGGCCGCCGTGGATTCGCGCCCCGCATCGTAGCCCGCGAGCACCATCCCCGTAACGCCCGCTGTCGCGGCTGCGGCGAGTACCGCGTCGCGATCCGCATCGAACTCTACGAACTGCAGGTGGTTGTGGGCGTCGAACATCAGCCCTTGGTGAACGACGCCACAAACGCGGCCCAGCCCGGTTCTTCGGCCGCGACGACGTCGGCGGGCCCGACCAACTTGAAGAAGAACAGCCCCGCGTCGGACTCCACGATTGCTCCTAGCATCCGGGTCCCGCCCTTCGGCGGAGCGCCCCCGCCGGCCATCCCGGCGTTGTACGTGCCCGACACGTCGACCGTGTGCACCGCCATGCCGTTGACTTGCTCCTGTCCACGTTTCGGCGAGGCCTTCCCGTCATCGAACTGGCCCACCCATCGACTGACGTTGGCGTCGACGCCCCCGCCACCGCTCGGACCGAAGTAGAAGATACTCAGCACCGCGGCCTCCGGCTGACCCGGCACGATGTACTCCGCCAAGCGCATGCTCGACCCAGGTTTCGAAGCCCGCCACGTCGCCGGAGCCGTCCAGCGCAGCGGGCCCGATGTTCCGTACTCCGCAGGCGACGCGAACTGGACCACTGCCGGCTTCGCGATCGGTGAGTCTCCCCCCACGGGCGGGTGTCCCTCGGGCATCTCGCCTACCGGCGCAGCGACCACACCGGCATTCGTCGCACTCGCCACGGGCGCCGTGACTGGCACCACGCCGTCGAACTTGTCCTCCTTCTCACACGACATCGCCAGCAACACGACAACAATCGAAACGATGAGCGACCGCATCTTCAACCTCCATGTCAACGCACCAGCCAATCATCCACCGCCCGATTGGTCAACCCCAACCGAAACCGACTCCGACCCGAAACGACTCCGACCCGAAACCCGAAACCGACCGACGGTCAGCCTGCCCCAGCGCGCAAGCGCTTTTCCCGGCTATTGAGTCCACTAGTCGCCGCGACCCGAAACCCGAAACCGACCGACGGTCAGCCTGCCCCAGCGCGCAAGCGCTTTTCCCGGCTATTGAGTCCACCAGTCGCCGCGGACCACGCCGGTCGAGTTCCCGAAATTATGTCGCTTTTGCCGGTTTCAGCCCGCCCAGGCTCTTCCGCCCATTTATTCCGCGGCCGCGTGCCCGCGCTGAGAGCGAGCGCACGCACCGGTGCCTCGCGCGGGGCGTCACGCACATTGTGTGGATTGTCGCCGCGACGCGGACTTGGGGTGGCTCAGGCGGCGCGCCGGCAGACGGTGACGTCGTCCGGGCAGACGTGTACGCACCGAATCGGCGCGAGCCTGCGCAGCTGGATCGTGCCGGCCGGAAACACGGTCTCCTTCGCGCCACCCATCCATCGGCGTCGCGCGCGGTCGTACTCATCTCGGAACGCGCGATACGCGGCCTTCGCCTGGGCCATGA
>JBFIHF010000323.1:0-7431 GCA_041601915.1 Bradymonadaceae bacterium
GATGCCGAGCACCCCCTGGCCGATCACAATGCTGATGATGATGATGAGCAGCAGGTCGGGGAACGAGTACATCACGTCCACGAACCGCATCAGCAGGTTGTCGACGCGGCCGCCGACGAAGCCGGAGAACGCGCCCAGCGCCGTCCCGAGGATCATGGCGATGAAGCTCGTGATGAGGGCCACGGCCATCGACACGCGGGCGCCGTAGAGCACGCGCGACAGCAGGTCGCGGCCGAGCTGGTCCGTTCCGAACGGGTGCGCGAACGACATCCCTTGGAGCAGGGCCGTCGAGTCCTGGGCTTCCTGCGTGTACGGGGCGAGCACCGGTGCGAGTGCGGCGGCGAGGCTGATCGCGGCGACCATCGAGAGTCCGGCCATCGCGACCTTGTTGCGCCGAAACTTCCAGCGCACCTGGGCCCAGAATGTCTGCGGGCGACTACTCACAGCTTCACCCGCGGGTCGGCGACGGCGTACAGGATGTCGACGGCGATGTTGGCGAGCACGATGAGCACCGCGTACACGACGGTGACGCCCATCACGAGCGGGTAATCGCGGTCGATGACCGCGGTGATGAAGTAGCGGCCCATGCCCGGGATCGCGAAGATGAGCTCCACGATGAACGAGCCGGTGACGAGCATCGCCAGCAGCGGACCGCCGACCGTGATGAGGGGCCCGAGCGCGTTGACCAATGCGTGCTTGATGAGGACGGCGTGCTGGCTGACGCCCTTGGCGCGCGCCGTGCGGACGTAGTCCTGCTCTAGCGCATCGAGCATGCCGGAGCGCGTCAGTCGCGCGATGTAGGCCGCCGGGCCCAGCGCCAGCGTGACGACCGGTAGAATTACGTAGGCCGGACCTTCCCACAGCGCGGGCGGCAGCCAGCCAAAGCTCAAGGAGAAGATGAGGATCAACACCGCCCCGAGCACGAAGTTGGGCATCGAAAAGCCAAACGTCGCAAACAGGATCGAACCTGCGTCGAGCCATGTTCCGCGCCGCCAGGCCGCGAGCACGCCCAGCGTCATCCCAAGCACGAACGCCAGAATGAAGGCCAGAAGGCCCAACGTCATGCTGACCGGAAACGTGCGCTTGAGGATGTCGTTGACGCTCACCTGGGTGAACTTCATCGAGACGCCAAAGTCGCCCGTCGCGATCTGCCCCAGATACGCGACCAGCTGAGTCTCGGCGATCGCGGCAGGGGACAGCGTGAAGTGCACGTCCCCGGCGGAGATCACGGGGTGTTCATCCGCGAACGCCTCCAGCTCCTTGACCTCGATGCGGCCCGTCGGCGTGAGCCAGATCGGCAGCATCGGCCGGTCCAGCCGGTACTGCGCGCGCAGGTTCATCAGGATGTTGTCGGGGATCGGCTTTTCGCGGTCGAACGGTCCGCCCGGCGTAAAGCGCATCACCATGAACGAGACGACGACGACGGCGAGCATCACCGGTACGCCCCACAGCAGGCGCCCGGCGAGGTACTGGATCGAAACACGGCCGGCGAATCGACTCTTCATGGCGCGCTCGCCCAGCCCACGTCGCCCAGGCGCGCATCGCCCATCGCGTTGAACTCGAGATTGGTCAAGCCGGGGCGCCGCAGCACGTTCTGCGCCGCGGTGTAGATCGGGATCATCGCCGCTTCTTCGACGACCAGAATGCGCTGTGCGTCGCTGTACATCTGCATGCGTTGCACGTCGTTGTCGGTTCGGACAGCGTTCTCCACGAGCTCGTCGTAGCGGTCGCTGGCAAACTTCAGCGTGTTGTTTCCGCTGTTGGCCTTAAACAAGGACATGAAGTTTTCGGGATCGGGAAAGTCGGCGATCCATCGCGCGAGGTGCGAGGGCGGCGGCTTCTCGCCGTCGATCTCGCCGAAGAACGCCTTCTGTTCGCGGACCTGGATTTCGACGTCGATGCCGAGCTCGCGCTTCCATTGCTGCTGGAGGTTTTCGGCGAGCAAGCTCCAGTCGTCGCCGGCTCGGAACAGCAGCAGGAACCCAGGGAAGCCCTTGCCGTCGGGGTACCCGGCTTCGGCGAGCAGCGCGCGCGCCTCGTCTGGCGCATAGCCGAGGCCGATGTCCGGCGCATGACCGAACATCCCGGGCGGCAGCCACGTCTTCGACGGTAGCTCGCCGCCCTTGAGGACCTCGGGGAACTCCTCACGCTTGATTGACTTCGCGAGCGCCTTGCGGACGCGGACGTCGTCCATCGGCGCCGTGTCGAGGCGCAGACCGATGTAGCGCACCTGGAGCATCGGACCATTGAAGTAGTCCTTGCTCCCGCGAAACGCCGGGATCGCCAGTGGCAGCATGTCGAGCACGATGTCCATGTGTCCGGTCACGAACAGGTTGAGCGCCGTGGACTTCTCGGCGGTCATGTAGAGCTCGAGCTGGTCGACTTGCGGGGTCCCGAGCGCCCAGTGCGGATTGGGGGCGAGGGTCATGCGGTACTCGTGCTCGTGGCGGATCGGGACGAACGGTCCGGTGACGGCGACGTTCCCCGGTTCGGTCCACGAGGCGCCGAACTTCTCGACCAGGTCCCGGCGCACGGGATAGGTGACCATGAAGGTCGTGATGTGCGGAAAGAACGGGGCAGGGCGGCGCAGCTTCACGACGATCGTGCGGTCGTCGGGGGCCGAGATGCCCACGCCTTCCAGCGCACCCTTGCCGCTGTTGTAGGCTTCCGCCCCGGCCACGTCGTACATGAAGTAGGCGTATTCGGCAGCAGTGTCGGGGTTCAGCAGTCGCTTCCACGAGTACTCGAAGTCGCCCGCGACGAGTGGCACGCCGTCGGACCACTTCAGGTTTGGGCGCAGCGTGTACGTGATTTCGGTGAAGTCTTCGTTGAACTTCCAGCTCTCGGCGAGCCCGGCCTGCGGGATGAGTTGCGAGTTGTGGAACGTGAGCCCCTCGCTCATCTGCATCAACATGAAGCCGGCGATCGCGTCGTAGGCCTTGTTGGGGTCTAGAACAGACGGTTGGCCTGGCAACGCGACTCTCAGGACGCGGTTGCGCGGGACCTTGTCGGCGCTGCACGCGAACAAGGTCGCGACGATGAACATGACGATAATGCGTGGCACGGGGGACTTGTACCCGCGCGGCGGGGCAAGGTCCAGCCTCGCACAACCGGATGTCGCGCTTGACGCCCGGTCACGCGCTGCGCCACCGTGGCGGCCATGAACAACGACGATGTCAGCGCATGCACCGTGTTTCTGCAGGTGGCGGGCTCGCACCTGTACGGCACGAATCGACCGGGCTCCGACCGGGACTACCGCGGGGTCTGCATCCCACGAGACCCGTCGTTCTACGTCGGGTTTGGGCTGAATGCGTTCGAGCAGAAAGACGCCGGCTGGCCGGAGGACGAAGACAAGGTGGTCTACGACTTTCGCAAGGCGCTGCGGCTGATGGCCGACGGCAATCCGAACATGATCGACCTGCTCTACGGGCCCGAGGATTCGCACCTCGTCTGCCTGCCGGCTTGGGACCGCGTGCTCGCGCACCGCGACAAGTTCCTATCCAAGAAGATGCGGCACACCTATGGGGGCTACGCTTTCGCGCAGCTCAAGCGCATCAAGCGCCACCACGAATGGCTCAAGGACCCACCTCAGGCGCCGCCGACGCGCGAGGAGTTCGGGCTGCCGGAACGCAAGCTGGTGGGCGCGGATCAACTCGGTGCGTTCGAATGGCAGCTCGCGCGGCTGATCGAGGACTCCAAGGAGGGCATGCGCCTGTCGGAGTCGACCAAGGAGGAGCTGCAAGGCGTGAGCGCGATCGCCGCGATCCAGGCGGGGATTCCCGATGACGCCATGGGCGCGGTTCAGCTCGTCACGGGCGCCAGCGACGCGTGGATGGACGCGGTGGCGAAGGAGAAGAAGTTTCGCGAGGCCTCAAAGCGGTGGAAGGCTTACCAGGAGTGGAAGAGCCGTCGAAACGTCGACCGCGCCGCAATGGAAGCGGAGCATGGCTACGACACCAAGCACGCGATGCATCTGGTGCGGTTGATGCGCATGGGCCACGAGATTCTGACGACGGGCGTCGTGCAGGTGTTTCGGCCCGATCGCGAGGAGCTGCTCGAGATTCGCGACGGCGCTTGGAGCTACGACGAGCTGGTCGACTATGCCGACGCAATGGACCGAGCGCTTGGCGAGGCGGTGCAGACGTCGGCGCTGCCGAAGACCGCGGACCGCGTGTTCATCGATCGCCTCTGCTCCGAGATTGTGAGTGAATACGTGTTTGGCTGACGAGCGAGGTCAGTCAACGACCCGCACCTCGTCCTCGATCTCGACGATCTCCCAGTTCTCTAGATAGCTGCGGCTCGTGCCGCCGGTGTTGACCACGTAGCTCAGCGTCGCAGTCTGCGCTTCGAGGTCCACAGTCAGGACACGGTCGGCCCCCTCGAACTCCAGCGGGCTCTGGGGCTCGCCGGTCTGCCGAATGAAGGAGCTGTGATACTCGCCGCTGACCAGTGAGTAGCTTGCGCCGGCCTCGCAGCTGCTGCCCCCAGGAAGGTAGTAGCAGGCCGTGGTGATGATCGGTGCGAGCAGTAGAACAACGAAGAGCCGGTTCATTCGGACGCCTCCGGCGAGAAGGTTTCCGCATAGTCGCCGACGGTCAGGCGCACGCTGGTGCCTCGGGCGAGCAGCAGGTGCTCCCTGGCTCCACCGGTATGTGCCCGGAGGTCCTCGACGGCTTCACCATCCACCTGCGCACTGCGTAGCTCGATGACGGCCACCGTTGCATAGTCGGGATCGTAGCACTTGGTTGCGACAGCGTTCGTCGAAAGCAGTGCAGCGCAGGTCGCCCACACGGCGATGAGCAAGTGCCTTTGTCGTCTTGTCATGGTCCTGGCTCCGTTCGAGCGCGATGGTCAAATGAGTTCGTAGAGCGGCGTGTTCAGTTCCCGGGATCGCGGCGGCGTGCGGTCGATGAAATCGACGACGTCGATCGGTTCGTCAAACGATGCGATCATGTCACCATAGACTTCGCTCATCCCGCGTCGATCGACAAACCCGCGAACGAGTTCGTAGGTCGGGGCGAACTGCGCGACCCCCAGAAACACCATCGGACTGCGATCGACGAACGTCGCGTAGTGGTTCTGCGCGAGGTCCATGAAGACTTCCTGCAGGGTGCCGGCGCTGCCCGGCGCGAAGACGACCCCCGCGCGGGCGCTGGCGAGTAAGACATCCTCGCGCAGCCCGTTGGAGAAGTACTTCGCGATGTGATCGCAGAAGAGGTTCGACGGTTCGTGCCCGTAGAACCAGGTCGGCACCGCGAGACTGCTCCCTGAGGGACCCCGGCGCCCGAACCGCTGCGCAAAGGCGTCCGAATCGAGAGCGTGCCGCGCGTCGTAGCCTGCGCTGATGTACCGCTTCACCGCGTCCAGATAGGCGGGCGTTCCCTCTGGTTCGCCGCCGTCGAACTTTACCGCGTCGGACAGGATTTCGAGCGCGGCGTCGATCACGCGATCGTCGTCGAAGTTCGACAGGTAAGCACCGAGGTTTCCGGCCTCCATGATGCCGGGGCCACCGCCCGTCGCGACCAAGAAACCGCGCCGCGTGAGCTCGCGACCGAGCACGACGACCTGGCGAAACTCGGCGCTGTCGCGTGCCGTACTGTGTCCGCCCATGATCCCCACGACCTGACCGGCGCCGTGGCGCGAGACGAACGCGTAGAGCGCATCGTCGACGGCGTGGTCGTGGATGCGTTGCGCGAGGCTCTCCCGGATCGGCAGATCGTGGCCGTGCCGATTCCGCGCCCGATCGAAATGGGCGTAGATCTGGAAGTCGAGGGTGCCCGTATATCCGCCACGCGAGTAGCCGGACAGCAGTTCCGCGGTGGTGTACAGCTCACGCCGATACGGGTTGTACGGGATGCCGCGGAAGGCCGGAAACACGAGGGCGCCCCGCTGTTCCAGCTGATCGCGAAGCTGTGGGGACAGCGTGCATCCGAGCACCACGCAACCGGTCACCTCGGCAGCGTAGATCTCGGGGCAGCCGGTGAGGTCCAGTGCGTGGACCACGCGGTCCGTTAGCGAGCCGCCTCGCCGCAGGTGCTCCTGCAACGCCTCCAGACTATCGATATCGAAGCGGTTGTGTGCCCGAGGTGTCATGTCTCGCTCGTCGCAGCTAAAAAAATGCCGCGCTCGGCTTCAGCCGAGCGCGGCGGGTTCCGAGGCCGGAACCAGTCAGCGAGATTACTCCGCCGAGGCCGTCGCGGCGCCTTCCGGAGGCATCACGACCGCGTCGATGACGTGGATGACGCCGTTGGTGCAGTCGATGTCGGTCTGCGTGACGTTCGCGCCCGCGTACGTGACGGCGCCGGTCTCTTCGTCTTTGACGACGGACGCTGACTTGCCCTCGAGCAGGGTGGGGGCATCCATCGTGGCGACGTCGGCAGCCATCACTTTGGCGGCCACGACGTGAAACTTGAGGATTCCGGCCAGCTTCTCCTTGTTCTCCGGCTTCAGCAGCTCCTCGACCGTACCGGCTGGCAGCGCGCGGAAGGCGTCGTCGGTCGGGGCGAAGACGGTGAACGGACCCGGGCCCTTGAGGGCGTCGGCGAGGTCGGCGGCGTTGATCGCGGCGACGAGCGTCGTGAAGTTGCCGGCCTTCAGCGCGGTGTCGACGACATTCATCTTGACGGCTTCGGTGGCCTCGGCCTTCGCCTCGGCTTCCATCTGCTCTTTCTCGGCGTCGGCCTTCGCGTTCACCTTGTCGCCCATCTTGTTGGCGGCATCGGTGGAACAGCTGACGGCACCGGCGAGCAACAGCACTGTGAGAAGTCGTTTCATGATCTTTCCTTTCATTGATGCCTGCTCGCGCCTCCCGGCCGAACAAACTTGGTCGTTGTTGGATGTGATACTGGCGGAATAGTACGCTGAAACTGGGTTGTCAACCGTTGGGGTTCCGGGCGCGGCGCGCGGCGGCCCCGTCAGTCGTCGGTCGAAACGGGCGGGCGGGAGCCACCCGACGTGGAGAGCGCGTCGAGTTCGGCGAGGTCTTCGTCGACTTCGCGACCGAGGGTCGCGACGTCGCTCGGGACCAGTTGGGCGGGGCTGAAGTTCGGGATGTCTGCGGCCCGGAGCATCCCTGCGGTGGCCTTCTCGCCGGATCGCGTGGGGTCTTCGGCCTGGAACTCGGACCATCCGTCGTCGACGGCCTCCGAGGAGAGATCGAAGCCAAACTGACCGAAGTTCTCGGAGGCATCCACCGGCATGCTGACGACCTGAATGCGACCGGTGAGATCGGGCTCATCCATCGGGTCGGAGTCTTCGACGAGATTGGCGGTGACAATCGAGCCGGACACCGCGTCGGGGAAGTCGTACTGACCGGTATCGGCGGTCGGGAACCGACTGCCGGAGTCGTCGAGTTCCGCGATCACGGTCGCCCCGTGCTGGTCGGCGTGTCCTTCGATCTCGGCGGCCTCGGTCAGCATGACCTCGGCGACA
>JBFIHF010000324.1:0-7350 GCA_041601915.1 Bradymonadaceae bacterium
CCGGAGCAGCCAGCGGAAGAGCGCAAGGAAGGGATCGAGGCTCGGACCGAAGTCATGGCCGACTGATGGCCGCGCCTCGCGTCAGGGCTGCGCGGTCGGCGCGTAGCGATCGCGCAGTTCGCGTTTGAGCACTTTCCCGGTTGGATTGCGCGGGAGCTCGTCGACGCGCTCCCAACGCCGCGGCACCTTGTGCGACGCGAGTCGTTCCCGCGCGAGCGCCTCGAGCTCCTCGAAATCCACGGCGCCGGCGACGACCGCGACGAGTCGCTCGCCGAGATCGACATCCGGCACCCCGACGACCGCGACCTCGATGACATCGGCGTGGCAAGCCAGCGCTTCCTCGATCTCGACCGGATAGACGTTGACGCCTCCGGTGATGACCATGTCGCGGTCTCGACCGCACAGAAACAGGTAGCCGTCGTCGTCGAGGTAGCCGAGGTCATCGACGGTGATCCAGCCCCCGTCGCGGGCGTCGTCGGTGGCCGCTTTGTCGTCGAGGTAGCCGTCCATCGACTGCTCGTTGCGCGCCCAGATCGTGCCGATACTTCCCGCGGGCAGCGGCTTGCGGTCCGCATCGGTGATGCGCAGTTCGTGTCCGGCCAGCGCGCGGCCCACCGAGCCGGGTCGCTCCAGCATCTCGTGGCCGTCGATGAGCGTGATCCACCCGAGTTCGGTGGCCCCGTAGAAGTCGAAGATCGCGGCGGGGCCAAAGTGCCTGGTGACCTTCTCACGCAGCGCATGGGGGAATTCGGCGGCGCCCGACACCAGGGCGCGGAGCTCAGGTGTCGGGTTGGCGCGTCGGACCGGCTCCGGCAGCTCGACGACCCGGCGAATCATGGTCGGGACCATGAAGATGCTGTGAATGCGCCAGCGCGACATCGTCTCGAGCGTCTGTTCGGCCTCGAAGTGGCTGCGCAGGATGATCGTGCAGCCGAGGGACGTCATCATCGCGACGAACGCCTGCGCGCCGCTGTGATACAGCGGGCACACCACGAGGTGGCGGTCGGCGGTCTGCATCGGCAAGCGCTCGCCGATGCGCGAGAGCTCTGCGATGCCGACGGCACTGAAGTTTCGGACGGCACCTTTAGGCTTGCCGGTCGTTCCCGAGGTGTAGACGACATTGTCTCCGGGCGCGTCGCGGCCGCCGACGAAGAAGTCGCCGGAATGGCGGACCGCCCAGCCGGGATAGCGATGCTGTCGGGGGTGGACAGCGGAATCGTCCACGACGATCACCTCGATCGCGGGCGTCGCGTTGGCGAGCGCGGCGACCGCGTCGCGGGTCCTGCTGGAGCAGACCACGGCCTTGGCTTTGCTGTGTGCGGCGAGGAACTGCAGTTCGTCGGGGGTCGAACGGTAGCTCGCGTGCACGGCCGCGATGCCGGACCGGAACCCCGCGAACCAGAACAGCAGGTACTCGACGCGGTTTTCCATGCACAGGATCACGCGGTCGCCGCGCCGGTAGCCCATCGCCGCGAACGCCTCGCAGATCTTGTTGATCCACTGGTCTGCCTCCCCGTAGGTCAGCGCCTGACGCTCGTCGGACATCGCGACGCGTTCGGGATGCTGGCGGGCGTGCACGTGATGCACGGTCCGAATGTTGAGGCCGTGGCGGAGCGCGAACGGCCCGAGCCCAGGCGCGGCGCGCAGGTTGGTGCGTTCGACGAGTTTGGTGTCGCGCACGAATCGCGTAATCCGGCGCACTCGAGTGACGATGGAGTCGGTCATGGGGGCACGATACTCGATCCGCAGTGCGCCGTCTCGTCGCCGAAAACGTCGGGACGACGGGTCCGTTCACGGCGTGTTCACAGGCGTTCGTCGCAACATTCACGCTACGACCACGCCGCTGCACAGCGCCTGGGCGATGCTGAGTTCCTCAACAACCCTGGAGAGGTCCCGATGCGAAAGTTCGGAAATTACGTTTGGCTGGCTGCGATTGTCGCCGTGGCGTCGATCGCCACAGTCAAGCTGTTCGGCACGACCGTGAGCCAGAAATTCAATCACGCAAACCAGACCGTCATGAACGAGGTCGTGTTCGGCGATGGTCCTTCCTACGCCCCGCGCGGGCCGGTGTTCGCCGCGCGCCCCGCAAAGGTCCACGTCCCGATCGAGAGCCCCGACGTCGCGCTGACCAGGGACGACGCGTTGTCGACGTTTTCGATCGACGTCGACACGGGCAGCTATACGCTGGCTCGTCGCGCGCTGGAGGGTGGTTGGGCGCCGGATCCGCAGGCGGTGCGGGTGGAGGAGTTCGTGAACTACTTCCGCTACGATTACGCGATGCCGCCGCTGACCCGCACGGGGTCGGTGCATATGGAGGCCGCGCCGAGCCCGTTCTCGACGACCGGGCGCACGCACTTGCTGCGGATCGGCTTGCAAGCACGCGCGCTGCGCGACCGCGTGCCCGTGCACGTCACGTTCCTCGTCGACACGTCGGGCAGCATGCAGTCCCGCGATCGGCTTCCGCTGGCGCAGCAGTCGATTCTGACCACGGTTGCGGGCTTGCAGCACGGTGATCAGGTCGCGATCGCGACCTACGCGGGCAGCACCTCAGTGGTCCTCGAGTCGACGCCGGTGGAGCAGCTGCGGGCGATCCGTAAAGCGGTCGATTCGCTGAAAGCGCACGGCGGTACCGCGATGAGCTCGGGGATGGAGCTCGCGTACCAGATTGCGGCACAGCATGCCGGTGAGCGCCGCGTGAGTCGCGTCGTGGTGTTATCGGACGGCGACGCGAACATCGGCCGGATCGGTAGCGCGGACATGCTGACCTCGATCCGGTCGTATGCCGATGAGGGCGTGACGCTGTCGACGGTTGGTTTCGGAACCGGGAACTACAACGATCGGCTGATGGAGCAGCTCGCGGATGCCGGCAACGGGAACTACACCTACATCGACAGCGCGGCGGAGATCCCGCTCGTGTTCGGAGACCGGCTCGACAGCTTGCTGCATGTGGTCGCCAAGGACGTGAAGGTCCAGGTCGAGTTCAACCCCGAGGCCGTCACGTCCTGGCGGCAGATCGGCTACGAGAATCGGCAGCTCGCGGACCGCGAGTTTCGCGATGATCGGGTCGACGCCGGCGAGATGGGTGCCGGCCATCAGGTGACGGCGCTGTATGAGGTCACGCTAGGCCAGGGGGTCAGCCCGGCCGAGACCCTCGCTACCGTCCGGTTCCGGCACAAAGAGGTCGGTGAGAACCGTGCGCAGGAAGCCTCGACGGAGTTCGCCGTCGGCGTGGTACGCGGGCGGATTGGGGACACCTCGGACGACTTTCGTTTCCAGGCGGCCGTCGCGGCGTTTGCGCTCAGCCTGCGGGGTGATGAGCAGCGACGGATGGACTGGATCGAGGAGGTCGCCCGCACGGCCACGGCGGGCCGTGCGGAGCGAGCGAGCTTCTTGAAGCTCGTCCGCCGCGCCGCCGAGCAGCGCGGCGAGATGTGAATCTCGCTCAGAGCTCGCAGATCTCTTCGGTCTCGGCTGCTGCGCACTTTCCGTCGGAGCACCGAAAGGACTGGCACTGCGCATCGTCGCTGCACGTTCCGCCGGCCGCGAGCGTGGGCACGCACTCCCCGATTTCGAGGGGGGTCGGCGCCGAGCAGGCCAGTCCCCATGCGCATTCGAAGCTCACGCGACACGTGCCGCCCTCGCTCTGAGCCGCGGCGCACGTTCCGGTGGCCTGTGCTCCGTCGATTTGCAGGTTGGTGCACACGGTGCCGGCCTTACACAGCGCCGCGATCTCCTCGCCCACCGAGCACGCGGCGCCCGCATCGAGCAGCTCAATCGTGCCGCAGCGCTCGCTGTAGCAGGACAATCCGTCGGTGCATTCGCGCCGATTGGAGCACGCGCCACCGGCGGAGACGGTGCCGCCCGTGGCGCACACGCCCGTGCTGTCGCAGAACAGACCGTCTTCGCAGTCCGGGGACCAGTCGCATTCGGCGCCGACACTTCCGGGGGGACCGCACGTCAGCGCGACGTAATTGCAGATCTCGCCGGTCTCACAACGTTCTTCGCCGCAGTCCGGCTCGCACACCCCCGCGCATGTGTCACCGTCAGTGGCGCAGTCCAGCCCCGTCTCGCACTCTTCGCCGCTCGCGCAAGCGCCGCCCTCGGCGACGAGACCGACGACCACCGCTTCACATGACGTGAGGCTTTCGAAATCTCCGCCGGCACACAGTTCGGCACGAAGCTCCTCGAAGCACTGGTCGGCCTTGGCGCTGTCCCAGCGGGCGCGCCCTGCGGCAATGGACGCTTGGAGCTGCCCGTCGTCGAGGTCGAGGCCCGGCAGGTCGCCGTTTGCAATACATGTCTGGGCGTTGGGAAACCGTCCTGCGACCTGAAGCAACTCCGGCCGTACGTTGGGGCAATTGAACGCCGCATTGCAGATCGCGGTCCACAGTCGCCGCTCGACGTCCATACCATCGTTGGAATTGGGGGCCGCGTTGGGATTGAAATTGGGGCTCGAGTTCGGATTCACGTTCGAACTCATCGCGTTCGGCGTCTTCTCGGTCGGGCTGCCGCAGGCAGTGAAAAGCGCGGCGATCGCGATGAGCGCGATGCGGGTCGGTGGCATGTGTCCTCCGTTGGATACGCAAATCACAACAGGAATGGCGCGATGACGCAACTCGTCTGGCCGTCGGTTGACGAAACACCGTACACTGGGAAGACTGGGAACCAGTCAAGGTGCGGCGAAATGGTGGATTTCAGGACATGGATGGGCCGGCGTCACGGTGCGACAGCGACCGAGACGTTGCTCGTGGTCCTGTTCGCCGCGGTACTGATTGGCGGAGCCCTGATGGTGTTCGGGCCCACGTTGGCAAAGAAGTACACGTTTGCCGCAAAAATGATGGGTGTCGAAGATGCGCCTCGCGCGACGATGGCCGACGCGCAAGTGCGTCGCAGCACGACCAACCCCCTCTGGTACGTGCTGTACACCGCGCTGGTGGTGATCTTCTTTGCGGCGTTCATCGCGCCGATGTTGTTCCCGCGCGCCCGCCACACGCGCCAGGAGATCATCTTCATGTTCGCGGAGCGGTTTCCGATTCTGCAGCCGCTGATCGACCGTGACGCGATGGTGGAGCGGGGGATGGGCGAGCTGCGCGGTCTGGCCGCGGAGGTCAACGCGCTGGAACGACACAAGGCGAAAGCGCTCGATATCCAGCCGCACGACTTCGGCAAGATGGCGCTGCCGAGTGAGCAGACGGTGGACGCGTCGTTCTCCGAGATGCCCGACCTCGAGGCGATGCTGGGCGGACCCGGGGCGCCACCGTCGCGGTCTCGCTCGCGAGGCAGGTCGAAGGACGCGTCGTTGAAGCTCGGTGCCGCCGGCCAGTCCGACGATACGCAGATGGCGATTCCGCTGTCGCAGCGTCTCCAGGCGATCGGCGGCGACGACGAGATCCCGTTCGACGCGATCGATCCGTCGGTCAAACCGCAGCTCCAGGGGTTGCAGAAGCCGATGGTGCGGAATCCGTCGCGGCCGATGTTCGTGAGGCCCGGGGATGAATCGGCGACGGTCGACGTGAACACCGAGGAAGACCTGTTCGCCAACTCGGATGCGCTCGCGGCGCAGATCCTCCGTGAGTCGGGCAGCCTGCGCGCCGCGCCGATTGATGCGGACGCGACGATCGTGCACAACTCGCAACCGTTGCATGGCGCGGCCCACTACGAGGCGAAGACGGGGCATGTGGACTCGCTTCCGACGCGCATGGCGAAGTCGGGGCCGCTGGATTCGACGACGCCCGACAATGCTCGGAAAGCGAATGCGTTGGATGCGACAACGCAGGACTTCGACAGCTACGACGCGGACTAATCAGGCCGCGATCAGCGTCCCGACTGGCATCTCTTCGGCAACCTCTTCGTTCGCCAGCAGCAGTTCCCACTCGTCCATGTCGGCGTCGGCGTCGGTGGCTGCGGCGCCCAGCAGGTGGTCGAATGCGTTGAGGGCGCGTTGCTCCTCGGACCGCTGCTGTCGCAGGTCGACGTCGACCATCGCGAGGCGACGGACGGCTTCGTCATGGCGTTTCTGCCAGTCGACCTTGCTCGCCTGCGCGTTCTCTTTGGCGAGCTCTTCACCGAAGCTGCCGTCAGCCTTGATGCCGGTGAAGACGAGGCCCGACAGCACCGCGACCACGATGGCGCGGAAGCCGACGAAGTCTTGGGAGGGTAGCTGGAGGCCGGCGATGTGGAGCTCCTGGCCGGCCGAGAACATCTCGCTGAGCGCCATCCCAGGCACGAAGAGCGCGAGGAACCACAGCGTCGCCAGCATCGGCAGCCGCGGGGTCTCCTTGGCGAAGTGCACCATGAAGCCCGCGACCGACAGCGGGATCGCGGAGGCGTAGAGCGTCAGCATCGTCGGGTCGAGGGAGAACGGGACGCGCCCGGTCACCATCGCGACTGCGCTGCAGAAGACGACACCGAAGAGCGCCCCGGCTACGGCAGCGATGCTGCGGTCGGCGAGTGCTGCGGAACGTGCGGGGAGTTGGTTGGTGAGAGCGAGCATCGGGAACCTCCGTCGAGTTGATGATCGAACGGTAGAGGTCCCCTGAGGACGCGAGAGGGAGCGACGCTGAAACGTGGGTGACCGACGCGTGAACGCCGCGTGAACACGTGCGCGAGGTTCAGCGCCGGCGGCGCCAGAGCAACACGCCGAACACGAGCAGCAGCGCGCCTGCGCCGGCCGCCGGCGCACCGAGCCCGGCCATCGAACAGCGATTGCGCTTCGCCCGATCCATCGCGGGCGGGGCGGGGTTGGTCGGACGGACCACAGTGTCCGCCTGTTGCGCGATTGCGCGTGAGGCTTTCGGGATCACGATGTCGTGTTTGAGGTAGTCAGGCAGCTTGCGCGACGACGGCGCCGCAGCGACGGCGCCGGCGGTGTTTTGGCTCGGATTGGCGCCGACGGTGGGGGCGCCGGAGCCGCTCGGACCGCCCCACACGCCGTACTGTGGATCGCTACACTTGGCTTCGCCGGCCCACTCGTGGCGGATGATGTACCGGCCCTGAAAGTTGTTCTGGCTGCCGGGCTTGGCGCTCTTCTCGAGCGCACCGTCCGCGTCGTGAACCTCGCGCCCGCCCATCACGGGCGGTGCAGCGACGAACACCAGATCCTCGCCGACCTCGTCTTTGGTGTAGCGGGCGTGGAGCCTCGTGATCGTGAAGCCCCACGGGTCGGCATCGGTCAGCTCGTCGGCGCCGAGCAGGTTGAAATCGTTGCCGTCGATGGTGGGACCCGGACACGGATCACAGGTCGAGGCGGCCCACGAGTACTCCGTGACGACCGCCGCGGGATTCTCCTTGGCGGTGCGGTCGAACAGCGTGCGGTAGAACGACCCGAACTCGTCGCGCACTTCGTTGCGC
>JBFIHF010000325.1:0-7346 GCA_041601915.1 Bradymonadaceae bacterium
CGAGCGGCGCGAAGCGCCGCTCGCCAAGCGCTCAGAAGATATGCCGGCCTTCGATGTAGAATTCGCCGCCTTCGCTGGAGACGGCGTAGTCGAGGCGGAACAGGAAGGACTCTTTCCAGTTGATGGTGAACTCGCCGCCCGAGGAGACGTGCCAGACCTTGAAGAAGTCGCCGCTGCCGTCGAAGACGCGCGAGACGTCGAAAAAGGGCCCGGCGCCGAAGACGAGGTGCTTGAAGACCGGGGTGAAGTAGCCGCGCAGCTCGAAGTTGGCGAGGCCCTTGGTGGCGCCGACGAACCGGTTTTCGGCGAAGCCGCGCTGCGAAAACACACCGCCGATCCCACGGAAGTTGCGTGTTCCGCCCATGCGCATCATCTCGGTCACGGGCGGGGTGCCGCCCAGCGCCTCGAACATCAGTCGCTGGCCGAACACGATCCAGTCCACGAACGGCGACCAATAGCTCGCCTCGTAGAAGCCGCCGCCAAACCACGACGTCTCCGCGAGCGGGGTCAGCGCGAAGCGGGAGTAGATCTCGGCGTAGATGCCCTTGCGCGTGACGATCTCGCTGTCACGCGTGTCGATGCCGGCGCCGATGAGGCCGGAGACGCTGCGCCCCCCGTCCCAGCCGACGGGCGCTTCCTGGGCGAGCAGCGAGTTGGGATCGGCGCGGACGCTGCTGAAGCTGATCGCCGCGCCGCCCACGACAAAAATCGGTTCGTACAGCTCCCGTCGGACGTAGGTCTGCACACGAGGCTCGGTGAGCCGAAACCGATACAGCTCGGGGGTGTCCGCATCGAACGTCGTCTCGTTGCCGATGCCGAAGTAGTTCGCATCCTGGATGTGCAGGACCTCGACCTCGAGGTAGTAGCGCAGTCCGAGCGGCAGCAGATGCGGCGTATCGAAGATCAGATAGTGCTGGTGACGGTTCTTCGTCGAGTGATTCAGCTTGAGCCGTAGCTCCCAGTTGAACGGCTCGACGCCGGAGCCGTAGTCGATCATTGCGAGCTGAGCGCCGTACACGAACCCCGCGTCCGAGCTGCCCTTGAACGTGGGAAACACGAGCCAGTCCAGGCCCACGCGGACCTCGTCCTCGTCGACAGCGACGTCGGGTTCGGCGGCAAGCGCAATGGAGGCTGGGAGGCTGAGGGCGAGCAACAGCCCGATGGCGAACGACGACGTGTACATATGTCCGGGGGCGCGGGCCCACGCAGTCTACCGGACCTGCGAGCCAGAGTGCCACCCCCCGAACCGTTATGTGAAAATCGGCCCTTGCCCTCCCCCGGGTCGCGCCTAAGAAATGCAGTCGAATTTTTCAGCGGCCAGCGCGGGAACAATTCGCAAAACGGATCGTGTTGCGGGCTGCATTCGAACACCGGGCGCGGCTGGTGTTGTTGACGGCCGAGCGGCCGGATGTAACAACAGTCGCCTTGAATGGCTCAGTTTTTGAGGTCGGTATGGCTACCAAGTCGATCGTTGTTGAGGGCCTCGCCAAAAACTACGGCGAGTTCTGGGCCCTCAACGGCATCTCGTTCAGCGTCGAACCCGGCGAAATCGTGGGCTTCCTGGGGCCCAACGGCGCCGGAAAAACCACCACGATGAAGATCCTGACCTGCTTCATGGCCGCCGCGCGAGGCAAGGCCACCGTTGCGGGACTCGACGTCTATGAGGACTCCGAGAAGGTGCGTCAGAAGATCGGGTATCTGCCGGAGAGCGTGCCGCTCTACGACGAGATGATGGTCTATGACTACCTGCGGTTCATCGCCGAGATTCGCGGTGTTCCCAGTGACAAACGGCACGACGCCGTCAAGCGGGTCATCGAGCTGACCGGCCTGAAGGAGATGGCGGCCAAGAACATCATGGAGCTGTCGAAGGGCTACCGACAGCGCGTGGGGCTCGCGCAGGCGATCATTCACGAACCCGAAGTGGTGATCCTCGACGAGCCCACCAGCGGGCTCGACCCGAACCAGATCGTCGAGATTCGCGACCTCATCAAGGAGATTGGCAAGGAGAAGACCGTGATCTTCTCCACCCACATCCTCCAGGAAGTCGCGGCAGTGTGTGACCGGATCATCGTCATCAACGACGGCCTGATCGTCGCCGATGGCACCGTCGATGAGCTGTCGGCGCTCGCCGTCGACAGCGACAACGGGCTGCTCGTGACCGCCCCGTCCACCGAGACCGTACGATCGCGCCTCGGCGGGTTGCCCGGCGTGACCGCGATCGAAGACCTGCAGAAGTTTGGCGACGAGACCCGATATCGGCTCGACTGCCGCGACGTGAACCAGGCTCGCGCCGCGGTCTTCAAGGTCGCGACACAGATCCGCGTCTCGGAGGTCAAACACCACCAACCCTCACTCGAAGATATCTTCCGCGCTCTGACGGGCGGTGAAGGCGAGCTCGCGGCGAAGAAGCCGCGCACTCCGCGACCTGCGGAGTCCTACGCGCCGACCGCTGACGACGCTGACGGAGGTGAAGAAGAATGAAAAACATCGCATTCATATGGAAGCGCGAGGTCCGGGCGTACTTCACGTCGGTCGTCGCCTACATCGTTGTGACGCTCTTCCTGCTCATCACGGGGGCGCTCTTCTGGCTGAACTACTTTCAGGAGATCAACCTGCTGTCGATGCGCTCGTTCTTCAACCAGGCCCCGCTGTTCCTGGCGTTCTTCGCGCCGGCGATCACGATGGGCCTCATCTCGACGGAGAAGCGGGACGGCACACTCGAACTCATGATGACGATGCCCGTCAGTGACGCGCAGATCGTGATCGGCAAGTTCCTCGCCGCATGTACGCTGCTGCTCGTCGTGTTCGTGATGACGACGCCCTACGCCTACACACTGGCGCGGCTCGGCGACCTCGACATCGGTGCCACGGTCGCCGGCTACATTGGTCTGCTGCTTCTGGGCAGCAGCTACGCCGCGATCGGGATCATGGCCTCGAGCTGGACCCGCGATCAGGTCGTCGCGATTCTCATCGCCTTCTCGCTGTGTTTCGGCCTCTACATCATCGATCAGGTCGTCGGTCAGCCGACCGGCAATACGGCGGTCGCGTTCCAATACCTGTCGACGAGTTTCCACTTCCAGAACATCGCCCGCGGCGTGCTCGACGTTCGCGACGTCGTCTACTACGGGTCCTTGATCGTGGTGTGCCTGGGTATTGCGCAGGCATCCATCGCATCGCGGCGCTGGTAAGGAGGCCATTATGGATAAGCGAATCAGAGTCATCGCCGGGACCAACGCCACCGCGACCGTGGTCTTCACGATCATCGCAGCGGTCCTGCTCAACATCGCCTTCGCTCAGTACCCGATGACGTGGGACCTGACGGACAACAAGATCTTCACCCTGAGCCCCGCCAGCGTCGAGGCTGTCTCGAAGTTCGAGCAGCCCGTCGAGGTCAAAGTCTTCATCAGCCCCGACATGCCGCCGCCGTTTCACACGCTGTCGCAGTCGTTGAGCGACATCCTGGCCGACTACGCCGCGCATTCGAAGGGCAAGCTGAGCTTCCAGATCATCTCGCCGGGTAGCGAGGACAAGGAAGCCGAGGAAGCGGCGCTCGGTTTCGGGATCCAGAAGGTCGGCATCGGCCAACAGACCGAGGACGAAGTGTCGCTGCGCGCCGTCTACAAGGGCGTCGCGTTCGTGATGGGCGATCGCACGGAGGTCATCAAGGACCTGCGGACGACCGGCAGCATGGAGACCGACAACTTCGAATACGACTTCACGCGGGCGCTGCTGAACCTGCAGGACCTCGAGCCGCGCGTGGTCGGGTTCGTGTCCGGCTTTGGTGGTCCGGCGTCTAATCCCCAGTTCGTCCAAGGCGTGCAACCCGTCTTCGAGCAGCTCTACGGCAACCTCATCAAGGTCGAGGTCGTCGACATGAGCGGCGAGAAGCCGGTCGTCGCCGACAATGTCGGCGCCCTGATTGTGCTCAACGCCGATCAGCCGGTGAGCGATGCGGCGAAGTTCGTGATCGATCAGTTCGTGCAACGCGGCGGCAGCGTGGGCTGGTTCCAGTCCGCGAGCGTGCCGGACGAGCAGATTCGCCAGCAGCTGATGCAGCAGATGGGCGGCCAGGGCCAGATCCCGGACATTCGCAAACCAGCCGGCACCGGCCTCGAGGACCTCTTCATCAAGTACGGCATCGAGTACCGCAACGACGTGGTGCTCGACCGGCAGAACGCGTTGGCGCTGGGCTACGTGATGACGCAGCGCGGACTTGCGCGCGTCAGCCACCCGGCGACCTACCTGCTCAACGACATCGATCGGTCGCTGCCGTTCACCGCGAACCTGTCCGCGCTGGCAATGCCGGCACCGTCGTCGCTGGTGATTCGACCGGAGATCCGCGAGCGCGCCGAAGTCGACGTGTTCGAAGTCGCCAAGACCGCGGCATCATCGGTGCGACGCCTCGAGCCCCCGTCGTCGATGGGCTACCAGGAGTTCCTCGAAGTCGCCGAAGGCGAGCAGCCGGGACCGTTCGTGGTCGCCGCTGCGGTCCAGGGCGACGTGCCGAGCCTCTTCGACGACCGCCCGATCCCGCCCGGCTTCACCGAAGACGACGTGATCAAAGCCGCCAACCCGTCGCGCGTCCTCGTCGTCGGGTCCGGCGAGTTCTTCCAACCCCGCCCTGACGTCGGCTTCAACCAGCAGCTGGCAGGGATGGGCGGACAGTTCCTGCTCAGCTCCATCGAATGGCTGGTCCAGGACAACGCCCTGACGCAGATCCGTGGCAAGAACATGCCGCGCCTCATCGGTGAAGTGCCGCGCGAACTGCAGCGCAACATCCAGTTCTTGAACATCGCGATGGTGCCGATCCTGTTCCTGATGTTCGGTTGGTCGGTGCGCATCTACCGCCGCCGCCGCCGCGAAACTTTCGAGATCTGACGCACGGAGAGAACAATGAAAAAGTACGGTTCGCTCATCGCGCTCGCGGTTGTCGTGATCCTCGCCATCGTGGTCGCCAAGACGCAGAAAGAGCCCGCGAAAACGGTCAAGGCACCGCACTCGATCAAGAAGGTCGAGAACCTCGAGCGTATCGAACTGACTCGGCCCGGTGCGACGGGGGGACTCGTCGTGCTGACGTTCGGCGCCGACGGCTGGACACTGACGAAGCCCGTCAACGCTCCACTCGCCGACCGCGTGTCCGATCAGATCGCGGGCGCGCTGGCCGACAAGATCAACACCGACCCGATCGCACTCGACGCGACGAAGCTCGAGGAGTTTGGGCTCACCGATGACACCGCGACGAAGGTCGCGCTGTTTGCCAAGGCGGCCGAGGCGCCGGCCGCCGAGTTCTTCATCGGCAAGACGTTCACGGTCGATGGAACGCGCGCGAAGCGAACCTACATCAAGACGACGGACGGCAAGGTCTTCCGTGCTCAGACCGACCTCGGCGACGTGCTCGGGCGCCCAGCCGACGAGCTGAGATCAAAGTCGATTCAGAAGCTCGATCGCGAGGCCGTCTCCGAGATCTACATCCGCTACCAGGATGAATCGAAGAAGCTGGACCTCAAGAGGGCGGCCGAGGACTGGAAGCTGTCGGCACCCGTCGTCGACTTTCCGCTCGAGCGCAGCGCCACCAGCGGCGTCCTGAACGGCGTATCGAACCTCGTCGCGACCGGCTTCGCGGACGGCAAATCGCCGGCCGAGGTGGGGTTGGACCCCTGGTATGCCAAGATTACGGCCCGCGAAAAGGGCAAGGAGTTGACCGCAGTGCTCCTGAGCGAGGTCAAAGACGGCAAGGCGTACGCGAAGCTGGAGAGCTCCCCGCACATCTACGAGATCGCGGAGAACACGGCGAACCAACTCGCCACCACGGTCCTTGGGCTGCGCTCGCGGCTGGTCAAAGACATCAAGACCGAGGACATCGCCCAGGTCGATTTCGGCGGCAAAGAGCGCGTCTCCGTCAAACAAGGTGCCGACGGGTGGACGTTCGCGCGCGGCGGCAAGGGCAAGGTCAAGGACAGCGCGCTGACCGCGAAGGTCACTGCGTTCGCGCAGCTGCGCGCCGTCCGCTTCGAAACCCCGGACCTCGCGACCACGGGACTCCAGAAACCGGTGGAGACGGTCACGATCACCATGAAGAACGGCGACAAGCACACGCTGCTCGTCGGTGGCGAGGCCGACGCGAAGGGGAATCTCTGGGCGCAGTGGAAGGACATCGACCTCATCATGGTCGTGCCGCAATGGATCAAGGAACGCAGCGCGCCCACAGCGGCGGAGCTGACCGACGAATCGAGCTGAAATGCCCATGCGCATCACTTTCGTGATGGACCCCCTCGCGAACGTCAACATCGATGCTGATACGACGTTTGCCTTCATGCTGGCGGCGCGAGAGCGCGGCCACGACGTCTTCTACACCCGACAGCAAGACCTGTTCGCGCGCGGCGATATCGCGGGTGCAGTCGTGCAGCGCGCCGACGTTCGACGCGTCCAGGGCGACCACTACACCCTCGGAGAGCCCGAGCGTGTAGAGCTGCACTCGATGGACGTCGTGTTCCAGCGCACGGACCCGCCGTTCGACATCGCCTACCTGCACGCCGTGCACATCCTCGAACTCGCCGAGGAGCGCGGAGCGCTGGTCATCAACAAGCCGTCGGGTCTGCGCGCAGCGAACGAGAAGCTCTACGCCCTGCACTTCCCGAGTGTCATCCCCGAGACCCTCGTCTCGAGCAGCAAGGACGAGATCCTCTCCTTCGCCGCCGAGCAGGGGGGCAAGTGCATCATCAAGCCCGTGGACGGACACGGCGGCGAGGCCGTGTTCCTGCTCGACGTCGACGATCGCAACAAGAATGCGCTGATCGAAGTGATGACGAAGCACGGCTCGCTGCGCGCGATTTGCCAGCGTTACCTGCCCGACGCCCGCCGGGGCGACAAGCGGATTATCATGCTCGACGGCGAGCCGCTCGGTGGCATTCTGCGCGTCCCTCGGGCCGACGAGCACCGTGGCAACATCCACGTCGGCGGCACGGTCGTGCACACCGAGCTCACCCCGCGCGACCTCGAGATCTGCGCCACCGTCGGCCCCCGCCTCCGCGCCGACGGCCTCTACTTCGTCGGCCTCGACGTCATCGGCGACTACCTCACCGAAATCAACGTCACCAGCCCCACCGGCATCCAAGAACTCTCCCGCCTCAACCACATCGACGCCGCCGCCACCGTCATCGAGGCGCTTGGCGGCTTTGCCGCCGCGCGCTGAGGCGAGCGCTTGGCGGCTGCGCCGCCGCGCGCAGGTGGCGAGCGCTGGCGGCTTCGCCGCCATGCGCAGGTCGCGAGCGCTTCGCGCAGGTCGCGAGCGCTTCGCGCAGGGAAACCCCGCGTGGAGCGACGCGACACGCCCCGCGTGGAGCGAA
>JBFIHF010000326.1:0-7346 GCA_041601915.1 Bradymonadaceae bacterium
GGCGCGTGGCTGGAGATCCTCGAGGACGGCGAGCCGCGACGTATCGTGAGCGACTGCTCGCGTTGCTCCTGCGACGACGGCCCCGACTGCGCCGTCTGCGCCATTGATTGTGCCCCGGGCGCCGACCCCAACTACGCACAGCTCTCGGTCGGCGAGTCGCGCTCCTTCGTGTGGGACGGACTGCTTCGCGTGGACGCGATCACCCAGAACGGCCAATGCGAGGCGCTTCGAGCGCCGCAGAGCACGGGCCTCAGCGCGCGCTTCTGCTGGGGGCACTCCTTCGAGGAGACCTCCGGGCCGTTCGGCCTGATCAGCACCGTCGTGTGTGAAGACGTCGACTTCGATCCGTCGGACGTGCTCGTCGAGCACACGATCCTGCCGACCGCGCGCGACGAGGTGCAGTTCGAGCTGAGCAACGGAACCACTGAGATGCGCTATGCCCACTTCTCCGCGGGCGGCCCCTGTGACTCGGGCACCTGGCTGTCGCTGGAACGCGAAGGCACACCGCTTCGAATCATCGACTACTGCGGGCAATGCAGCTGCACCGAAGTCGACGACGCCTCGATGTGTCCGCAACCCTGTCCAGCGATCGCGTGCCCCCAGCCCACCAGTGAGGCGTTCGAGCTGCCGCCCGGCGGCCTGCGCCGCCACAGTTGGTCCCGCGTCGCGTACACCGACGAAGAGGTGAATGGCATCGCCTGTGAACGCGACCGATTGGTCACCGGACCTCTGACGGCGCGGCTTTGTTGGGGGAACGACGTCGACGAGTCGCTCCAGCTCATCGGCGAGACGTGTGAGACGATCGAGTTCGACCCGATGCAAGACAACGACGTCCGGCATCTGATCGTGAACTGATCGGGCCTACGCGACGAGGTCCACCGGAATGCGCAGCACCTGGCCGGGGTAGATGCGGTCGGGGTCGGTGAGCATCGGCTTGTTCGCCTCGAAGATCTCCCGGTACCGACTGCCCTTGCCGTAGAACTCCTTGGCGATCTTCGACAGGTTGTCGCCTTTCTGCACCGTGTAGAACGTCGCCTCGGGCTCCGGGTTCAGGACTTCGACCTGCGCGTCGACCGTCCCCACGCCTTCGGTATTGCCCAGTGCCAGGATGATCGACTCGAGCGCCTGCTGGGTCTGCACCGCGCCTGTCAGCGTCACCACGCCGTCGTCGAACTGCAGGTCCATCTGCGTCGTGTCAAAGCCGTACTGATTCAGCAGCGCCCGCAGCGCCACCGACTTCGCCGCTTCTTCGACGTTTTCGGCCTGTGCCGCCGCGAGCTCCGCCTGCTCTTTCAAATACGCCTGCCGCGCGTAGTTGATCGGCTCGGGCTTCGCTTCTTCCTTCGTCTCGCCGCCAAAAACCTTGGCGCCGGCTTCTCTGATAAAATCGAATACGCCCATCTCGTACCTCCGAGGTGTAGAGATGGGGAGAGTAGGCGCCGCAACGTCGGGGTCCAAGCACGATCGGCGAGCCCGCATGAGGAGACATCTTCAGCCTCTTTCAGGAGCTTTCTCGAGCCCCGCGACCAACAGTGTGCGTGAACTTCACATTGAGCCCGGAGCTCCTCATGCATAAGCATCTCATCGCCGCCCTCGCCCTCGCCGCCGTCTCCCTGTTCGCCGTCAACGCGAGCGCCAAGTGCTACCACTTCTCCAACGCACCCTCGGACGTCTACGTCTGCGTGGGAAAGAGCGGGGCTGACTCGTTTGACGACCGCAAGGCCGCGAAGAAGATCTGCGACGAAAAAACCGGCAAAGACTGTGGCAGCGTCGGAAGCTCATCCTCGAGCTGCCACTCGAACTCCAACCAGTGCTTTGACGAGACCGGCAAAGCGAATCGCAGCCTCAAGGACTACTGAGCGACGAGGCGCGCAGCGCCGGCGTGCCAACGCTGCGCCCGCCGTTGCGTTCGACGAAGTAGTAGCCGATCGGCGCTAGGCCCTCAGCGGCACCCCCGCATCGCTGTCGGGACGCGTCAGCGCATCCGCTCCACGAACAGCACGAACGCCTCGAGATACTGGCCGAGCAGCGCACGCGTCTCCTCGTCGACCAACTCGCCGCCAACGAAGCGCGTCGAGGCCTTGCTGACCAGCAATTCTGCCCACGGGAAGGGGTGGGCGAGCATGCCGAGCATCACCTGCTTCAGGTGGGCTTGCGCCCGCGCGGTGCCGACGAGGCTGCCCGTGGCGCCCATCAGCCCGACCGGCTTGCCGCGAAACGCGGAGTGATAGGCGGGCCGCGAGGCCCAGTCGATGGCGTTCTTCAGCGGCCCCGGGATGCCGTAGTTGTACTCGGGCGTCGCGATGAGCAAGCCGTCGCAGGCCGCGATCTGCTGCTTCAGCCGCTCCGCCGCTGCCACGTCACCCAGATCGCTGTTGTACAGCGGCAAGTCGTCGATGCGCGCGATCTCGAGCTCCACCCCGGTCTGCGCGAGCACTGCGCGCGCCGCCTCCAGCAAGGCGGTGTTGTACGAGGCGGCCCGCAGGCTGCCCGAGATCCCCAGAAGTTTTACGGCCACGGCTACTCCAGATGACGAGACGGACTTCTAACGAACGGCCGATGGAGAACCATCCGCCTAATTGTCGCCGCACCTTGGCTCACTCGTCGTCGTCGGCGTCGACGAGATCGGCGAGAAACGCGTCGAAGGTCGGGTACGCGACGTCGAAGTCGCCCGACGTATACAGGGCGTAGACGATCGTCGTCTCGTCCGCGGGATCGATGCCGATCCACTGCTGCTCGTCCTCGTACCCGTCATAGATGCGCGCCGAGATCGGCACGAACGTCCGGTCGGCCTCACGTTCCGCGTCGTAGTGGACCTGGCTATACAGGCCGAGCACCGCATCGGACACGAAATCGACCTCGCAGCCGAGGCTCTGGCAGCGCTTGAACTGGACGTCGAGATACGTCCGATTGGCGTAGAAGTCCCGAACCACCGGCGGAAGCGTCACGTCGTGGGCCTTCTCGATCTCGAGGTGTACATCCGGGATCGGCGCGTCGACGTAGTCGGCGTCGTACATGTCGCCGGCCATGTCATCGAGCGAATACTCCGGCGGCGTGCCGAGCTCCTCGTAGGTGTCCACGAGCAGGACCGTGCCCGGCTCACCGATGCTGCCGTGCCGAATCTCGACGGCATCATCGATCGCCTGAGCCCGCCAGAACAGCCCGTCGGGGTGCGTCAGATATCGAATCATGGGTTTCTCGCGCGCAACGTCGAAGGACACCGTAGGTGGCCGCGAACGCCGTGACAACGCGAGCCGCGCGGGAATCGTGGTAGGCTGGGAGACGTTGCTGTTCCAATGTGAGGAGGAGCTATGGCCCTGACACCGAAAATCGTCGCGACGAACACACCGCTGGCGGTCGTTGTGCTCGTGACCGCGCTATTCGGCTCGATCTGGGCGATCGTCGAGTTCGCGCCCGGACGCGCGTTCCTGAGCGCGGACGACCTCGCCGTCACAATGGCCGCACCAGCACCCCAACCGTCGACGGCGCCGCGCACGCATCCCGAGGTCGCGTTCTCACCCGACGTCCGACCCGAGTCACCGGCGCTGTGCACGTGGCTCGCGGCGCAGACGATCAAACACTTCGAGCCGTTGGCTGACGGCGTGGACGTCGTCGCCCACAGCGCCGAGATCGCTGATCTCGTGACCGTGTACCTCGACGTGAACTGCCCCGCCGCGATCCACGAAGGCGATTGGCACGTCACCGCCCAGATCCTGGGCGTCGGCATGATCCACGACGTCGTCCGTCCTCAGGCCGCGATCTACGACGACTCGATCGAATGGGACCCTCGCGCCGCACACCTCGTCCCGGTCGCGACGAGCACGTTCAACGTGCTCGCCCCGCTCACGATGTGTGAGGAGGCGCTGCACCAGCGCTTCCTCCCCGAAGGGCACACCAACGCGATGACGCCGCTCGTCGAGCGCTGCGTCGAGCGGTTCGCCCAGCACTAAGGAATCAAGACCAGCTTGCCGATCGTCTTGCCGGACTCGATGTCCGCGTGTGCCTTCGCCACGTCCGCCAACGCGTACTCGGTGACCGGCGGCGCCACGACCTGCCCGCTGCTCACCCAGCGATCGAGGTCGGCGATGAACAGCTCCAAGAGGTCCGTGCGGTCGAACAGAAAGCTCAGGTTGAACGCCATCACGCTCTTGGAGTCCGACGTCAGGTCGAGCGGGTTGAACCGCGGCGTGCGCAGCCAGCCCGAGGCGAGCTTGAGCCAGTTCGGCTTGCCGCCGGCCTTGGGCATCATCGTGTGGAACCCGTAGACGACGAGCTTGCCGGCGCGACGCAGGTGTTTGTAGCTGTCCTGCAGCGTCGCGACGCCGTTCGCGTCGCAGATCACATCGTAGCCTTCAGGCGCGAAGCGCTCCGCCTCGGCCCACAGATCCTGGGTGGACTTGTCGATCACGACATCGCACCCGAACGCCTTCGCCGCCTCGACCTTGTGGCTGCCACCGACGACCCCAACCACTTCGCAGCCCGCGATCTTGGCGAGCTGGACGAGGCTGCCGCCGACACCGCCGGCGGCTGAATGCACCAGCATCTTCGCGCCGGGGCGCGGGTGCGCGAGCTCGAACAGCGCGAACCACGCCGTCATGAACACCGCGGGCATCGACGCGGCCTCGGCGAACGTCTGAGACTCGGGTTTGCGGTAGATGTACTGCCGCTGCGCGACGACGTGGCTCGCGTAGCCGTCGAACAGCGTCAGCGCCACCACTTCGTCTCCGACGGCGAGGTCCTTCACGTTGGCGCCGACTTTGGTGACGACACCGGCGACCTCGAAGCCTGGCGTGATCGGCCAGCCCACGAACTCCTTCGCCGACTTGTACAGGCCCATCCGCACGATCACGTCGGCGTAGTTCACGCCGGTCGCGCGGACCTCCACGAGCACCTCGTCGGCGGTCGGCTCCGGGATGTCCATCTCCCGCAGCTGCAGGCGGTCGTAGCTGCCTGCGCTGTCGATCACGATCTTCTGCATCCGCGTCTTGGGCTGACTCATCGGCTCTTCCGTGTGCTTGAGGGCTGCGCTCATTTCATTCTCCTTCGTCTTCTGTTGGTTTGACAATTCGATAAGTTTCGAAGCGTTGGTCGCGCTCCGCGCAAAAAAAATCCGCCTAGCTAAAAGAGGTTACGAACGCCTTGAGCGCCGCGACGCTGTCCTCGTTGATCCGGCACTGCACGAAGCGGCCGTCCTTTTCGGTATCCACGAGCCCCGCGTTCACGAGCTCCTTGAGATGGTGTGACACGGTCGGCGCGCCGATGTTGAGCGTCTCGACGATCCCGCTCAGAAAGCACGTGTGCCCTTCCTCGAACGCCGACTGCCCCGCCTTTCGAATCTCGTCGAACAACCGGTACCGGTTGGGGTTCGACAGGGCTTTGAACATCTTGACCAGCTGTGCTTCGTCCATCGTCACTCCTTCGAAGATTCGACAACCATCGAACCGTCATAGTTCGAAACATATCGAACTATCGAACGATGTCAACACCGGCGCCGACATTTCCATGAGGAGCTCACCCGCGACATGATAGACCGGTCTCCTCCCTCGAGAGCTGACCTATGACGATCGATCCCACGCTATTGAGCCGGTCGGACGAGAAATGCGAACTGTGCGGCCCAGGCGGCGCACTGCAGATGCACGAAGTACCCAGCGCCGCCGCTCGGGATGATGCGGCGCTCGTCGTCTGCGAAACCTGTGCGCCGCAACTTCGGGACGGGGCCGAGCTCGACGCCAATCACTGGTACTGCCTCCAGGGCTCGATCTGGAGCGAAGTCCCGGCTGTTCAAGCGATCAGCTTTCGTCTGCTGCACCGGCTCGACGCCGAGCTGTGGGCCCAGGAGCTGATCGGACAGGCGTACCTCGCCGACGACGTCCTCGCCTGGGCGAACGAGGGCCTCGCGACCGTCGACGATGGTCCGGAGGTCCTCGACAGCAACGGCGCACGCCTCGCCGAGGGCGATTCTGTCACGCTGATCAAGGACCTCGACGTCAAGGGCGCGTCGTTCGTCGCCAAGCGCGGGACGCTCGTGAGATCGATTCATCTGACCGACAATCCAGGCCACGTCGAAGGCAGGGTCAACGGCACGGCGATCGTGCTCAAGACCGAGTTCCTCAAGAAAGCGTGACGAGATGGACGTGACAGGCTCGCCCGCCAAACCGCGATTGCGCCGCCTCTTGTTCGGTGGGGGCGCTGTGCTCGGGCTCCTGGTACTGCTGCTCGCCATGGCGCAGAGCGAGCTCGAAAACTTCATCTGGGAGCTGCGGTACGAGCGCTGGCAAGAGGCATGCGCCGAAGATCCCGACCAGCGCGAAGCGTGTGGGCGCACCGCGTTGGTACAGCTCGGCTACCCGAGCTCGTTTGACACGATGCGCGAGGGCCTCGCGACCGTGGACCGGTTGTGCGCGGAGCAGAGAGTTCATCGGGCGTGCGTGCTCGCGGCACGCGCTCGCAGCCCCGAGCGAGCGGAGCAGATGATGGGCAACAATTTTCTCCGCGACGCACGCGAACGCGTGGCGCAGGCCGCGTGCTCGCACGGCGACAGCCGCGGATGTTTCGTCGCGGCGTGGTTCAGCCGACTCACCGTTGCACAGCTCGAGTCGACCGCCAGCGCCTGCCGCGCAGGCGACGAGATGGCCTGTTTTGCCCGCGAAATGAGCAAGGGGCCAAAGCCGGTCTGCGGCCAAGACGTCCATGGCCCCTGCATGCCGCCGGTGCCCAGGGCGTGCCTCGACGGCGGATGGGAGTCGTGCCCAGCCGAAGCCGACCCCGCGGCCCGCATCCTGACGGAAGCGCCTATACAGTGGGACAATCCGGCGATGTTCCAGGTCGCTCTCGACGTGGAGGGTCTCGCCGCCTCGTGCGAAGCCGGATCGGCGGCGGCGTGTTTCGTGATGGGGCTCAACGCCACCGCGGACATCAATCCGTTCGATGGCGAACCGCAACCGCTCCGCTCCCTCAATCTGTCGATGGGGCGTGCCTGCGAGCTCGGCGCCAACATCGCGTGCTACGTGTTCGCGCTCCGGCTGCTGGACGTGAACTTCAAGGCCAAGCGCGAGACCGCTCGCGCACGCCAGCTCCTCGACGTGGCATGCGACCGCGGCCACGACGACTCCTGCGCGCTGCGCAGACAGGAACTCTACGAGTACCCGCGCGATCTGGCGGCCGCCCGCCGCGAGACCGAGGCGCGGTGTCGCAGAGATCAGCGCGGGGAGGCGTGCATCACCTGGGCCCACATCCTGGCATTCGACCTGGGCGCGGAGCCATTCCTGCGCATCGAGGCAGACGCCCAGCATCGGTTCGAAGACGCCTGCCGAGACGCCGGATCGGTCTCGGCTTGCCAGGAAGCC
>JBFIHF010000327.1:0-7270 GCA_041601915.1 Bradymonadaceae bacterium
CACGGAGGTCGACAGCTGCGACGGCGATCCGACCTGCGTCACCGCCCCAGGGTGTGACACCAGCTACGACGTGCTGTGCGTGCGGACGGCGACTCTGAACTCGACGATCTTCGACGAGTGCGAAGCCGAGGATGGCGGCGCCTGTTACTTCAACCCGGACTGCTCGTTCGACGAAGACTGCGTACTGGTGCCTGCCGGAAGCGTGTGCGGATGCCTCGACTGCGAAACCGACTCCGTTCATCGCGACGCCGAGACGGAGTACCGCTCCGTGCTCGCCGATGGCCGAGATCTCTGCGACTCGCTGGCCGAATGCGGTGAAGCGCCCTGCCAGCTCTTCGTGCCGCATTGCGACCTGGCGACCAACAGGTGCGTCGGCCGCGAAGCGAAGTACGTCACGATCACCGGGCTGCCGACCGACTGTGAGGTGCCCGAAGACTGCGCCGCGGTGTTCACCGGCGAAGTCTGCGACGCCTGCCAATGCCCGAACGCCGCGGTCCGCGCCGATGTCGCCGAGGACTACGCGACCGCGTTCGACGTCGACTGCGCCCACAATCTCGACTGCAGCTGCGCGATGCCCGACGTGCAATGCACCGACGGGCAATGCGTGCTCGGTGGCTAACTCCGAACGGACCTGCACATGAAGTACTACCTGACGCCCCTCCTGTTCGTCGTCCTCCTGGGATGCTCGGGCAAAGGCGACAACAACGTCGCGAACGTCGCCGACTCGGGCGGCCCACTGCCCGATACGGCACCCGAGCCGGACATGGCCGTCGACATGGTCGTGTTGCCCGACGTTCCGGCCGAGCCGGGCAGCCTCGTGATCGACCCCCGCGCCATCACGTTCAGCGACGTGCGCCAGGGCGAGTCGGCGAGCGCTGTCATTGGGATCTCGAACATCGGCGGCACCGCGATCGTCGTCACTGGCGTGCAGTTGCTGGAGTTCAATCGGACCGGAGAGCCCGAGTTCGTGAAGGGCGACGGCTGGAACTCGAGCTTCCTCGTGGGCCCGGGGCTCTTCAAGGAGCTGGAGGTCGTGTACGAGCCGAAAGACTTCGGCGTCGATCAGGGCCGCGTGGAGCTGTTTACGAACGACCCCGAGAACGAAGTCGTTCAGGTCCGCATCGAGACGGTCAGCGCCTATGCCCAGCTCGAAGGGCCCGGGTTGTTGCGGTTCGGCGAAGTCGCCAACGGCGACTCGGTCACGACGCGCATCACGTTCTACAACCGCGGCCTCGATGCGCTCACCATCGATTCGGTCGATCTGGGCGGCATCACAGGGTTCTTTGCCATCGCGTTCGAAGCCAACGCGACGCCGCCGACGGTACTCGAACGCGACGAAGACTTCGTGATCGACGTGACCTATGCGCCGATCGGTGCCGCGACCCATCGCGGCACGATCACGGTGAACAGCGACGCGCCCGATCAGCCGACGTTCGATGTCGCGCTGGTCGGCAACGACCCCTCCCCGTGCCTCGACATCACGCCGGACGCCGCCGACTTCGGCGAAGTCGCCGCGGCGACCCCGCAAACCCAGCAGATCACACTGCTCAACTGTTCGCAGACGTTGATGTTGGACATCTCCGAGATCGCGCTCTCTGATGACGGCGATGGCGCATTCTCGTTGGCGAACACTCCGATGCTCCCCCGCCAACTACCGCCGTTGCAGACCCTGCAGTTCTCCGTCGCTGGGACGCTCGGCGCGCCGGGCGTCGCGACGGGCGAGGTCGCCATCACCTCGACGGACACCAAGTCCGACGGCACGCTCGCGCTGCGCCTCACGGTCCCAGACCCTTAGCGCTCCGACGTCGCCGGTGTCCGGCGACGAAAACTAATCTCCGCGGCCGCTTTCCACACTTATCGCAGTCCACTAGCATCCGACGTGTCGCGTTCCCCGGTGCTGTGTATGACGACGATACTGATCGTGGATGATGACCCGGATATCCGGGACTTCCTCGCGACTGTCCTCGGAAACGAGGGCTACCTCGTGGTGGAGGCCGACGGCGGTGCCGTCGCGTTGGGCAAGCTGCGAAACATCATGCCCGACCTCGTGATCTCGGACCTCGAGATGCCGGGGATGTCCGGCGTCGAGCTCTGCGAAAACATCCGCAAGCAGTCGAGCGTCCCGGTGTTGTTCCTCTCGTCGCACAATGAGAGCAACGACCGTATTCGCGCGCTCGAAGGCGGAGCCGACGACTACCTGTCGAAGCCGTTCCACCCCCGCGAGCTGATCATGCGCGTGCAAGCGATCTTGCGGCGAAGTCAGCCGGGTGGGCTCGGGCGGATGCTGTACGAGACGTATTGCGCGCAGTGCGCGACGAGCATGCCGGACGACGCCGACGCCTGCCCAGCGTGCGACTCGATTCGCCCCGTCAGCGGCTGGCCGGAGGCCGCCACGAGCCAGTTTGAGTACCTCGGCCGGCTCGTCGACGAGCGCTACGTGCTCGACAAGTTCCTCGGCGCGGGCGCCATGGGTTGGGTGTATCGGGCGAAGTCGCGCAAACTGCACCGGGATTTCGCCTGCAAGATCGTTGATAGCAATCGGTTTGCCGACCGCGATGTCGCCGAAGACATGTTGCGGCGCTTCGAATTGGAGGTCGAGACGATGAGTCGGCTGCGGAACCCGCATGTCGTCTCCGTCTACGAGTCGATGGAGCTCACGAAAGGGGTGTTCGGCCTCATGATGGAGTACGTCGACGGGCGCACCCTGCACGACCTGATCGACCAGGTTGGACGCATCTCGGTGCACCGGTCGTTGGACCTTGTGCGCCAGATCGCGAACGGGCTGCATGAGGCCCACGAGGCGGGCATCACCCATCGCGACCTCAAACCCGCGAACATCATGATCGAACAGCTGCCCGCGTCGGGCTTCTTCGTTCGCATTCTCGACTTCGGGATCGCGCGCGTCGTGGGCGGCGCCGCCGCAACCCAGGGGTTTCTCGGAACGCCCCTGTTTGCCTCACCCGAGCAATGCCTCGGCAAGGAAGTCGACCACCGCTCAGATATCTACAGCCTCGGCGCGGTGCTGTTCATGTGCCTGACCGGCGGGCCGCCGTTCACGGCGGCGACGAGCTGGAAAGTCATGGAACAGCAGGTCTACGGCTCGGCGCCCAAGGTGTCCGACGTCGTCAAATCGGCGCGGGTCACCCCGGCGCTCGACCAGCTCGTCGCCGACCTGCTCGCCAAGCTTCCGGACGAGCGCCCGTCTGATCTCAATGAAGTCATCCAGGCCATTGATTCGATCCTCCGAGACATCGGCCCCGCCGGGACGTCGGAGCCCGACGACGCCCCACCGGCGCCGCTGCAGGTCGATGACGCGACCCCGACGGCCGGTGCCACCAGCGCTCCGCAGAATTCGCAGGACGTCGGAACGCGACTGTCCACCCATCGCCTGAACACGCATGGGATCGACAACGCCACCGCGATCAGTGCGGCAGCGCTCGCCGGTACCGCGGACTTCTGTGCGGTCTCCCTTCCCGACGGCACGTTGCTGGCGCTGCGACTCAGTGACCCGCAATCGGGATTCACGCTCCACGGCGTGTCGGGCCGCATCTGTGGACTCTGCGTCGACGGTGTTCGAAAGCGGGTCGTGGCCGCCGACGATTCCGGCGGCATCTGGTCGTGGACCACGAACAAGCCCAATGCGCCGCAGTCATGGGGCACGGTGCCCGAACGGATCACACACGTGGACCTCGACGCCGATGGCATCACCGCGGTCTGCGGGACCGCCAGTGGCCGGGTGCTCCTCATGTCGCTGACGAACGAACCGAAAGTTCTGGTGACGGGCGGAGATCCAATCGGGACCGTCGCGATCGGCGCGGGCCAGATCATCTTCTCGCGCGGGGTCGCGATCTCGACGATCCCGGCCACGGGTGGCACGACGAACCACCTGCAGCCGCTCGCCGCACCGGCGCGTTCCATCGCCGTATCAGCCGACGGTTACCTCGCCGCGGTGCTCGATGCGGAACGCACCGTCCGGATCCTCAACATGCTGAACGGCCAGACGTTCTTCATGATCAACGCCAAGCGAACGGATCTGCGCGCGCTCGCGTTCGGCGACGACGGTCAGTTGCTCGGGATCGGGGTGGCCGACGACTCGCTCACGCTGTGGCGGCTCGGACCGCGGATGGGTTAACTCAACGAGACGATCCAGCACACGGAGATCCCATGATTCGGATGTCGCTCGCCCTGCTTCTCATCGCCACGCTGACGGCCTGCAAGAGCAGCCCGGAACCCGCGACGGCTCAGCCGGCCGCCGAGGCCACGGTATTGCCGGGCACCGACGGGTCCGATCCCGGCCAACCGGCCCCGCCGATTGTCGTCACGGACGCCGAGGCCGAGCACCGCACGGCGCCAAGCGGCAAAGCCCAGATCATCAAGCTCGCGACGGGCAAGAACGCGTTCCTCGGCAAGCTCGAAATGGCCGGAGGCGGCAAAGTCCCCGTCCATCGCGACGCGACCGAGGAGTACATCTACATCCTCGAAGGCAGCGGCGTGATGACGATCGACGGCAAGACCTTCGATGTGGGGCCAAACACCGCGATCTACATGCCGGCGAACGCTGAAGTCAGCTTTGAAGGCGGCCCCGACAAGCTCGTTGCCCTGCAGGTCTTCGCGGGCCCCGAGCCGGCGGCCAAGTACGACGCGTGGTCTCAGAAGCCTTCCGGCGAGTAGTTCGGGATGATCTTGGGACCCGTCGTCATCGTCACGACACCGTCGCCGGTCACGGTCGCCACGTCCCAGAAGTCCTTGGTACGGGTCAAGACCGCTGACTGCTCGGAGACGAGCGTGCCGTCGAAGTAGATCCGAACCGTCGCGGTCGTGGGTCCACGTCCGTTGTTGTCCGCATAGTAACGGACGCCGACTCGATAGGCCGTGTCGGGCTCCGGATCCTGCAGATTCACGTTCTCGGGCCCCAGACCGTCGAGGTCGTCGATGTCCTCGCTCGGGTTGTTGGGCAGCCCCGCGATCCCCCAATCCGGCGTCTTGTTGCGCCAGCTGCAATCGTAGATCGCGTGCAGCCATGGATCGGGCAACCCATCCTCGTCGAGGTCGGGCTGACGCGAGTCCATACCCGCCACCTGGTGAGCGAAGTGGATATCGAGGTCGGTATCCATCGTGTCCCACGTGAGCTGGACGTGCAGCGGCATCAGGTCCGGCGGCGTCACGTTGTTCGTCGGCGTCACGTTGTTCGTCGGCGTCACGTTGTTCGTCGGCGTCACGTTGTTCGTCGGCGTCACGTTGTTCGCCGGCGTCACGTTGTTCGTTGGCGTCACGTTGTTCGCCGGCGTCTCATTGTTCGTCGGCAAATCGTTGTTCGTCGGCGTCTCATTGTTCGACGGCGTCTCGTTCGGCGAGTCGTCGGGCGGCGGAATCTTCTTGAGATCGCCGCCACCACCGCACGAAAACAACAACAAGGCTGCGAACGTCATGAGCGTTGTGGACTTCATCTGAACACCTCCGTATCTGCCGGGACACTCGCAGTATCCGGCCGGAAGTTCGCCTGAAGATTCCTGAAAGATGCGACCGTGTGGGCTCAGCCGCGAAGCGCCGCGGCGAAGATGCCCGGCAGCCCCGCAAACGACGGGCGCGCGGCAAAATGTGTGACGCGGCGCGCGGTGATGTGGGCGGTCTTGTTCGTGACAAACCACAGCGGTTTCGGCGCGAGGTGGAAGTCGCCCGTCTTCCAGGCTCGCGGCATCGGCGCGAACGGCCCCGTCACGACGGTCTTCGCGGGCTTGTCGAACATGAAGGCGTTGTGCACCGTGCCGACCCCGCTCTGGATGTCGGTCGGCTGGTGGCCCGGGTAGGCGCCCCAGGCTCCACGCGCCAGCAGGTAGGCAGCGGCGTTCCAGATGTTCACGCCGATCGCCCCGTAGCGCAGCTCCTCGATGCCGCGATCGAACGCCTCGCCGAGGTCGCCGCGCACGGATGGGTGGATCGTCACCGTCGCGCCGAGCGTTCCGCGCAATCGATCGTTGGCAAACGCCACCGCGTTGGACCAAAACTCGGCCGGCGTGGCACCGGGCAGCCGTGTGACGGCGAGCACGACGCCGAAGAACTCCTCCTGGAACGCGAAGTGGTCCTCGTCCGCCGGCACGTTGCACAAGATGGTGCGCGGTACGTCGCCGTTGGGGATCAACACGTGATCGGTATGGCGCGCAGCGGCATCGGACTGGCGAGTGTCGGCCCCGGGGTACCACGCCGCACGCGGCGGCAGCTCGCGCATCACCGCCTCGATCGCGTCGAGCAGCTCGTCGGTCAGCGCCCACTCGTCGGGCACCACCAGCACCTGCGCGGCGACACAGTTATGCCCGCTGTTGTGCAGCTTCTGGGTCACGATGTTTTCGGCCTGGAACCGAATGTCCTGGGCCGTCCACGCGCCGCCGGGGACGACGATCGAAGGTCCGACGCCGCCCAGCTCTGCGGTGACTGGCTTGGTATTCAGCGGCTCGTTCGACGCCTTGCGTCGCTGCCCTTCGGGGCCCACCCCAAACACGATCGCGTCGTAGGTGTGCTCGCTGCCGGTGAGGTGGATCTCGTCCACGAGCTCGTGCGTGGTCAGCAGCTTGCCGATCTCGGCTCCGCCGTAGGCAAACCGCAGCCAGCCGCGCGCGACGAGTGGCTCGAGGATGCTCTCGAACACCGGCCCCATCCACTCGTTGACCGGGTTCATCTTGAGCATCACGACGTGCCCCATGACAAACAGCCGATAGATGCTGTCCAACACCGCGATGCTCGTGATGTTGCCCGCACCGAGCACCACCGCGACGGTCCCTGGAGGATCCTCCTGGGCGTAGAACGCCCCGACGTGGTCGCCCAGATTCTGGGGCGTCACGCCCTCCTGCATGTGCACTTCGGCGCTCACGCCGTTGAGTAAGATCGCATCCCAGCGACTGGCCGGGAACACCCGGACGATCGCGATGCCACGACTCGACGCGCGAACAGGCGGCCAATGCGGGAGCTGCCCTTCGCGTATCGCGTTCAGCGTCTCGATCGCGGCCTGACACCACTCGATGAACGCCCACGGGCCCGACACCCACTCCTCGGCCACCCACACCGAACCCGGCTCCAGCTGCTTGCCCTTCGCCGCGGTTTCCACCCACCACGCCGCCTGATCGTCCGCCCGCGAAACGAGCTCCCGGAGCATGACGACCTTCTCTTCGACCGACCAGTTGGCCCACTCGGCGGCGTGCTCGCGAAGCTCCGCTACCGCTCGTTGTGCGGCTTGTGCACTTGTTGGTTCGATCGTGCTCGTCATCGTCGGCTCCCG
>JBFIHF010000328.1:0-7257 GCA_041601915.1 Bradymonadaceae bacterium
GCCATCCTCGCCGCGTCGGAACGACGATCTCTTTGCCCTCCTCCTCGACGATACGCGTGCATCGCCTGCGTCGGAGTGCAGCGACATCGTCGCTCCGATCACGCCGGGGATGGCTCATTACTTCCGCCGAGTACCACTAGTCGGCGACGCCGGGGACCTCGTCCTCGATCACTTCGGACTCGCCCACGTGCAACAGGTGCGAATCGAGCGGGTTGTGATCGCGGTGAATCTGTTGGGCGACGTTGGAGCGGGCCTGCTCGGACGCCGGGCGACCGGAGAATTCGGCCACCACGCGATCGAACTCCGCCAGCGCCTTCGACAGCACCGTCTGCTTCTTGCGGTACGGCATGAAACTGGACTTGAACCCGTCGATCACGAGCTTGCGGATATCGCCGACGCCGAGCCCAAAGGTCTCGACGGCCGTCACGAACTCCTGCGTCATCGTGGTGTTCGTCACGAGCCGGTTGTCGGTGTTCAGGTGGCAGCGCAGCCCGTACGACAGGTAGAACGCCAGCGGATGCGACTCGAAGCTCGCGCAGGCGCGGGTCTGCACGTTGGAGGTGATGCAGATCTCGAGCGGGATCCGGTGATCGTTGACGAAGTTCAGCAGGTCGCCGTCTTCGCGCAGACGTGTGCCGTGGCCGATTCGGTGGGCGCCGCATACGTGGATCGCTTGATGGATCGACTCCGGCCCGAACGCTTCGCCGGCATGAATCGTCAGGTTCACGTTGTTGTTTCGCACGAGATAGAACGCCTCGCGGAAATCCTTGGGCGGGTTGTCCGCCTCGCCGCCGGCGAGGTCGAAGCCGACGACGCCCTTGTTCTTGAACGCGACGCACAGTTCCGCCATACGCAGCGACGCTTCCGGCGTGACGTGGCGGATCCCACAGATGATCTGCCCGCTCATCAGGCCGTAGCGACGTTTGGCCTCGCGTAAGCCCTCCGCCACCGCCTCGACGATCACGGGATACGACAGGCCGTTGCGCGTGTGAAGCAGCGGCGAGTATCGAATCTCGGTGTAGCGGACGTTTTCTTTCGCCATGTCCTCGCCGAGCTCGAACGCGGCGCGGTACAGGGCTTCCTCGGTCTGGAGCACGCTGAGCGTGACATCGAACGCTTTGAGGTAGTCGTTGAGATCGCGGCAGATCTCGCCCATGTGGATCGCTTTGGCGAGAGAGTCCTCGTTGTCGGCGCCGCCTGGCAGCTTGACCTTCTGCTGCTCGGCGAGCTCGAGGATCGTGCTGAGGCGAAGGCTTCCGTCGAGGTGTACATGGAGGTCCGTTTTCGGAATGCGCTCCAGAAATTCTCTCGTAATCTCCATCTCTTCTCCTCAGGCGTCAGTGCGCAACAAGCGGTCAGTCGCGAAAATTCACGTACGACAGTTCCAGGTCGAAGTCGGCGGCCTTGAGCTCCCGAATCGCATCCTGCAGATCGTCACGTTTCTTGCCGGTGAACCGAACTTGATCGCCTTGGATCGAGCCCTGGACCTTCACCTTGGTCTCTTTGATCTGTTTGAGAATCTTTTTCGCCGTCTCTTGCGGAATCCCCTGCTGAACGACGATGGACTGCTTTGCACGACCACCGCCGACGGTCTGTATCTCGCCGAGCACAAGGCCCTTGAGCGAGACACCGCGCCGGATCAGATGGGATTGGAGGACATCCCAGGCCGCGATGACGCGGCCGTCGGAGTCGGAGTCGATGACGAGGGTCGAGGAGTCGGAGTGCCAACTGACCTCGGTGCCGGTGTCCCGGAAATCGAAGCGGTTGACGATCTCTTTCGAGGCGTTGTTGACCGCGTTGACGACCTCTTGCTCGTCGACTTTGCACACGACGTCGAAGCTGGGCATGGCTGCCTCCTCAGGGGTTGAGGGAGTCGCGAACTTCGTCGATGACCCCGGCGACGGTGTCGCTGTCGAAACCAAGCGCGGAGCCCACGTCGAACACGCGCTCGCGTTCGGCGTCGGTCACGCCGTCGGACACCACGATCGCGGTGAACGCACGGAGCGCGACGATCCGATGCACTTCGCTGACCAGCTTGTCCGCGACGCCTTTGATGAAGATCTCGATCTTGGCCTCGTTGTCGACGATGCCTTCGAGGTATTCGCGGGTCTTGGCGCTGTGATCGACGACGGTGTCGCGCCGGCCGCTGTCCCAGATGAAGGGGAGCCGGGTCAGCTCCTCGTCGAGCTGCTGGAGTTCGACCTCCGTGATCTCGTCGTCGGCCAGCACGGCCAGCACGAGGAGGTCCAGAAACGCCTTGGATTCGGACTCGGTGAGGTTTTCGAGCGCTTCAAGTTCTTGGAAGTAGCTGAGCACTCTGGCGTCAAAGCTCATGTTCGGTCTCCAAATTCCGGGGCCATGGCGCAAGCCAATACCACGGGGCGCTACGCGCCGCCAGTGCTCGCAGGTGGATCGGGCGCCGCAGGCACCTAGACGAACTGCTCCGTGGGGACGGACGGGATGAGGCCCGGCGGCAGCTTCGGCGTGCGTAAACCGGCGAGTTGGAGCACCGGAATGATGCGGCGCAGGTCCATGACCGTGCCGAGCTCCAGGATGTTCTCGGGGCGAACCCAGCGCGCATCGATGCACTCCGTGCCGCGGAGCCGGAGTTTGGAACGATCGGAGTTGAGGGTGCAATGCACGAAATGGGCGCCCTCAAAGTTCGCGATCGCGCGGACCACGGAGACACGCAGACCGGTTTCCTCGTAGGTCTCGCGGACGGACGCGACTTCGGGCCATTCGTCGCGCCACATCGTGCCACCGGGCGGACACCACTGCCCGCCGCGACCGACCTCGAACGATCGGCGCACGAACAGCAACTCACCCCGGTCTTCGATCAACGCCCAAGCCGAACTCATTCTCGACTCCTCAAGTCGTGCTGGCACCTCATCAGGGAAACGCCTCTGCGGCGTGGGATCTTCCATCGCGGCGCGCGATTCTTCGGCAGCGCCACGGAGGGGCAAACAGGCGTGCATGGCGCCACTCGCGATCGTGATCTATGGTCGCCCGCTCGTTCCTCTTTCGACTGGAGCTCAACCATGCGCAGCTACACTGGTCTCACCGTACTGCTGTTCGCGCTCGCCCTCGGGGCGTGTAAGGACAAGCCCGCACAGACGCCTGTTGCCGACGAAGTCGAGCCGGTGAAGCCGGTCCAGGAAGCGGAGCCGGCCGACGCCCCCAAGCCGGTGTCACATACCTCGTCGGTGCCGGGGATGGAGACGCAACTGCTCGTCGATCAGAAGATCCCGCAGGTGACCCTCGCCGTCACGGCGCCCAAAGAGGATGAGATCCTGCCGTCGGGTGACTTCGAGATCGCCTTCGAGGTGAAGGGCTACCGCACCGGCCATGAAATCGGCCAGCACGTGCACGCGATCATCGACAACGACCCCTACATCGCGCATTACGACGTGACGAAGCCGCTCAAGATCGAGGGGCTCGCCGAAGGCACCCACACGCTGCGCGCGTTTCCAGCCCGTCACTACCACCTGGCGCTCAAGGAAGGCGACGTGTTCCAGCTGGTCACGTTCCATGTGAAGAAGAAGTCCGACGACTGGACGTTCGACCCCACGAAACCGTTCCTGACGTACAGCCGACCCAAGGGCAGCTACGCCGCTGAGCATGCCAAGGAACTGCTGCTGGACTTCTTCATCCAGAACGCGGAACTGGGCAAAGACAGTAAGGTGATCTACGGGGTCGACGGCGAGGAGACTGAACTTCTGGAATGGAAGCCCGTGTTGATCGGCCCGCTCGCGGTGGGCGAACACACGATCACGTTGAAGCTCGTGGACATGAAGGGCCAACTCATTGAGAACGGCGGCTTCAACAACACAACCCGCAAGATCACGATCACGGAGTAGTCGCGAGGCAGACGGCCAGCTATGCTGATCGTTGCTCGTGGAGGGCTTCGATGTTCGGAATGTCGCTCACAGAAATTGTCTTGATTCTGCTCATCGCGCTCGTCGTGATGGGGCCGGAGAAGATTCCGGAAGCCGCGCGCTTCATGGGCAAGATGATGCGCGAGATCCGAAAGGCCAGCAATCTGCTGCGCGACGCGGTGGCGCTGGACGACGACCGCGCCACGCACACGCCGCTCGCGGCGGGTTCGAAGCCGCAGGCGCAAGTCGCGGTGCGCGATCCCGACCCCACGCTCGACGTGCGCATGGTCGCGATGCGGCCGGTTCGGCCCGCCGAGCTGACCGCCGTGGATCTCGCGATGGCGAAACCCTCCGAGATGCTGCGAGAAACCTATCTTCACGTGCCGTATGACGAGACCATCTAGATGACAGAACCGGTGCTAGATCCCCTCGCCGAGGCGCGGATGACGGTGTTCGAGCACCTCGCGGAGCTGCGACGCCGTGTCGGCTGGACGCTGGTCGGCCTCGTCTTCACGTTCGGGGTGAGCTGGATCGTGGTCGAGCCGATCTTCGAGTATCTGCTCGAGCCGCTGCGCGCGGCGACGGCGGACCAGTCGCTCGCCCAGATGCACCACAAGGACCTCGCCGAGCCGTTCTTCGTCCTGCTGAAGACGGCGATCTTCAGCGCCGTGTTCTTGGGCGCGCCGTGGATCCTGCTGCAGATCTGGCTCTTTGTGGCCCCGGCGCTGTACGACAGCGAGAAGAAGCTCGCGTTTCCATTCACGCTCATCGCGGCGCTGTTTTTCTACGGCGGAGCGGCGTTCTGCTTCTATCTGGTGATGCCGTACGGCTACAAATTCCTGCTCGATTTCTCGCTCGAGGTCTCCAAGCCCGAGCTGATGATGAACGAGTACCTGGCCTTGACGACGAAGCTGATCCTCGGGTTCGGCTTCATCTTCGAGATGCCGGTCTTCTCGATGTTCCTGTCCTCGATCGGGGTGCTCACGCACCATCACCTGATCAAGTTCTGGCGGTACGCGATCGTGCTTGCCTTCATCATCGCGGCGATGCTCACACCACCCGACGTCGTGACGCAGACCATGATGGCTGTCCCGTTGGTGTTTCTGTACGGCGTCTCGGTGATCGTGGCATGGGGGTTCACGACGCAGCGCGAAAAGCGTGCGGCGGCTGAACTCGCGGCAGAGGGCTGATGGACGATTGGACCGAGGCCGAGTTTCAGCGGCGGGCGACGGCGGCCGGGAACGCGTTTGAGGACCTGCGCAAACGGCTCCAGCGCGCCGAGGCGAGTCGCGACCTGCCCCAACCCGACGATGTGATCGGCCGCTATCGCATCATTCGCGAGCTCGGCCAGGGTGGCTTTGGCAGCGTCTTCGAGGTCCAGCACGACCTGCTCGGCCACCGTTTCGCGATGAAGCTGCTCAACCCACACATCGCGGCAGACCCGTCGTGGGTGAGACGCTTCAAGGAAGAGGCGCGTGTGACGAGCCTCATCGTCCACGAGAACCTCGTCTTCGTGACGGACTTTGGTGAGGACGAGACGTGGGGATCCTACTTCGTGATGGAGCTGCTGACCGGCGAGCCGCTCGACCAGACGATCGCGCGCGAAGGCCTGTTGACGGCGGAGCGCGTGGCGCGCTTCGCACACGCGGCGGCGAGCGCGTTTGCGGCGGTGCATGAGGTCGGCATCGTGCACTGCGACCTCAAGCCGTCCAACGTCTTCACGACGAACCGCCCCCCGCAGCCCGAGCAGTGGAAGTTTCTCGACTTCGGGACCTCCACGGTGGTGATGGCCGCGTCACAGACGCAGGCGCTGTACGGCACGCCCGTGTACATGGCCCCGGAACAGGCGATCGGCGAGAGCGTGACCCCGCTGGCGGACCAGTTTTCGCTGTCTGCGATCATGTACGAAATGCTGACGGGCAAGCCACCGTGGGCGGTGACGAGCTGGCTGATGGCCACCGCCGACCTGCGCGCGAAGACCACACCGGCCCCGCCCAGCACCCTGTCGGCACAGTGCCCTCGAAGCTGGGATGACGTGATCCTGCGCGGACTGTCGCTCGATCCCAGCGCGCGCTGGCCGTCGGTCGAAGCCTTGGCGCGCGCGCTGGACGAAGGACTCGGCATCCACTGGAAGCCATCGGCCGATCCGCTGGACGCCCGCGGCGGCACGCCCACGATCCCTTCCGTCGAGATCATCGAAGCGCGCACCGAGTCGCTCGTCGTCGATGTGGCGACCGGCGAGTCGACGGAGGGCCGCGCCACAGTCCGCGTGAAGTTTCAAACCCGTGAGCGGTTCATCCGCGAGGTCCACCGCAACCTGTCGGTCGGTGGACTGTTCGTGCCGTCCGAAGAACTGCTGTCGTTGCGCGAGCCGGTCCTCGTCGAATTGATCCTCGCCACGGGGGAGCGGTCCGCCCCGTTGAGCGCCACCGTCGTCGGCCACGAACTGCGGCGCGACTCCGGCCGAGGGTTTGGTGTGGCGTTCGCCTCGCATGAGCGCGACGCGCTCGACGCGTTCATCGAGGACGTGCGGGGCCCGACCCTCCAACCGGAGACGGTGCTCTGCCGGACCGACGTGCCGGTGCCGGATACACTGACGCCCGGCGAGTGGTTTGTCCTTTCGCGCATCGGGACCGGGGCCGCACTCAAAGAGCTGCGGTCGCTATGCGCGGGACTGCCGGTCGACGTGCACGATCTCGTGGGCACCCTGATCGCCCGAAAGCTGGCTTGCGTCGCGCCGAGCCGACCCGCGGGGCACAAACCTTCGGCGGGCAAGGCGGTCCGGGAGTCACTGCATCCGATGCCGCGCGCCGACGTCGGCGCGATCCTCGAGCGCGTGGACTATCACCGCCATCAAGCGAACTACCTCGGTGCGTCGGACACCTTGTTGCGCGCGATCGAGATGTCGCCCAGCGTGGCGGTGTTCCATTATCGTCTGGCGGCCCTGCGTATGGAGTTCGAGGGTGACCCGCGCGCCGCGCTCCCTGCCGCAAAACGCGCCGCGGACCTCGACCCCAAGAACGAGCTGTATCGTGGGCTCGTCGAATCGATCCAGCAACGGAGCTGAGCGTGGAGCACCAATGGTGACAACAATTCGCGACACGCTGATGCAGTGGCTCGAGATCGACTCCGTGACGGGCGGCGAGGCACGGTTCCTGGAAGTCCTGCAGCGACACTTCGAGGACCTCGGGTTCGAGTGTCAGCGCCAAACCGTCGAGGCGAACCGCTGGAACCTGCTGGTCACCCGTGGGGCGACACCTCGCTTCGTCTACTCGACCCACGTCGACACGGTGCCACCGCACCTGCCGGTGCGCGAGGAAGACGGGATCGTATACGGCCGGGGCGCATGCGACACCAAGGGTGGGATCCTGGCGATGTCCGC
>JBFIHF010000329.1:0-7255 GCA_041601915.1 Bradymonadaceae bacterium
AGCTCCACCATCACGTCGTAGAACGCGTCGAGTCGCGGGTCGTCCGGACTGATCCCCATCGCGTTCGGCAACCACTTCATGTACCGACCACCCCGGCCCGCCCAGCGGCGCAGCGCCTCGATCGCGTCCGGGCGCAACGGGTGGATCGACATCACCGGAACGAAGATGTCCGCGTGCGTCTCGGCGAGGCCGAAAATGTAGTCGTTGGGCACATAGAACTCGCTGTGCGCCCGATCGGGCTGTCCGTCATCGGTGTAGCGCTGATCAAACGCCATGATCGCGTGTGTGCCGTGCCGTGGGTTGTTGCGAATCAGCTCGGTGAGTCTCGTCACGAACTCCTGGTCCGCGTTGGCGACGTCGAGGACACCGGATGCGCTCAGATAGATGCTGAACTTCGCGCGCTTGATCGGGCTCGTCCAGGACGCCATCTCAGGGTTGACCCATGCCCCGGTCCCCCCGGCACCGACTCCCACGACATGAGTGTGGTAGTCGAGCACTTCGGCGGGATCGATCCCGACATACGCCTGGTCGATCAGGGCACGTGCACCGGGGCTCAGCCGGTCGTGCAGCTCACGCGGGCTGCCGCTGAACGCCCCACCAATCACATCGACCAGTGCGCCGGGCACGATCCAACCGAACGCCACGGTAGCGAGCAGGAGCACGGCGAGGATGACGGTTCGCTTGCGAGTCACGCGCACAAGCTAGGTGACTGGTGTTTTTTGCATGCGTCTAGCCACATAGGCGGCGCGAGCTCTTTGTTGATCTCTCTCGATGCTACGGCATCGCCTCGACTCAACCAACTTCGATCTCGCACCGCCTATGTGGCTAGAGAACCTGAGGAAACAGCCGTGAGGATGGCAAGGAGGTGCGAGCGAGACGATGCGGGGCATCGTCGACGAGCGACGACGCAGCCATCGTCACGGCGGTCTCCTCAGGCGCGCCATGCAAAAGACACCAGTCACCTAACACGCGGCGAAACAGAGGAAAGCCGAATACTGTTGGTCTAGCCACGGTTGCTTCGTGGCGCTATCGTGCGCGTCCGCTGCCGCTGGGGCCGCGAAACACCTTGGACCGTGATACCGACATCATGAGCGAGAATCGACGAGAGAACTTCATCACTGCCATCATCGATGAGGATCTTCGCGACGGAACGCACGACTACATCGTGACGCGCTTTCCGCCCGAACCGAACGGATACCTGCACATCGGCCACGCCAAGTCGATCTGCTTGAACTTCGGACTCGCCCAGCAGTACCAGGGGGAATGCCACCTGCGGTTTGACGATACGAATCCGACCACCGAGGAGACCGAGTACGTCGAATCCATCAAGGACGACGTGCGGTGGCTCGGCTTCGACTGGGGCGAGCACCTGTACTTCGCCTCGGACACGTTCGAGCGGATGTACCTGCTCGCCGAGCACCTCATCGAGCGCGGCAAAGCCTACGTCGACTCCGCGGACCGTGAGACCGTGCGCGAGTATCGCGGCACGCTCACCGAGCCGGGCAAGCCGACCCCGGATCGCGCGCAGTCGATCGAGACGAATCTGGACCTGTTTCGCCGCATGCGAGCCGGCGAGTTCCTCGATGGAGCGCTGGTGCTCCGGGCGAAGATCGATCTGGCGAACCCCAACATGTTGATGCGCGACCCGATCCTTTACCGCATCCAGCACGCGACGCATCATCGGACCGGCGACACCTGGTGCATCTACCCGATGTACGACTACGCGCACTGCCTCGAGGACTCGTTCGAGCGGATCACGCATTCGATCTGCACGCTGGAGTTCGAGAATAATCGCGAGCTGTACGACTGGGTAATCGCCGAGACCGAGGTGGAGTGGCAGCCGCGTCAGTACGAGTTTGCGCGGCTCAACATCGACTACTGGTTGATGTCGAAGCGCAAGCTACTGGAACTGGTGAAGGAACATCACGTCCACGGATGGGACGACCCCCGGATGCCGACGATCGCCGGCCTCCGGCGACGCGGGATTCGCCCGGAAGCGATTCGCCGCTTCGCCGACCTCGTCGGAGTCGCCAAAGCGAACAGTCGGGTGGAGATGGAGCTGCTCGACTTTGCGATCCGTGACGACCTGAACCTCGTCGCGCCACGCGTGATGTGCGTGACCGACCCGATTGAAGTCGTGATCGAGAATTGGCCCGCTGGCGAAGTCGACTGGCTCGACGCGTCGTACTATCCGCACGACGTGCCGCTGGAGGGCTCGCGCAAGATTCCGTTCGACGGCACGCTGTACATTGATCGGGACGACTTCATGGTCGAGCCCGTGAAAGGGTTCTTTCGCCTCTCCCCGGGCCGCGAAGTCCGTCTGCGGTACGGCTACTACATCACGTGCACGTCGCACGAAGTCGACGCGCAGGGCCGCGTCACCCGCGTGATCTGCGAGTACGACCCCGAAACCCGGGGCGGCAGCTCCCCGGACGAGCGCAAGGTCAAAGGCACGATTCACTGGGTGAGCGCCGCGCACTCCCTGCCCTGTGAGCTTCGCATCTACGACCGGCTGTTCAGCGTGGCCGACCCCGAGTCCGACCCGAACGCACCGTTTCTGTCCTACTTGAACCCCGATTCGCTGGTCATTCAGCACGGAAGGGTCGAGCCCAGCGTGGCGCAGGACGAGGAGCCGACCCGTTACCAGTTCGAGCGGCAGGGCTACTTCTGGCGCGATCCGGCGGACTCGCGCCCCGACAAGCTCGTCTTTAATCGCATCGTCGCGTTGCGCGACTCGTGGAAGAAGCAGGTCCCGGCTCGAGCCGACGCGGACACCATTCGGTCGATCCCGGCGATCGTCCTCGAGACGGCCAAGGCCGACGAGGCGGACCGCCCCCAGAAGAGATCCGCGGCGTACGAGCGCGACAAGGCGCGAGAGGCCGATGCCGCGCTCGCCGCGCGCTACGAGAAGTACAAGGGTGAGCTGGGGCTCGACGAAGACGAGGCCGACCTCATGACCGGTACGGCGGCGCTCGGAGACTTCTTCGAGGCCACGTGTTCCAGCTACGACGCCGCCTACGCGGTGTCGAAATGGATCGCGAACACGTTGCTGCCCGCACTCGGCGACGAACCGGACCTCGGCGCCGTGAGCTCCGAGCACGTGGCGGAGCTCGTCAAGATGGTCGACGGCAACGTCATCACCGCCGCGATCAGTGCCGAGGTGCTCGCCGACGTTCTGGCCACCGGCACCCCACCCCGACAGATCGTCGCGGAAAAGGGACTCGAGAAGATCACCGACGCCTCGGCTCTCGAACCGCTCATCGACCAGGTGTTGATGGACAACCCCGATGAACGCGCGCGATACCTCGAGGGCAAGACCTCGTTGCTCGGGTTCTTCATCGGCAAGGTCATGCAGGCGAGCGGTGGCACGGCCGACGCCCAGCTCGTGCGGACCCTCTTGCAGCAGCGGATCTAGGTGACTGGTTGAAGCTGCGACCAAGGACTGCGAAGATGGCTAACATTAGGCAGCGGAGACGAACATGAGTCACCCATTCGAAGGCTGGAGCGCCATCAACGAAGGCTGGGATTCCGGCAGCGTGATGACCCTCAACGACATCCTCGCCAACGTGAAGACCACGGCGCGGAATTTCTTCGGGCCCGTCGCGATGGTCCTGGTGGGGATGTGGGCGATCAAAGCCCTGCTCAGCTTCCTGGTGGGTGTCGTGCTGATCGGGGGGCAGGTCACCAACGTCGAGATGCTCTACACCGCGGGATCATGGCTGGGCTACCTCGGCTACCCGCTCGTCGTCGTGATCTCGTTGGTGCAGCTGAGCCTGTATCGACCGCTGCAGCTGCAGGCCTTCGAAGGTCGCGAGTTCGTGAGTGGGGCCGGCGACGTGTTCAAGCTGTCCCGCGAGGTGCTCGGCAAGGTCGCAGTCACGACACTCATTTACGGTGTCGCCAGTACGCTGGGGCTCATCGGCTGCCTGATCGGCGCGCTGATCCCGATCTTCTTCTTCTGTCAGGCGCCGTATCTCGCAGCCACGACCGAGCTGAGCCCCGGCGAGTGCATGCGCCGCTCCTACGAGCTCGCGAAGGCGTACTACATGCCGGTGTTGGCCGCGATCGTGGCGTCCTCGGCGATCTCGGTGGTCCTCAACGGCTGCGGTGGCCTGTTCATCGGCGCCATCGGCGGGATCATCGCGCCCTTCAGTGTGGGCGCAAGCGCGCTCGTCATCGGACTCGGCGGCGACCTGTTTGGGGTGCTCGGTGCCTGCGGCCTCCTCGTGTTCAGCGGCGGCGTGTTCACGACGATTCAGTCCGTCGAGCGCAGCATTCCGCTCAAGGCGTGAGCGCCCACTTCGGCAGGTCCGCCCGCAAGCACGAGATCGTGTTCGGCGCTCCAGGCACCGACCACAGCGCCTGACGCGGTGCCTCCGGTGACCCTTCGTCGAGACCTTCGTACGTCGACCATGTCGGTGTTTGACCCGGCGCGATCGCGTGCAGCCCACTCTGGAGCGGCCCGATGATGTAAGTGTGCCCGGCGGCGCGGGTCTCGAAAAAGTCGGACCAACGTTGGGCGAAGTCGTGGCCGACGTCGGCACCGAAGGTCTCGCAGGTTCGAAACCACCACAGCGCCGCGGGACCGTTCATGCGGTCGCGAATCTGTCGAAGCGGCGCGGCAAGTTCATGGTGCTCGGCCAACCACTCCGCGCTCAACGCGTCGCCAGCGATGTAGACGCGACCCCATTTGCCGTGGCCCCAGAACTGAATCTCATCGATCGGTTCACTGCCGCGAAACGTCGCGAGCCAGCGCAGCGCGTCTGCCCAATTGGTGAACCCGTGCGTCCCGTGAAACTTGCCGGTCGCACCGTAGAAACGCGCACCGGCGATCCACGAGTGGGTCAGTCCGAGACCCCACCGGGACTTCCGACACGTGTCGTCGTAGAACATCAATCGCAGACCGTCAGACATGGGCTTGGAAAATCTCTCAGAAATTTGTTTGAATTTGCGTGGCGCCGAACCGTTCATTACACGGACTTCTGTCAACGTCGGATGTCGGTATGAAGAAATCAAGCACACTCCTCGCCGCTTTGCTCGTGTTTGCGAGCGCCACGGCTCTCTCGCTGGACGCCACAGCGCAGGCGCGTGGGCACCGCACGTCGGAGCACTCCTCGAAGCGGACCCATCGGACGACGACGACGCGCGGACACAAGTCGCATCGCTCGCACCGCGGCCACTCCAGTCGACACCACTCCCATCACCACAAACGCCACACGACCCATCATCGCGGACACCACTCCGGCGTCCACATCCAACTCGGATGGGGCTATCCGTACTACTACTACAACCACGGATACCATCACCCGCACACGACGTACCGCCACAGCACCGTGTACTACGACCGACGGCCTGAGGTCGTGATCGTGGAGCGCGAACAGCGTTTCGTGATGCCGCCCCTCGAGTGCCCGATCCGGACCGAGGAAGAGTCTGCAGGACTGCAGCAGTGGTGTGCGACCAGTCGCGGGACCAAACACGGGCCGTTCCGCCGCTGGTACGCGGACGGCGTGCTCGCGACGCAGGGTGAGTACGACTATGACACGAAGTCCGGCGTTTGGCTCGAGTACCACGCCAACGGCGCGATCCGAGAGGAAGGCGCGTTCAAAGACGGCGCGCGGATCGGCACCTGGATCACCTGGGGGTCCGACGGCGAAGAACTCGTTGTCGTCGACTACTGACTACGCGCGCCGACGCGCGTAGTGTGCGCGGATGGCCGAGCTGACCCCATTTTTAATCTCCATTCTCATCGCCCTCGCGGGCGGGATGTTCCGTGGTTTCGCGGGGTTCGGTGGCGGGCTGCTCATGGCCCCGCTGCTGACGCTGATCCACCGTCCGGAAGACGTGGTGCCGGCGCTGATCGTGATTGGACTCGTCGGTGACTGTCGACTGCTTCCCGAAGTCTGGCGCGAGGTCGACTTCCAGCGTGTGAAGTGGGTCGCGGGGCCCGCGTTCATCGGCCTGCCGGTCGGAATTTTCGCGCTCGCGACCCTCGACAGCGATGTGGTTCGACCGTTCCTGAACTGCGTCGTCCTGGTCCTGGTGATCCTTCTCGGCCGCGGGATTCAGTTTCGGCGCGCCGAACGACCGATCGTGCTCGCCCCTGCCGGACTGATCAGCGGAATACTCACCGGGATCGGCGGGATCGGGGGGCCGCCCGTAGTGCTCACGTTTCTGTCGATCAACGAGCCCGCGGCAAAGACGCGCGCCAACATGATCGCCTTCTTCGCGATCTCAGGCACCGTGGCGCTGGTCATGATGATTGGAGCGGGCGTCTTCAGTGAGCTCGGACAGAAACTCGCGATTCTGTGCGTGCTGCCCTACTTCGCGGGAATCCACGCCGGGTCACGCCGATTTCGCAAGAGCGGCGCGGAATCGTACCGCACCACCGCGCTGGTCTTCTTGGGGTCGGTGGCACTGTTCGGGCTGCTCTGGCCGCATTGAGCGGGCGACTACTTCCGCAGCTCCTTCTCCAACTCGTCGAACTTGTCCTCGAGCGGATCGCGCATCACTTCGTCGTCCCAGTCGGTGTCCGCCTTGCTGAGGGGCTCGAGTTCGGGTTCGTGCGACGACAGCTGCTTCGGCGCGACAGGGGTCTCATAGACGATCTGCGGAGGCCCCATCACTCGTCCCTCGGAGTCGCGGAAGCGACCGAGCAGGAGCATGATGAAGTCGATCATCCACCACACCCCGAATCCGCCGCCGGTGAAGAGCATCAGCAGCCCCGTGCCGACCTTGCCCACGTAAAAACGGTGCACACCTAGCACGCCGAGAAACCAGCACAGCACAAGGGTCACAAGGCGATTGTGGGGGCTGCGCTGCTCAATGGCGCGGGCTCGGACGAGGGCACGTGATTCAGACATCGAGGACTCCATGAGGGTTGGTCACCAACCCTGCGTAACCAAAGCCCAAAGCTTGGTCAATTCGGACGTTCGTCAACTGGGTTTCGGAAACTCGCGTACAAAGCGCTCTTGAATCCCCGTCTCGATGGCGCGCGGACCGCGGGCCCGACGAATCGCGGCGATGGCGTCCTCCGGCGCGGAACCCGTGGCGATCAGCGCGCAGGCGGCGACGGTGCCACTGCGGCCGAGCCCGCCCATGCAGTGCAAGACCACCCGTGCGCCGTCGTCGCACCGCGCGAGAATCGTCCGAACCAGGGCGCGCATCGACGCTTCGGGCGGCACGGATTGATCCAGAATCGGCAAATGGTCGAAGCGCAGATTCCGGCATGATGCCTCGTTTGCGATGCCGTCGACGC
>JBFIHF010000330.1:0-7167 GCA_041601915.1 Bradymonadaceae bacterium
CCGAAGGCAGCCGGCCACGCCTCGTCGGCGACGACGACGAGCACCTCGCCCTCCTGACGCGCGACACCGAGCGCCTCGATGAGCACCATCGCGCAGAGATCGTCGTTCGCGGCGACGGCTGAGACGAACCCCGTGTGCCGAGCGGCGATACCGATGCTCGACATCGGCGCGTGGTGCACCGAGCCCGAAAAACGGATCGGAGAAATCCCGCCTTCGTCCTCGGCCATCTGATCCACGAGGCTGAACAGCAGCGAGACGCTGCCCAGGCAGGAGCCGAACACGATCGGCATCGCCGCGGGCAGTTCGTCGATCGTCTCGCCCATGACATGCGCACAGAGTCGTGTCAGTTCGGAGGCGCGGCGCGCGACGGCACCGCTCAGTAACCTGGAGGTCTCGACCGGTCCCTTGGCCGGCCACCACGACGCGCTCTTCTGCAGCCAGATTCCCACGTCAGCGTTGCTCGAGAATGATCGTGGCGTTGTTGCCGCCGAACGCAAAGTTGTTCGACATCATGAACTTTCCGTCGACGGAGGATCGTGCGGCGCTCGCGCGTACCGGCAGCGCCGCGTCGAGAGTACGCAATCCAAACGTCCCTGGCACCTGCTGTCGACGCAACGACTCGATGCAGATGACGGCCTCGACCGCACCGCACGCTCCCAACGTGTGCCCGGTGTAACCTTTCGTCGAGACGACCACCGCATCGTCGCCGAAGACGGAGGCGATCGCGAGCGCCTCCGCCGCGTCGTTCGCGACGGTCCCCGTGCCGTGGGCATTGATCGCGACGATCTGGGCGCGATCGAGCTCTGCGTTCGCGAGCGCCTGCGTCATCGACGCGATGGCGCCCGCCCCGTCCGGGGGTGGGCTCGTCATGTGGTAGCCGTCCGACGACGTGCCGAAACCGCGCAGCCAGGACGTCGCGTCGTCGCTGTGCCGCTCGACGAGCAACGCCGCGCCGGCCTCGCCGATGTTGATGCCGTCGCGTTCGGCATCGAACGGGCGAGATTGTCCGGCCGACAGCAGTCCGAGTCCACCGAACCCGCGCAGCGTGAGGTGGCACAGCGTGTCGATGCCGATCGCGAGCACCGCGTCGACCGTCCCGCTCGCGATCAAGCGCTGGGCAGATCCCAAGATGTGCGTGCTCGAGCTGCACGCCGTCGAGACGCAGTATCCGGGCCCCTCGAGCTCGAAGGCGCGTTTCAAGTAGTCGACGACGGCCCCGAACGCATGGCGAGTGAACACGCTCCGGGCGTGATGGCCCTGCTCCTCATGGGCAGCGCGGTAGGCGGTCTCGGTCCACGCGATTCCGCCGGTGCTCGTCCCGACGAGGAGCCCCACCCGCCGCGGCCCCCATCGCTCCCGCGCGGCCTGAATCGAGTCGCGCATCGGGCTGATCGTGAGCTGGGCGAGACGTGCCTGACGGGTGTCGAACTCCTCGAAGCGAGGTTCCAGCGCATCCAACGGGTCGCCGACGCGCCCCACGAGAAGGGAGTCCTCTTCGGCGAGACCCGACTCCCCGGCGAAGATCGTGTCGAGGGCAACCTGGGTTCGGGGACCCGTGGCGCAGGCAAGCGCAAAGTCAGTGATCGGCAGACGCATTCAGTTCGGGTTCTGCCGGCGGAGGAGCTCCAGCGAGATGTCGATGACATCGCCGACCGTCTTCAGATCTTCGAGGTGCTCGTCGGAAATGCGGGCGTTGAACGTGTCTTGCAGCCGCCCGACGAGGTCGAGCGCGTCCAAGGAGTCCAGGCCGAGGTCGTCGATGAGTCGCGTCTCACGCGTGAGGTTGTCGGGGATCTCACACATTTCGCGGAGGCCAGCTTTGATCTCGGCGAACACTCGCTCCTCGTCCGATGCCGCCGGCGGCGAGGCCGATTTCGAATCATCGCGCTTCGCGTCGACGTGAGCCGCGAGCGTGCGAACCGACGCGAAGTGCTGCGAGTTCGCGTCGTCACCTTCGGCGAAGTCGACCCCGTACGTCTTCGTGATCACCATCGCGAGCTCGAGGAAGTCGATGCTGTCCAGCCCGTAGCGATCCACCAGCGACGCGTCAGCATCCACGGTTTCTACTGAGACTTCGGTCAACATCAACGTCTCGATGATCAAACCCGAAATTTCCTTCTCGAAAGCACTCGTCATGTACACCTCTCCATCCCGCCCGCAGACCGGATACTGTTGTAGCGCTGTTCCCACTCCGACGCAGATGCGCGGGCATTAGTCACGAGGATGTGAGAATCATCCCACAGCTCGAACGCGTCCAGCTTGACGCGGTGGTTGGGGTACCCACGCAACCCCTGTCCTTTGCCCAGCACACGCGGGCGGCACCCGATCCAGAACGGTGCGAGCGGAGCGCCGGCCTCCTCCGCGATCCGAAACGCGCCCCGGTGAAACGACCGTAGGCCGTCGGCGGGCGATCGGGTGCCTTCCGGGAAAATGATGATGGTCGAGCCCTCCGCGATGCGGCTCACCGCTTCGCGAATCACCTGCATCCCGCGCGCGAGTGAACTCCCGCCGCGAATGTAGCCGCAACACCACGCCAGCAACCCCAACAGCGGATGGAAGTAGTATGCGGGCTTCACGACGATCACACCACGCCCGAGGGCTGCCTTCAAGAGCACGACGTCGAGCAGAGATGGGTGATTGGCGATCACGACGGATCCAGGCGCCACGTCCATCTCGTCCTTTGCCTTCCCGGTCGAAGTAAAGATCCCGGTGGAGTAAAGGCCGACCGAGGTGATGTACCAAACCATGACACCCAGAGCCCGAGCGACGATTCGCTGGCAGCGATGCTGCCCGCGGACGCGATCTTGCGTGAGCAGGCGCACCACCGGCAGGACGACCCATCCGAGAACTGCTCCGACGCCGTAAAGAAGCACAAACCCTAGCGCGACACCCATTACTCGCATTATGCGGCCATCCTCATCATGCGGGCATTGTACGGCGACGACCGTCGCTGCGCCACCGCGAGATCCGCCGACCAAGGCACTCCGGCGCTACTCACACACCCAGTAAGGCTGCGGAACGCGTGCGTTGCAGACGGCGCGTGCGTGCGGAACGGCAGAATGAGCGCGGACTGTGCATTCGCCGTACCGTGCTGGACATCAGATGTACACGCCCGGAAACCGCCCCCCGACCCGTGCGACCCATAACCCGTTGATTTACTTGGACAGCCCGGCGTCCACCAGGCTTGGCATACGCATTGCTGTGTCGCGGCACGACGAAACTCTGTTGAACATCAAAGGAGCAATCACATGAACACTGTCAAACGATGGACCGCCGGCGTCTTCTCACGAATCGACATGATCGTGGCGCAGGTCGAGAACCACGAAGCCCTCGTCAATCAGGCGCTGCGCGAGATTCAGCAGGCGACCGCGCGCGCTCACGTGCAGCTCAAGGGCGTGCAACGCGATGGCGAGCGGATGCGTCAGCAGCTCGCAGACACGCAGCAGGAGGCGTTGCAGTGGAAGGAGCGCGCCCGGCGCACGATCGACAACGAGCCGCGCGCGCTGGAGTGCTTGAAGCGCTCCCGGCGCGCGACCCGCGTGGTGCAGGAGCTCGACCGGCGCGTGGTTGAGCACGAGCGCGTCGAACATCAGCTCGTCTCCGATGTGCGCGGGCTCGAGGAGCGGCTCGACAAGCTCAAGGAGCAACGCAACCTGATGCGGACCCGACAATCACGCGCCGAGGCGATGGGCGTCGTGCAAGGCGGCAAGATCCAGCTCGAGGGCGAGATCCACGAGGTGTTCGACCGCTGGGAGATGCGGGTCACCGAGTCCGAGTACGCAGGCGGCGTCATGCTCGCCGACGAAGACCGCTTCGAGGACGACTTCGTGAGCGAGGAAGAGGCGGACGAGCTCCGCGCCGAGCTCGACGCGCTGCGGAGGCATGACGATGAGTAACCTCATGACCTCCCTCGACGAGCCCGCGGTGGTCTCCGTCTCGACAGATCCCGCACAGCGTCTCGGCAATGTCTCCTGGCTGCTACGCGGTCTTGGCGCGGCGTTGGTGGTCGCGGCGATGTCGAGCTTCATGCTGCAGCAGTGGAGCGACGGCAGCGATACCACCCGTTACCTGACGTTGCTTGGATTGACGGGGCTGCTCGCGGTTTCCGGGTTCCTGTGTGGACTCGGGGTGCGGGAGGTGCGCGCCGCGCGCACCTTTCTCGCGCTGGTGCTCGCCGCGGTACCGGTGCACTTCGCGGTGCTCGGAGGGCTGTTGCAGAGCCAATTCCCGTGGGACCTCGCGTCAGCCGCGAGTGCGCCGTGGAACGCCTCAGATCCCACGCAGGCGCTGTGGCTCACCGCGATCGGCATCGGCGCGCTGTTGCCACTGACCTGGCTCTCGATGGCCACGTTGGCGCGGCCGCACGCCCGGTGGCTGACGCTGGCGTTCGTCACCGCAGCGCTCCCGATCCTGATCCCGATCCGAGACCCGGATCTGGTCGGCTGGTTGCTCGTCGGCATGGTGGCGCTGGTCTCCCTGCTCCAGCGCAGCGCCGCGGGACGGGGCTACGCGATGCGGACTCCGGAGGGACGATTCGTCCGCTGGATGATGGTGGTGCCGATCGGTGTCGTCACCGCACGTGCGGTGCTGTGGTACGGGCCGACCCTGTTGTTCACCGGGCTGACGCTGCTCAGCGTCTGCCTGGCTTGTTACGACTGGATGTCGCGCGGCTTCGAGGATCGAGACGAATCGTCCATCCTGCAGGGAACCCTCTCCGCAGGTGTCGTCTTCGGCTGGTTCTTCATCGCCGGGGCAGCGGTTCAGGCGCTGCCCGTCCCGGCGCAGCTTCAGGGCCTGCTGTTCGCGCTGCCCGCATCCGGCCTGCTGATGGTGCTTTCGGCTCGATCCGTGGGCAGCGGTGCCCCCTATCGATGGGTCGCCGCGTGTCTGGCCGTGGGAGCCTCGCTGGTGAATCTGGTCGTGTACTGGCGTCTGGAGCAGCTCTCGATTGCCGCGGTGGCGTGCTTGCTGGTGGGCATCACCACGCTGGCGTACGGCATCTACGCGAAGCGCAAGCTGCCGTTGGGGCTCGGGCTGCTGGCATCGCTCGCCGCGTTCACCCAGCTGCTGGTCGCCGCGATCGAGATCGAGCACTTGCTCCACTGGGGGAGCCTCGCCGGGATCGGCGTCGCCCTGATCTTCGTCGCGGCACTCTGCGAACGCCATGCACGCCGGATGCTTGCCTACGCCGGGCAGATGCGCCTACGCATCCGCGAGTGGGGATACTGATCTCCCCAAGCCTCCCAACGCTACTGCTCTTCGGAGACCGGCCGGGTCGAGCCGGGCTTGCCTTCGGCGAGTGTGCGTTGCAGGCGCTCCTGGGTGAGGCCCGCACTGCTCGACAGCTTGATGTACTCCTTGGGTTGCGGCTCGCCGGCGATGGAATCGCGCTGCGCGGGCCCCGCTGTGGCGACCGGGCGCGCCGAACCTGGGCGCGCATCGGCCAGTCGGTGGCCGGTGTCGGGCGGCGGCGTGCGCAAACCCTGGCACCGGCGGAACGTCTCGACGATGCGTGGCGGTAGATCGCGCTGAAACGCCTCACGGTCATGGTTTTCGAGGGCCCCATGGAGCGCTCGCGCGACGGCGTGGAACAATTCGACGGCGTGACCAGGCGACAGGCCGAGCTCGTCGGCGAGGCGCAGCGAGAGTTCTTCGTCGTCCAGCTCACGCAGCGTCCGACGAGCGGGCGGCGTCTCGGGACGTAATGCGCGGATGGCCGGCGAGTACCGGGCGATGAACGTGATCGTGTCTTCGAGCAGCTGCGGCGGGATGGACGTCGCCATCCGGAGCTGGACGGTGCGGTTCAGTTGCTGGAGATTCATACGCGTTCTCAACCTGTTCGAGGTTTTCTGGCTCGCTGTCGACACGTCGCGAGCGGCCAAAACATGTGCACCGCGACAGAAGGTCAAACCACGCCATGACATGCCGCAGCGACCGCACCTTGCCCGACCCAGCGACCTGCCGAGAAGCGATTCGCTCATCTGCTGGGCTCACGAAGGAAGGCCTGTGTCGCGCCTCCCGAACGATCTGGTACACTTGCACCGGAGGCGTATGACGATCGAAAACGAGCTGAAAGCTGCAGCCTTGGCCCTGCCTCGAGAGCGCCGCGCGGAGCTGGCACGTGTGTTGTTGGAGAGTCTCGACGAACACACCGAGGTCGACGACGCATGGAGGACTGTGGTCCGCGAACGACTCGCCGCATATCGCGACGGCACGCTCCGTACCGTTCCGGCCGAGGAAGTGTTGGCGAAGGCGCGATCGCGACCCAAGGCGTGACGCCGATTCGCTTTGCCGAGGACGCCGAAACCGAGTTCCTCGCTGCAATCGCCTACTACGACGAAGTAAACGTCGGCCTCGGCGACGAACTCTTGTCGGAGCTCACCGACGCGCTCGCGCTTCTTGGAGAGAAGCCCCTTCTCGGTGCGCCATATGAACTGGACACGCGCCGACTTGTGTTGAACCGCTTCCCGTACTCCATCGTGTACGTCTTCGAGACCGACGAGGTCGTGGTGCTCGCGATCGCGCATCATCGCCGGCACCCAGGATATTGGTTTGAGCGTCGATGACTCGGCCGCGACGGAGAAATCCGCCCACTGCGCTCGAAGCACGCCGCGCTTTCTTTCGCACCATGGGAGCGGCGTCAAAAGTTACGGGTCCTCGAATCCCTCGGCTGCCGACGGGACAAACGGGCGGCACAATCACGGTAACTCTTGGGAGCGAAAACAAAAGCGGCGACCCAAAGGATCGCCGCTTTCTGTGCTAGTGGGCGCAGCAAGGATTGAACTTGCGACCCCATCCGTGTGAGGGATGTGCTCTCCCGCTGAGCTATGCGCCCGGAGCGAGCGTTGTTTAACAAACAGCGTCGAGGGTGGCAAGAGCTGTTGAGGGGTTGAGGTTGCGTATAGGTAACTGGAGTGTTACCAATGCTGAGACCTGAGGGAAGGAGGCGAGATGGGAGTGGGGACGAAGGAAGATCCGTGGGTGCTGAAGACGCCGCCGGGGAGCTCGGAATACGAGGCGTACCGGGATGAAGCGGAGGACGTGCTAGTCGTCGTGGTGGGCAAGACGACGCTGAAGTATGCGTGGCAATGCATCGACGACCTGCACGAGATGCTGGTGGAGTACGGCGACTGGATGCCGCTGGGGTCCGCCGATGAGCAGAAGCCG
>JBFIHF010000331.1:0-7137 GCA_041601915.1 Bradymonadaceae bacterium
CAAGACCGTCGGACCTCCTGAAATGACGGACGCCGGGCGCGCGGTGCTCGCGTTCCACCTGCATCGCTATCTCGCCCACTGGCTCGCCAAGGCGAACATCGATCGCGTGTTCGTGACCGTCGGTTGGGAGCACGCCGATGTCGTCCCCGTGACGATCGACGTCGGACGACAGAGCAGCAGCGATGTCGACGTGGCCTGGACGTTCGCGAAGCTCAACGCCGCGTATCGCCAGACCTCCGCACGATTGGTGCTCGACACGCCCCGCGGACAGCTCGAAGCGCTGCCGATCGTGGAGGCCTCCGTCACCGGCGACCCGTTGCTTCTCGCGTTCGCGCTGGTCGAACACCGTGAGTTCGACCCCACGTTGCTCGTGGAACTCGAAGTGCACGTCGGCGAGGCGATCCGCGCCGCGCGACGTAACAGCGTCCGGCTGCTCTTTGACGAGAGCGACGAGCGCGACATGAAGGCGCTGCTCTACGCGGTCCTCGACCACTTACCGCAATGGGTCGGATGTGACGTGGCCGCCGCGTGCGTGCTCGCCAACTCGCTCGACGCGATGGCGGTCGACCAGGCCGCGAACGCCGATTTCTATGTGATGGCCGAGCGTCTGTTCTGCAGCAGCGACGCCGAATCGACGCGCCTCGTCGGACTCGCCATCGACACGCGTGACGCGGTCCGGACCGTGATCGATGCCGCGATCGAAGGGCTCGCCGACGATCCGCAGCGCGGGGTGTTCGCGTTCGTGGCGCGCGACACCGGCTACGTGGACGACCGTGGGGTCGCGGCCGTTTCAATCGGCTCGATCGAAGGACGTGCGGCGGACGCGCGCAGCCTGGTGGTCCCGATCACGTCCGACCATCACGGTGAACGCGAGCTGATCGGGTTTCTGTGCCTCGCGTACAGCCGGGATCGGGAGATGCCGGCTTCGGCCACCGAGCTCCTGCCGAGCCTCGGCGCGGAGCTTGGTCACGTGCTCCGCACCTCGCCGCTGTACTCGCTGAGCGCCGCCCGACTGCGAGTCGTTCGCAAGGGGCGGCGAGCCTGCGAATCACGCATCTCCGGCAATGCGCCGACGGATGCACGGCGCGACGCGCTCGTCGCCGATGTCGTCGAACTCATCCGCACCGCGACCGGCGTGCCCGCGTTCTCGGTGGGCTACGTGGTCGATGAGCCTCGCCGGCTGCGGTACACGTCGTCGTATGGGTGGACGGACTTTGACGAAATCGAGCTCCTCGTCGACGTCGCCGAAGATGCCTATGCCGACTCGGGCATCTCCGCACTGGCGGTGCGGCTGAACCGACCGATCATCCTCGCCGGCGGACGCCGCGACGGCGAGCACCAAGAGTTCAAGAACTTCCTCTGGGTGCATGAGGCATCCGGCAGCATCGTCGACACACGTGCTCCGGGCAACGCGGTACAGGACCAGCCCGGCTGGACACGCCTCGGCGCCTACTACAAGCCCGCGCGCACGGGAGCCTACGCGACGATCGCGCATCCGATCGCGTTCGACGGCCGCGTGCTGGGCGTCGTGGCCCTCGAGGTCGATCGCGACACGGACTGGACGTGGTGGGCCGGCTACGGTGCCCAGCTGTTCTGGGAGTTGATCGCGTCGGAGCTCGCGTTCGCGCTCTGGACGTTCGACCGAGAGCTGCATGGGTGAACTCGCGGCGCTGTCCGCGGCGGCCCTATGGGCCTTCGCGAGCCTGCTGTTCACAGGTTTGAGTCGCGACCACGGTCCGATCGTCATGAACACGCTCAAGTGCGTGATCGCGGTGGGGCTGCTGATCCTGACGCTACTCATCCTCGAGGGGCACCCGTGGCCAGTCGGCGTCGGCAGCGCCGACCTCGCGATCCTTGGGATCAGCGGACTCGTGGGGCTCACGATCGGCGACACCGCGTATTTCAACGCCCTCACGCGCATCGGCCCACGTCGGGCACTCCTGATGATGGCGCTCGTGCCGCCGACGACCGCGCTGATCGCGTGGCCGCTGCTCAACGAAATCGTCACCCTGCCGATGGTGGCGGGGATGCTGCTGACGGTCGCTGGTGTCGTCTGGGTGATCCGCGAACGCACCCCCGAAGCGAGACAGACCGCCGAAGCGGCGGGGCTCGCCTTTGCGCTGGTCGCGATGGTGTGTCAGTCGACCGGCAACGTGCTGGCGAAACTCGGCGGCACCGACGCCTCGGCACTCGGGATCAGCGTCGTGCGCGTGCTCGCGGGCTCCGTCGGGCTGCTCGTTGTGCTGTCCGTTCGGCGACGACTCGGGGAGCTGGCGGCACCACTTCAGCGCCCGGCGATACGGTCCCGGATTCTCCTGGCGACGTTTCTGGGGACCTATCTCGGGATCTGGCTGATCAACATGGGGCTCAAGTGGACGAGTCACACGGGGATCGCCGCGACACTGTCCTCGACGAGCCCGATCTTCATCTTGCCGCTCGCCTGGGTGGTTCTGGGCGAACGCTTCTCGGCGCGCGCCGTGGTCGGTGCGCTGATCGCTCTGCTCGGCGTCGCGCTGCTGTTCCTGATAGGGTGACAGTGTGACTCGCTTCGGACTCATCCTGGTGCTCGTCGTCGCCGCTCTCGCCGCCGCTTGCAACGATCGCACGCGCTCCATCAGCCCGCGGGGGACGACTCCCAGCAGCTCACTGCAGCCGGACCTCGGCATCGAAACCGATGTCGCGTTCGACCAGCCCGTCCGCGGCCTGTGCGTCCCAGGATCGCGCCGGTGTATCGCTGCCAATAGCCCGCAGTTCGAACGGTGCCGCGACGATGGCACGTCGTTCGGGGCCGGAACATGTACCGACGGCGAGGTCTGTCGCGAAGCGAGCTGCGTCGCGTTCTCCTGCGTGCCGCAGCGCCCGCTGTGTATCGGCGCGACGACCGCCGCGATCTGCGACGAGTCCGGAACGGCGGTCGCGGACGCCCACCCCTGCGAGGGTGCCGAGGTTTGTGTCGGCGGCACGTGCGTCGACCCGTGCCAGATCGCCCGCGACACGCGCTCGTACATCACCTGCGAGTACAAGGCGCAGGAGTTGCCGAACTTGTACCAGCAGCTGCCCGACTCCGATCAGTCCCCGTTCGCCATCGTCGTCGCAAACCCCTCTCGCCAGGTGTCCTCGCATGTCACGGTGCGTGACCTCGGTGAAATCGCCCAGCTGCGGGAGCCGTTTCGCCTGGCGCCGGGACCCAGTTACGGCGTGGGACGGGCCACCGACCTCGGGTCGGAAGTCCTCCTCGCCTCGGGCTCGAGTCGGCCCATCGAGTCCGCCGACGCGGTCGAGATTCCGCCCGGCGCGGCCGGCGTGTTCATGGTGACCGGCAGCGGGGCCTACGACATCCAATCGACGCGCCCGGTCGTCGCCTATCAGTTCAGCCCGTATTGCTGCAACTTCACGGCGACGAACGACGCGAGCCTGCTGTTGCCCACGTCGTCGTGGGGCAAGCGCTACCGCGTGCTCGGCTATCCGACGTGGCGCGTGTCCAGCGCCGCCGAGTGGGTGCACGCCTACATCACCGTGGTCTCGGACGTTCCGACGACCGTGCGCGTGACGTCGCCGGCGACGCTCACGACGGGTTCGATGCAGGGCAAGGAGCTCGAAGTGACGCTCGAACCGGGCCTGCCCGTTCAATTCTCGACCGCCTACGAGGGTGGCCGTGCGGACTCGCGCGAGCTCGACCTGAGCGGGGCCGTCGTCGAGGCCGACGACCCGGTGGGCGTGTTCACCGGCCACCCATGCGTGTTTGTGCCCGACGGAAAATGGGCCTGCGACCACCTCGAAGAGGCGCTGTTGCCGGCCGAGATCCTCGGCGCGCGATACGTCTTGACCCCTGTGCGGCGGCGGTCCAACGAACGCGGCGACCCCGACGCCCGCGAGGCCACGTACTGGCGCATTGTTGCAGACGAAACGTCCACGCTGACGTTCGCTCCGACCCTGTCCGAATTGGACGTGCTGGCGTCATCGACCAAGGCCACGCCCGCGTGCGCCGACGGCATGACGTTGGAAGCCGGCGAGGTGTGTGAGTTTGGGACAACTCAGCCGACGACGCTCAGTAGCACCGGTGCCTTGATCGTCGGCGGGGTCATCTCAGGCCATGAATCGACGGGCGTCCGCTTCTACGGCTCGCAGGCCGGTGACCCATCCCTGTTCGTGCTGCCGCCGGTCGAGCAGTTTCGCTCCAGCTACGCATTCGTATCCCCGCCCACGTTCCTGAGGACCTACGTGACGGTCGCCGCGGCTCCGTCGTCGCCCGTGACCCTGGACGGTCGGGCGGTTCCGGACGCCCAACGACTCGAGCGCCGGGTCGTGAGCCTCGGCGGTGTCGAGTGGGAGGTCTTCACGATCGCGATCGAGTCCGGTGTGCACACCATGGAGTCGACGACACGCTTTGGGATCGTCGCGTATGCCTACGACGACTACGTCAGCTACGCGTTCACCGGCGGGCTCGACCTCGTCCCCAAAGGAGCGCGCTGAGAAGCGCGAACAGCCCCGGGAACGGGGTGTCGGACTTCGAACCCACCGTTGCGCAGCACCCCTTGTCCGGCGGGGGATCGACACCCACGTCGCCGCCGTCGCCCGCGTCGCCGCCCATGTCGCCGTCGGGTCCCGTGTTGAACGGGAGCGGCCTCACGTCGATGATGCTGCCGTTTCCACTCGTAGACTCGATGATTTCGAAGCCCACCGGCTCGCCGTAGTTTCGCAGCACGCCTTGCTGATCGCGCCCTTGGACGAATGCGCACCAGTCGCCGAGCGCGTAGCTCGCGTCGAGAAACGTCTCCCCGACCAGCGCGAACTGCTGGCCCGCGTTCACCGCGACCGACATCGCCAGCGCGAGCTCGGCGACGGGCTGCGGATTCGGCACGCATGTGCCCGGCGTGGCGCGGATCGCGAGGCTCGCAAGGCCCACGGGCAATGGGCCGGCGTTTCGAATCGTTCCCCGTGCGTTCAGGGTCGTGCCGATCCGGCTCGCCGACCCGATCACGAGGCTCACGAGCTCAATCGCGGTCGGATCGCCTTGCTGAATCAGGTCGAGTCCGCCATCGAACCCCACGGTGTTGGTTCCGCCGGTTCCGGCCTGAGCCTCGACGCGCAACGGCGCACGACGCAGCGGCTCGCTCGACGCCACCACGGTGCCCGAGGCCGGGTCGTACCAGTGCACCCGGTGATTGACGTGCGGCTGGATCCACTGTCCGGGCTGAAACGACGCGATCGCCCACAATCCGCCGGACAACACACGCACCGACGCGAGTTCGCCGGAGACCTCGGGCAGGCTCCCGATGTCGATGAGGGAGTCGAAGCGCCCGTCGGCTCCCAGGATCAGCATCGCAAACCGCAGCGTCACGAGCATGCGCCCATCCTCGAGGACCATCAGATCCCGAATCGAATCGAGCTGCGGCACGATCACGGCATCCGCACGGGCCTCGGCATGGGTCGAGTTCAGGATCTCGCGGCCCGAGCCCACGGGTCCGCTGGTGTCGCGGATCCGGATCCCGTAGATGCCCGCGTCCGGCCAATTGACCGCGATCGCGACTTCGTTGTTGGGCAGCACCGCGACCTGCGGCACGAAGCCCCGCGACGTGGTTAACCGCACGGTGTCGAACCACACGGTGGCGTTCTGCGACGTGCTCCGCACCGTGACGTTCGACGACGCCGAGTCACCGCTGACCACGAGGGAGGGTTCCCCGGCCGCGAAGTAACTGCCGACGCTCGCACAGTCCATGTCCACGAGGCGTTGCAGCGGATCGAGCTCCCACCGAATCTCGGAGCCATCGGCGCTCGTCACCACCGCGCCGCGCCCGTCCACGTCCGCGAGCAGGTGCGACCCATCCGGCAGAACCTTGATGTCCGCGATCCGCACGGCCCCAAGGGCCGCCGGGACAACGCGCCGATCGCCGAGCCGCACCGCCTCGCGCGGCTCCGCCACCGTGAGGTCGAACACCTCGACGCTACTCACCCCACCATTGTACAGCACCGCCACCGCGTCCTCGGACTGCGCCCACGCGCTCCCCGAGATCGACATCCCCGCCAAAATGATGCTCGTCACCAACGTCGTCCGCATCACCCACCCAAACATGCCCAAATTCCAATCCGCTCGGGCCCGCGCAGCGTAGCCGATCTCCGACACTGCCGCGAATGCCTACGCGGCGATTCAGTCGCGCGGGTTGATCAGGTTCGGGTGTCCGGCGTACCCTCGCAGAATCCGGTTCATGGAGTCATTGGATGTCCAACGCGCGAATCTGTGGAAACTGTGGGGCGGTCGTCCCTGAAGGCCATCACTTCTGTGGCCGCTGCGGCGCTCGCTACGCGGCGGACGGCGGCGAGACCTCCAACGACACGATGTTCTTTGGCGCGATGCAGGCACCGGGACGCGCGAAGCTGATCCTGATCCGTGGCGAGGGCATCGAGGGCTTGAGCTACCACCTCAATGCCACCGAACACGTCGCCGGACGCAAACAAGCCGCGATCTTGTTCCCCGAAGACAACTACCTCAGCGCCAAACACGCGACGTTCGTCTATCGCGAGAACGTCCTGTACCTGCGCGATGACGCGAGCCACAACGGCACCTACATCCGACTGCGAGAACCGCGCCTGCTGGAGCACGGCGCCGAGATCCTCGTCGGGGAGCAGCTGCTCAAGGTCGAGATACTCAACCTGCGCCGCGAGTATCCGATGCGGGAAGACACGTTGATGTACATCAGCCCCCCCAAGGACTACCGGTTCCGCCTCGTCCAGGTTCTGCGCGGCGGACGGTCGGGAGCGGCCTTCTGCTCCGTGAACAATGACGTGCTGATCGGACGCGAGGGATGCGACATGAACTTCCCTCAGGATCGCTACATGTCGCGCAAGCATTCGCGCTTCACGTGGGCCGACGGCCGCGTGCGAGTCGAAGACTCCGGCAGCAAGAACGGCACGTTTGCCCGGATTCGGGCCGAAGAGCGCCTGCACGACGGCGACTACATTCAGTTCGGCAGCGAGCTGATGCGGGTCGAGATCAATCAGTAGTCAGCGGGACTTTCCGCCGCCCAACGCCTTGAACCGCGCCTGGATCGACTCGCCCATCCGTTGCTCGTCGCGACGCTTGTCGCGCACCGTATATGGGTCGTGGGCCGCGACCCATTGGGCGGCGGCGCCGCTCAG
>JBFIHF010000332.1:0-7132 GCA_041601915.1 Bradymonadaceae bacterium
GCAGGGTAAGACCCGGCGCGAGGCGCCCCACCCCAACCCTGCGCGAAGCGCTCGCCACTTGCGCATGGCGGCGAAGCCGCCAATGCGCTCGCCACCTGCGCGGCGGCGAAGCCGCCAAGCTCGTACCCTGTGCGTGGCGCGAAGCGCCACGCATTCGCCTCCAGCGCGCGGCGGCGAAGCCGCCAAGCGCTATGGGGAGGGGACGCCGGTGGTGGTGAGGATCGCTTTGAGGTCTTCGTCGTCGAAGCGGATGCCGGCGCCGATGGTGTATTCGCGGCGGGCGGGGTTGATGGCGTCGTCGATGCCGGCGGTCAGGTAGATGACGCTGAAGAAGTGCCAGTTCGCGAAGGCGCGGAGGCGGGGGTTGACGTCCTCGCCGAAGTCGAAGAGGTCGGCGTTGAGCTCGAGGCTGCGATTCTGCAGCAGGATGAGGTTGATGCCGATGCCGCCGGAACTCTCGATGAGGCCGAAGCGGCCCGTCACGCCAAACCACGGGGTCAGGTAGAACGTGCGCGCGATCTCGACGGAGAACTTGAACGCGTCGGTCGTGGTGACCTCGGTCTTGTTCGAGATCGGCCGAAACTCACCGCTCGTGTCGGTGGTCGAGGTCTGCGAGATCGTCGTCGCGCCGCGATAATCGTCGATGAGCTCGATGAGGTAATACTTGTCGTCGGAGGGCTGCAGGCGCACACCGAGCACGTTCTTCAGTTGCTCGTTGTTGAGGTGGTACTCGGTTCGAAGGTCGATGATCGTCTTGAGGCGCGAGACGCGGCCAATGAACTCGCCGGCATCCTCGAGGATCTGCTCCGTGCGCTGCGCGATGGCGGGGTTGTTCACGAGCTCGCCGAGCGTGCCCTCCCCCTCGTTGACCTTGTCCGTGATGTCCTGGATGTTCTGCAACGAGTAGTTCAGCGAATCGAGCGTCGACTGCAGCCGCGACAAGGTGCCCTTGAGGGTCCCGAGCCCGGACTGCAGGTCGCCGGACGACTGTCCGATGATGTAGCGGACCTCTTGGACGATCGCTTCGGTGTCGCGCAAGATGACCTGCACCGACTCCGAACCGGTCTCGGTCAGCGCGCGGACGTCCGCCGAAATCGCCTCGGCGTTCGTCACCAGACGATCGAGCTTCCCGCTGTTCTCGCCTACGAACACATTGAGGGTCGCGACAATCTCATTGAGATTGTCGAGCAGCTTCTGCACGTTCTCCTGCCCTTTCTCCCCGCCGAAGACCGCGGCGAGCGACTTGGTAATCTCTTCAACGTTCTTGGCGATCGAGTCCATGCGCTCCGTCAACTGGTCCAGCGAGACGGCTTCGATGATGTTCTTGATCTGGTCGCCGTCCTCCAGCTTGTCGCCGCTTGTGCCTGGCGTGACCTCCAGGAAGTAGTCGCCAATGAAGCTCGCCGACTTCTTCGCCGCCGTCGCGCCGTTCTTCCAGTAGTCGCCGTCCTTGTTCTTCGACGGGATACCCTCGAAAAAGTCGAGATCCGAGCGCACCGAAAAATCGACCCGCGCCGTGCCGTCTTTCTGCAGCTTGATGTCGTTGACGCGCCCGATCGCAATGCCCGACATCTGCACCCGTGACTTCACCGCGAGGCCCGTCACGTCGTTGAAGATGGCGTAGTGCTTGTTGTAGCGGTCCGCGTCGTCCCCGCTCCCCTCGCGCAGGACCGACACCATCCACAGCGCTGCCGCCCCGCCGACAATGACGAGCAGCCCGACCCAGAAAGGCGCCTTTAGATTCTTCAGCAGGTCGCTCAACGCGGAACCACTACCACAGGAAAATCGTCAGCCAGTAATCAATGAACAAGATCGCGATACTCGAGGTGACCACTGATGACGTCGTCGCCTCGCCGACTCCTTTTGCGCCACCTGACGCGTAGAAGCCCTTGTAGCAAGCGATGATCGCAATGGCCAAGCCGAAGCATGCGCCCTTCAACGCACTCATCAACAGGTCGTATGTTTCCACGAAGTCGCGGACGTAGGCCACGAACATCCCCGGATCGATACCCAAGGTATAGATCGAAAGCGTGTAGGAGGCGACGATTCCGATGCAATTGAACAGCGTGACCAGGATCGGCATCATCAGGATCGCGGCCACGACCCGCGGCGTGACCAGATACTGCACCGGGTTGACGGCCATGACCGCCATCGCGTCGATCTGCTCCGTGACCCGCATCGTCCCGATTTCGGTCGTCATCGCGCTGCCCGTCCGGCCCGCGACCATCAGACCCGTCAGCACTGGCCCGAGTTCGCGCGCCAGCGAGATCGCGACCGTGCCGCCGACCATCGTCTCGGCGTTGAACAGCGAAAACCCGACGTAGAACTGGTAGCCCATCACGAGGCCGCTGAAGAGGCCCGTGAACAACACGATGAACAAGCTGCCGACGCCAAACGAGAAGAGCGCTTCGAAGAAGATGCCCACTCGGTACGGCGGCCGCACGAGCCACACGAAGGCCTGTAGGGTCATCACGGCGATCTGGCCGAGTTCCTCTACACCCTCCAACACCAGATTTCCGATCCATTCGATCGGCGCTTTGAGGCTTGCCGCCATTCACTACGGGTATCACCGCGGGGGGGTAGCGGCAAGAACGGCGGCGCGGCGTGCCGGCGGCACGCTACTTGAGTTCGTGTTTCTTGAGCAATTCGCGCAGATGGTACCGCGTGAGCCCCGCGTTCTTGGAGGCGCGAGAAATGTTTCCTTTGAACTCGACGATGAGGCGAGACAGATAGTCGTACTCGAACTGGTCGAGGATCTGCTGCTTCGCATCCTTGTAGGGGATGGTCAGGTCGACGTTGATGCGGCTCGTATCGGGGTCCGACGCCAGCACCACCGAACTGACCGATGGCGCGGGCGCCGCGGGGCCCAGCGAGCCCGTCAGGTGCAGGTCCGACCGGTCGATCGTGCTGTCGTTACACAGGCTGACGGCGCGCTCGATGACGTTGCGCAACTCGCGCACGTTGCCCGGCCACGGATGCGACATCAGGCTGTCCATCGCGTCGGCGGTGAGGCGCGGCTTCGACAGGTCCGGCCGCTTCGAGATGACTTCCTCCACGAACGTATCCACCAGCAACGGGATGTCGTCGCGCCGCCCGGCCAGTTGCGGCAGGTGAATCGTGATGACGGACAGTCGGAAGTAGAGGTCCTCCCGAAAGGCCTGCTCATTGATCATGTCGCGCAGGTCGCGATTCGTCGCGGCGATGACGCGAACATCGCTGCGCTGGGTCTGCGTTCCGCCCACGCGCTTGAACTCGCGGTTTTCGAGCACCCGCAACAGCTTCGGCTGCAGCGCGATGTCGAGTTCCCCGATCTCGTCCATGAACAACGTGCCACCATTGGCCTGCTCGAACGCGCCCTTGTGCTGGCTCACCGCGCCGGTGAATGCGCCCTTCTCGTGGCCGAAGACGTAGCTCTCCATCAGGTCGCGCGGAATCGACGAGCAGTCCAGCACCACGTACGGCTTGCTACTGCGCCGCGATGCGTTGTGAATCGCCCGCGCGATGCGCTCCTTGCCCGTGCCGGTGTCCCCTTCGATGAGGCAGGTCAGCTCGGACGGCGCCACCTTCTCCAGCGTCGCGAAGACCTCACGCATCGCCACCGAGCGCCCGATGACGCCCTGGAAGTGCTCTTCGGGGCTCAGCGCGATCTCGACGACCTCGTCGGTCGGCTGGAGTTTGAACGTCGTGCCGCCGGCGCGGAATGTGGCGTTGGGGCCGAGGTAGACCTCCTTGACGCGACAGCCACTCAGGATCGTGCCGTTCGTCGAACCGACGTCGCGCAGCAGGAAGCCATCTTCCTCGGCTCGAATCTCGAAATGGGTGCCGCTGACCGACGTGTCCGCCAACGTGATGTCGTTGACCGCGGACCGCCCGACGTAGGTCTTCGTCTTGCCAACGTCGAATTCCTTGCCCTTGTCCGGCCCGTCGACGACCACGAGCTTCGCCTTGCGCAGTTGTCGCGACTTCGCACGATCGTCGACAAATACGGTGCGAAAACCCATCTCCTGGCTGCTCATGGCTACCTTCTGTGAAATTTTGGCCGCGGACCTGCGCGACCATAACACCGGGTCAGTGGCAACTCAAGTTGCACCCGGGCCTCAAAAAGCGCCCGAAAACTGAATGCTGGGTCACCATTCAGCGACCGAGCGGTCGGTTTTTTCCCGCGCCGTTCCTTGCTTTGCGCGATCTGCACTGCTAGAAGAACGCCCCTGTGAGTGAACACTCACATGACACGCGGTGCAGAAAGTTGCGGGGTTGTCGCAGCCCGAATATGTCGGTCCAAGAAGGCAGACGTTTGATGTTGGATGTAGGTGAAGGTAGGCGCGGAACCGGGGACACCGGGGCGCGCCAGGCACATGGAGACGACGATGTCTGACAACCCGCCACTTCTCGACGGACAGCATACGATCGCCATTATTGGCGTGGGCGCGAAGATGCCCGGAGCGCTGACCGCGCCCGCATTTTGGGACAACATTCGAAACGGCGTGTACGCCATCCAGGACGTCCCCGCCGACCGCTGGGATCCCGCACTCTACTGGGATCCAGATCCCAGCGTCCCCGACAAGACCTACAGCAGGATTGGCGGCTGGGTGGAGGGGTTCGAGTTTGATCGCAAGGCCTTCCGTCTCCCACCATCGGTCGTCGAAAAGATCGATCCCACACAGCTGATGTGCCTCGCTGCGGTCCGCGAAGCGCTCGAAGACGCCGGCTATCTCGATCGCGAGTTCGATCGCGACCGCACGGCCGTGATCCTTGGAAACGCGCTCGGCGGCGACCTGCGCGACACCACGAACCTGCGAATCCAGTACACCGAGGTCAACGCGGCCCTGCGCACGGCGTTGATGGAAGTGTCCCTGGGTCGCTTGAGCGACGACGAGATCGAGACGGTGCTCGGCCGCGTCGAGACCAGCGTGAAAGACCGCATTGTCGGCATCAACGAAGACTCGATGCCCGGCGAACTCGCCAACATCGTCGCGGGGCGCGTCGCCCAGACGTTCGACCTGCGTGGTCCGAACTACGTGTGTGATGCGGCCTGTGCCTCCACGCTCGCGGCGCTGGAATCCGCGGTGTTCGGTCTGCGCGCCCGCCAGTTCGATATGGCCGTAACCGGCGGGGCAGACTGCTCCATGGGACCGACGGGGTTCGTGAAGTTCTCGAAGATCGGCGCCCTGTCGGCGACGGGAAGTCGCCCGTTTGACGCCGCAGCGGATGGCTTCGTGATGGGCGAAGGGGTCGGGATCATCATCCTGAAACGCCTCGCGGACGCGATTGAGGCCGGCGACCAAATCTACGCGCTGATCCGCGGGATCGCGGGCTCCAGTGACGGCCGCGGCAAAGGCATTACCGCGCCGAACCCTCGCGGACAGATGCACTCGGTACGGCGAGCCTACCAGGACGCCGGCGTCGCACCGCGCACGGTGTCTCTGGTCGAGGCACACGGCACCAGCACGCCGGTGGGTGACCCCGCCGAATTCGAGAGCCTGCGCACCGTGTTCGATGAAGACGACACCCCCGTCCAGATCGGCGCGATCGGGATGGGCAGCGTCAAGTCGATGATTGGCCACCTCAAGTCGGCCGCGGCGGCCGCAAGCCTCGTGAAAGTGGCGTTCGCACTGCGCGAACGCACCCTGCCCCCGACCATCAATGTCGAGACGCCCAATCCGGCCCTGAAGCTCGACAACAGCCCCTTTCGGCTGCAGCTCGAAACCCAACCGTGGGACGTCCCCGCAAACGCGCCTCGCCGCGCCGCGATCAGCGCGTTCGGCTTTGGCGGCACCAATTTCCACACCGTGCTCGAAGAGTACGATCCAGAAGGCAACGTCGGCCGCTCGAAGAGCTGGTCCGGCGGTGTGTTCTCCGCCTCCTCAGGCTCCGAAACCATCATGGCAAACACTGATCTGCAAAGCGGGATCCTCGGCTTTGCCGCCGATTCCATCGACACGCTCGCCGTGAGCTTCGCCGACTTCGCGGCTCGTTTCGAACGCGACGGACTCGCGGCAACGACCAGCCATCGCCTGCCCGTGGACGGCGGCAAGTCGAAGCTCGCCTCGGGACCGATTCGCCTGTCCATCGCGTACAGCTCCGAGGAGGAGCTCGTCGCTCGCATGGCCCGCACTCAGACCGGCTTCGAGCGCGGAAAGGGATGGAAGCTGCTCGAGAACCAGGGCATCTACCTCAGCGAAGAGCCGCTGGACGGCAAGATCGGGATGCTGTTCCCCGGCCAGGGGACGCAGTACCTCGGGATGTTGAACGACCTGCGCGGACGCTTCGCCGCCGTGGATCAGACGATCGCGGAAGCCGACGCCATCATGACCCCGCTGCTCGGCGAGCCGCTCAGCGCGATCATTTACCCCGCCGAAGGTACCGACGAGTACGAAGCGTTCGCCCGGCTGACTCAAACCGAGATCACGCAACCGGCCGTCCTGACCGCCGACATCGCGATCATGCGGCTCCTCGGCAACCTGGGGATCGAACCCGCGATGGTCGCCGGCCACAGCCTCGGCGAGTACGGCGCGTGTGTCGCTTCGGGCGTGATGTCGTTTGAGGACGCGCTGCGAACCGTCGCTCGGCGCGGAACCGCGATGGCCGAGGCGACCCCTTTGAACGGCGACAACGGCCTCATGGCCGGCGTTCCGATGAGTGCGGAGGAAGTCGACGCGGTGCTCGCCACGATCGACGGTTACGTCGTCTGTGCGAACAAGAACTGCTCCAAGCAGACCATCATTGCGGGCCTGACCGAGCCCGTGCAACTGGCCGTGGCGAAGTTTGAAGAGATGGGCAAAACGGTCGTGTTGCTGCCCGTCAGCCACGCGTTCCACAGCAAGGTCGTTGCGGCCGCGAGCGAGCCGCTGCGCCGCCATCTTGCGACCATCAACATCCAGCCGCCGTCCACACCGATTCTGACGAACGTCACCGGGGACTTTTACCCCGAGGGCCCCGGTGTCGAAGACGACATCCGCGACCTGCTTTCGACCCAGGTCGCCGCCCCCGTGGAGTTCATCGCCCTCGTCGAGCGGATGTACGCCAGCGGCGCGCGCATCTTCGTCGAAGTCGGACCCAAGCGCGCGCAAACGTCGTTCGTTGCCGACATTCTTCAGGGCCGCCCCCACGTCGCGATGTGCACCAATCACCC
>JBFIHF010000333.1:0-7116 GCA_041601915.1 Bradymonadaceae bacterium
CCGCTGGTGTGGGTGCTGGGGTCGGCGCCCATCGTGAGTGCGGGCGCACAGCCGGTGGGCCTCGAGGCGCTGGCCGAAGACGGACTTCCGGACGAGTTTGCGGCGACGCTGGCCGCACGGCCCGATGTCGAGCAGTTCGGGATCAGCCCGGGCGTCGCGCCGGGGGCGACCACGACCTGGGAGTTCAGCGCGCCGCGCGACGCGGCGGGGTTCCAACTCGCCTCGATGATCGTCGAATCGAACGACGGCTTCGTCTCTTCTGCCGCGCCAGTCACGCTGTTTGATGCGCAAGGCAAGGCGTTGTCCTCGCAGACCGTCCCGCTGGTCTACTGGGACGCCGGTACCGAGGCCAACGAGGCGCTGTTTATGGGCCGGTATCAGGCGCCGCGCCAGCCAGCGCCCAACACGGGGCCCCGCGAGGGCGAGGTCCGACTCTTCGACACCACGACGCGCGCCCTGCCCGAAGCGGCGAGTATGGCGAGATTCTCGGCGTCACTGAAGGAGGGCACCTATACGATCGCGGTGCTGAACAGCAGCGAGGAGGGGGGGCAGTTCGTGGCACCGCTCGGCGTGATGTTCTACGCGGTACACGACGACACGTGGTCGTTGTACGACGTGGGTGGCCCGGCGAGTCTAGGGCTGAAGCTACAGGCCGAGGTGGGCGATCCCACGGGGCTCCTCGCCGAAGTCGCGGGCGAGGAAGGTGTCGGTTTCGCGGGCCGGACGCTGGGGGCCAACGCGCCCGGTCAGACGTACGGGTTTGATGTCACGCCAACGGCGAAGCATCGGTTCCTGACGTTCCTGGCGCGGGTCAATCGGACCAACGACGTGTTCTTGAGCACTGTCGGCAGCATCGAGCTGATCGATGCGGACGAGGTCCTGCGCCCCGTCGCCGAGCTGGTCGTGGACCTGAACCGCCAGATCGCGATCTACGATGCCGGCACCGAAGCCAACGAAACGACGGCCGCGGGCTTCAACATGGGAGCCATCGGCGTGAGTGTGCCCGATCCGGACGACAAGATTCGGCTGTATCGCGACTCGACGAATGACCTCGCCGGTCCGATGGCGGGCGGACTGCTGTCGGTCACGGTGGTGAATCGCGCGACGGCGGGAGAGTTCGACGTGACGGTCACGAACACGGCCCACGAGACCTCGTTCAACGCGCTGCTTGGTGGACTCGCATGGGCGACCCACAACCCCGCGATGACGTTCTTCACGGCGGGGGCGCTGAGTGTGAGTCCCGAGTTGGAGCTTCTGGCCGAAGATGGCGACGCGATCCCACTCGCCGACAGCATCGCCGCTTCCGACGACGTAGGGGCCAGCGGCCAGATTGGCAGCCGGCTCGCGCCGGTACTCGCCGGGGAGTCGCACCAGTTCGTGGCAACGGCCAGCGCGGCGCATCGCTTCTTGAGTTTCGCGGTGATGATCGCGCCCTCGAACGACACGTTCGCCGCGATGAGGGCTCTCGCACTCGTCGATGCGAGCGGCGCGCCTCGCTCCGACGATGACATTGCCGCTGACATCGAGGCCCACGTCGCGGTGTGGGACGCGGGAACCGAGCAGAGTCAGGCCGGCGCGGGCGGTCGCGATCAGTGGCCTCGCTCCGTGCTGGGCCGCGGACGACCGGAGGGCGATGGATTGGTCCGCGATCGCAGCCTGTCGACGTACGTGCTCGCCGACCCGTCCCTGCTCTTCGAGGTCACGGTGGCGCCGATTCCGTGAGGCGGAGCGTTTGACAGCGCGGCGCCCGATGTGATCAAACCACTCCATCGAATGATCGATCGAGCACGGGACTTGTATGAGGCTGGCCGCGATTCTGGTGATGACGTCGCTCACCGCGAGCTGTGGAGGCGTCGTCGAGGGGGCCTGCACACTCATCGGGTGCACCGACGGGTGGACGCTGCGCCTGCAGGCCGCGGAGTCGTTGCAGCCGGGTGTCTACGGGCTGACGACGACCGTCGATGGCGTCGACACGCTGTGCAGCTGGGAGGTTCGCCTGGCGTGCGATGGTGGCGGCGCATGCATCGTGGACGGTGACTGCGCCAACGCGGTCTACACGCCCTCGGAGGTCGCCGTGTCGTTCGAGAACTCGCCGGACAGCGTCGACGTCGCGCTGACGCGCGGGGGGCTGCGGGTCGTCAACGAGACGGTTGTGCCGCCGTACAAGACGGTTCGGCCGAATGGGCCAGACTGCGAGCCGGAATGCCGTCAGGCGGTCGTCGCCGTCGTGGTCCCCTGAGCCCGCTGTCGCACACGTTCGAGGCGCCGACTCACGAAGTCGGACCCGTTGCGGGCGTCGAACACGGCGCCAATCTCGAGTCGTCGCTTGCGCAGCCACTGCTCCACGGCCGCAACCGATTCGGCCTCTTCACCCAGTGCTACGGCGAGCTGGCGCGGTAGCCGAAAGGACACGCGCGACGCGCCGCCCGCGCCCAGCGCGTGCATCAAGCCCTCACCGGCCGCGATCAGGTGGCCGGACTTGAGCCAGGACGGGTTGTCGATCACCCACGGCAGATGCCGCTCGAACATCGACGTCGCGCCGTCGAGGTCGCCCTGGTGCGCGGCGAACGCGATGTGCTCGCCGGCCTCCATCACGAAATCGCGGTTGTTTCGGATCAGTTCGTAGCCGGCGGAGTGGACCTGCTGCGCCTCCTCAGCGCGGCCTTCCTCGAGCAGCGGCCACACGAGGAAACCGAACGTGATGTGCGGGATCTCGGCGCATCCGAGCCGCCGACTGAGCAGATCTTTCGCGAGCGTCAGCGCCTGTCCCGGCTCGCCGAACTCGACGTGGTACTGGACGTTGTAGCTGACCTCGCACGCGCGGCAGTCGGCCATCCCATCGCGCGGGCGGTCCCACCAATCGGCGCGATGGCGCCGCGCCGCGTCGGCGTCTCCCTGCCACATCGCATTCCATGCGCGCAGATTCGTGACGGGGCGGCGGTCGTAGCCGGCGCGTTCGTAGCGCTGCTGCATATCGTCCAGCGTCCGCTCGATCGTCGGCGCGTCGATCTGGTGCATGAACGGGAAGTGTTCCGTGATCCATTTGTACTTCCACAGCAGATCGTACTGGTTCCACTCCGGGTTCGCGTCGTGCTTGGCGACCATCCAGCTGAAGGCTGCGACAGCCCGGTCGGGCGCGCCACAGAAGTACGCGACCTCGACGAGCTCTTCGCGCAGCCGCATCCCCATTCTTCGTCCTGGTGGGCGTCCGCGATCCGGATCGCCTCTTCGAGGATCGGGACGGCGTGGGCGGACCGGCCGGCCGCCAACGCCGCGTCCAGTAGCTCTTCGAGCTTCAGGTCTAAATCGTTCATCTGCTGAGTGTAGTCGCAGTGCGCGGCCCTTGAAACTTGCGCGCGCAGCGACCAAGATGACCGGCGAAACCAAGGATGGTCCTGATGTACAAGAATCTGAAGCGAGTCGTCGCGGTCGCCAACCAGAAGGGCGGCGTGGGCAAGACGACGACGTCCGTGAACCTCGCAGCGTGCCTCGCCGATCGAGGATGTCGCGTCCTGATCGTCGACATGGATCCGCAGGGGAATGCGACGAGTGGACTCGGGATCGACCGGGATTCGCTGGAAGCGTCGACCTACGACGTCTTGCTGGGCAATATCGACATCGACGGCGCAATCGTCGCGACGAGCCGGCCGGGATTGTTCGTGATCGGCTGCACGCCGGACCTTGCGGGCGCCGAGATCGAGCTCGTGACCTCGCCGGACCGTGAGTTCAAGCTGCGCGAGGCGATGACGCAGTGCCACTCACAGTTCGACGTCGTGATCTTCGACTGCCCGCCGAGCCTGGGACTGATCACGGTCAACGCGCTGACGGCCGCGATGTCGGTGCTGATCCCGGTGCAGACGGAGTTCTACGCCTTGGAAGGTATGGGCCATCTGCTACGGTCGATCGAGCTCGTCCACCAACACCTGAATCAGGACCTCATCGTCGACGGGATCCTGCTGACGATGTTCGACTCGCGCACGAACCTCGCGACGCAGGTCGCAGGCGAGGTCAACGAGCACTTCGGCGAGCTGGTGTTCCAGACGATAGTGCCACGCAACGTGCGGCTCAGCGAAGCGCCGTCGTTCGGTCAGCCGATCGTCGACTACGACCCCACATCGCGCGGCGCGGAGGCCTACAACGACCTCGCCGGCGAGTACATGCGCCGCAACGACCTCGTCGAGGTCGCGGTTCACGCAACCTCCACAGCCACGGCCTGAAGATGAGCACCGACACTGAACGAAAGCCGCGACGGGCGCTGGGCAAGGGCTTGGGCGCGCTGATTCCAACCGGAAGTCCGGCGACGCAGGTCGCGGCGGCCGCGCCGACGGGTTTCATCACCGCGGCCGTGAGTCGCATTCGGCGCGCCCCGGCGCAGCCACGCAAGAGCTTCGACCAGGACGCGCTAGCCGAACTCGCCGAGAGCATCAAGATGTCGGGGCTGATCCAGCCGCTGGTAGTGCGCGAGCGCGACGGTAACTACGAGATCATCGCCGGGGAGCGGCGCTGGCGCGCGTGCCAGCTCGCGGGGCTCGAGGAGATTCCGGTCGTGGTGCGCGAGCTGTCCGACGCGGACGCCTTCGCGATGGCGCTGGTCGAGAACATCCAGCGCGAAGACCTCAACCCGCTCGAAGAGGCGATGGCCTACCAGCGGCTGCTCGCCGACTACGGCTTCACGCAGAAGACGGTGTCCGAGGCGGTGGGCAAGTCCCGGTCGGCGGTGGCGAACTCCGTGCGGTTGCTGAATCTGCCGGCCGGCGTCCAGGCGTACGTCTTCTCCGGCGAGCTGTCCGCCGGCCACGCGCGTTCGTTGGCCGCGCTTCCGCCCGACGAGGCCGAGGAGCTCGCCGAGCTGATGGTCAAGCACGGCTACTCGGTTCGTGAAGCCGAGGAGCTCGTGCGCGACTCCAAGACGGCGGCGGCGACGAAGCCCTCCAAGGAGGAGCGCATCTCGCGCTTTCGCGACGACGCGCAGGTGCGCAAGGTCACCGACGAGCTTCAGCAAGCGTTGGGGACCCGCGTCAAAGTCAAAGACCGCAGCGGCAAAGGGCACATCGAGATCCACTACGCGGACTACGAGGTCCTTCAGGACGTGCTAGACCGACTGCTCGGCTAGCGAACGCAGACGCAGTTGGTCCCCACGAAGGCGCCGCTTTCGGGGTAGGAAGGTTCCGCCATCGCTGCGCAGTTGGCGTTCACCGTGCCGTTCTCGTAGTTGGCCCACGCGGAGATGCACGTCAGCGTCGCGCACTGCGTCGCGCACGAGTCGCGACTCGTCGTGTTGAAATCGATCTGGCAGCCGCGCACGTCACCGTCGCCGTTACACCACAGGTAGTTCGTTTCGTTGTCGATCGTGACGCCGACGATGGCGGCAAGGTCTTCGCAGTTGTTGCCACAGCTGCCGCAGGCCTCGGGAACGTCCCATCCCGCGCAGACTTTGACGGCCGGGCAGTAGGTCTGGCTTCGTTCCTCGCAGGTCGGCGTGCCGTTCTGGCAGTATGCGTTCCACGAATCGGCGAGGCTGTTGCCGCAGCTGCCGCAGTGCTCGTTGGACGTCGATGTGTCGACGCATTGGCCCGCGGCGCAGGCGGACTCGGTGGCCGCATTGGCGCAGGCGAGGGTCAGCGTGACCTCCCGCTGGACGCGGTTGCCGGCCTGGTCGAAGAACTCCGCGATGAACGTGCGCTCGACGCTGCGGTCGAACACGATTGGTTGCACGGTGTTGATGTCGTTCCAGGTGACCTCGAGCTGGTAGGAACCCTCGGCCGCCGCGGTCTGGAACGAGCCAAACGTCGCGCCGCTGGGGGATTTCAACGTGCCGCCGATGAGGTCATCGATCCCGTCGGGGTCCGTGACAATCGCGGAGAAGCGCGCGATGTCATTGGGCGTGATGGTGGTGACGTTGGTCGAGAAGTCGATGATTCGCGGCGCATCGGCGGCCGCGGCGATGCAAGCTCCGGCGTCGTCACAGAACGCATCGTCGCCGCACGTCCCACATGACGTTTCGCATCCGGGTGCCGCTCCGCACTGGCGTCCACCGCAACAGACGGGGTCCGGCGCATTGTTGGACCCGCTGATGTTGTTCGGGGTCGTGGTGTCGTTGTTGTCCATCACGATGACAACGGGGCCAGACGACTTCTCCGGTGGCGGACCACCGCAACCGACCGCGAGCACGAGCAAAAACATGATGTAGCGCATTTCGACCTCCTATGGGCATCGAGAAGCTATCGATGCGTCGAGGTCGTTGCGACTCAATGAACCTGAAAGATCCTGATGGTTCGAGGGGCGTGGCTAGTAGCGCGCCGCGAGCGTCTCGCCCATGCGGTGAGCGAGGGCCATGATCGTTTGTTGCGGATTGACGCCGGGGGTGCGGGGGAACAGGCCGGTGTCGCAGACGAAGAGGTCCTGCGCCGCGTAGACGGCGCCGAGGGAGTCGGTAACGTGCTTGTCGCGGTCGCCGCCCATGGCGGAGGTGCCGAAGACGTGGTTCGACCCTGAAGGCAGGTCGGTGGCGCTGAACGTTCCGGTGCGGATGCGCTTGATGTCGCGCGCGGACCGAATCGCTTCGGGGGCCCCGTTGATGCCCGTGAACACTTCTTTGGCGCCCGCGGCGAGGAACAGCTCCGCGAGCTTGGCGTTGGCTTCCTGAAGCCGACGGATGTCGCCGTCGCCGAGGTGGAACACGAAGTCGGCACGTCCACCGGGCATCGCGCGCACGGAGCCGACGGAGTCGTCACCGCTGACCCAGCCCGCCCAGGCGGCGGCCTGCGAGTAGTCTTTGATGTGGCGTTGGAACTGCTCGGGGTTCGACGGGAACTTCTCGGACAACACGCCCGCGTCGGCCCACATCGACTCGAGCTTGATGCCCGACTTGATGAACTCCGTGCAATGCCAGCCCTGGGTCGCGCCGGTCCACGGCATGACCGTCTCGTTGAACGTCCCCATCGCATACAGGGAAGGGTGCACGCGCAGGTTGGCGCCGATGCCTTTGTGCTTGAGCCCGGTGCGCTGCATGATCTGCGGCGTCGCGAGGACGCCCGCCGCGAGCACGACGCAGTCTTTCGCGGTAAAGCGGGCGCCGAAGCACTTCTTGTTCGTCATCGGCTCGAGCACCGAGCC
>JBFIHF010000334.1:0-6987 GCA_041601915.1 Bradymonadaceae bacterium
GGTGTCTGGGCGGTGCTCGTGTCGGACTACGAAGGCAAGGTTTGCGAAGCGTTCGTCCGTGAGGAGCACGTCGTCCTCGTGGGTGTGGCGGCCGATGTCGCCGTCGATGTCGCCGTCGACCCCGTCAACGGGGAGCCGGAGTCAGTGCCCGATCCGAGCCCCGCGCCTGACGAGCCGTAACCCATTCGTCCCCCTCCGTTCCGCTGGTCCGCTGGTCTGCCGGTCCGCTGGTCAACTTCAAACTCAAACTGACCCAGACTCGAACCCCGGAGCCGCTCCGCGAAGCGGCGAGCGGCCTGTGTTCGCGGCGCGGCTTGCTGGTCGTCACTGGTCTGATGCGCGGACCTCGGATGGAGGCCGGCGTGATTCAGCGCTTCGCGTGGGCGCTCCGGGCATCCAGCGCGGGTCCAGTTTGAGTTTGAAGTTGACCAGCAGACCAGCAGACCAGCGGACCAGCGGAGTTCTTTGTTCGACTGAGGGTTCGCTAGGCCAGGCGCACGACGCTGGGCCGGCGGAAGAGGCGTTCGACCTGCATGAGCAGATCGTCGTTCGGCTCGACCCAGTAGCTCTCGGGGAGCGGGATCTCGGCGCGTCCCTTGCCGTGATCGTTGGACATGCGCACCAGCAGCGTTGTGCGGCACGGCCCGCGTGACGCGGAGAACAGCTCCTTGAGGTGACGCAGCTCGCCGTTGGCGATCTCGTCGACGTGGATGTCGACCCGCACGCGTCGCACCGTTTCGCGGCGCGCCTCGGACAGCTGTTTGATCTCCTCGCAGCGGATCTTGTACGACTTCGCCTCCGCGTCGCCTTCTTCGCGGACTTCGCCTTTGATCAGGATCGGCTCGCCGCACTTGAGGACTTCTTCGAACTCCTCGAAGACCTTCGAGAAGATGAGCACGTCGACTTCGCCGGTCTTGTCCTCGAGCTTTACGAACGCCATGCGCCCGTTGCCGGACTTCAGCGGCCGCTCCCGGATCTCGCTGATCACGCCCGCCACCGCGACGGTGTCGCGGTCGTTTTTCTTGGCGCTCGTGACGTCGATCGCGGGCGTCACGCCGTACAGCGCCACCTCGGAGTCGTATCGATCCAGAGGGTGGCCGGTGACGTAGAAGCCGAGATACTCGCGTTCGAAGTTGAGCAGCTCGCGGTCCGACCACGGGATCGCGTCGGGGTAGAACTCTTCGAGGGCGACGTCGAGTTGCTCGGCGCTCAGCATGCCGAACAGGCTCGACTGGCCGACCTCGGCGTCGTGCTGCTTCTTGGCACCTTGATCAGCGGCCGTCGGAACCGCGGCGAGCATACGCGCCCGCGCCAGCGCGATATCGCCGATGTAGCGCGACTCACCGAGGTCCGGTGCGACGGAATCGAAGGCGCCGCACTTCACCAGCGCCTCCAGGGTGCGCTTGTTCAGCTGCTTCATCTCGACGCGTTGACAGAAGTCGTACAGCGACGTGAACGCGCCACCTGACCTCGCGTCCAACATCACCTCGATCACGCCCGATCCGACGCCTTTGATCGCGCCGAGTCCGAACCGGATCTGTCCGTCGACGACGCTGAAGTCGAGTTGCGAGTCGTTGACCGAGGGCGGCAGCACCTCGATCCCCATCTGCTTCGCTTCGTTGATGAAGCGCACGACCTTGTCGGTGTTGTCGCGGTCCGACGTCATCAGCGCGGCCATGAACTCGACCGGGTAATGCGCCTTGAGCCACGCCGTCTGATACGTGATCAGGGCGTAGGCCGCGGAGTGCGACTTGTTGAAGCCATAGCCCGCGAAGTAGGCCATCAGGTCGAAGATCTCTTCGGCCTTCTTGGTGTCCACCTCGAGCTTCACGGCGCCTTCGACAAAGATGCCCTTCTGCTGAGCCATCACCTCGGGCTTCTTCTTGCCCATCGCACGACGGAGAAGGTCGGCACCGCCGAGCGAGTAGCCGGCCATGACCTGAGCAGTCTTCATGACCTGCTCCTGGTAGACCATGACGCCGTAGGTCGGCTTGAGGACTTCGGCGAGCCACGGGTGCGGATATTCGACGCGCTTGCGGCCGTGCTTGCGATCGATGAAGTCGTCGACCATGCCGGAGCCGAGCGGGCCCGGCCGGTACAGTGCCACGGCGGCGATGATGTCCTCGAAGCAGTCCGGCTTGAGCTTCTTGAGCAGCTCCTGAAAGCCCGACGACTCCAGCTGGAACACGCCCGTCGTGTTGCCCTTGGAGATCTCGCGGAACACGGCCGGATCGTCCATCGCGATGCGGCGCAGGTCGAACTTGTCCTCGCCGTTGGATGCGCGCTGGATGTTGATGAGCTTCACGGCATCGTCGATGACCGTGAGGGTCTTGAGGCCGAGAAAGTCGAACTTCACGAGGCCCGCTTCTTCGACCTCGTTCTTGGCGTACTGGGTGACGATCTCGCCGTCTTCGCTGCTCGCGCCGCGGCACACCGGCACGTACTTCCAGAGCGGCTCTTCCGAGATCACGACGCCGGCGGCGTGGATACCGGCCTGCCGATTGAGGTTCTCGAGGCGCAGCGCGATCTCGAACAACTTGTCGACGCGGGGCTCTTCGCGGCGCAGGTCGCGCAAGCGCGGCTCCGCCTCCAGCGCTTCGGTGAGCGAGATGTTCAGGACGTCCGGAACCATCTTGGCGATGCGATCCGTCTCACCGAACGTGAAGTTCAGCGCGCGACCGACATCGCGGATGCACGCGCGCGCCTTGAGCTGACCGTACGTGATGATCTGGCCGACGTTGTCCTGGCCGTACTTTTGGGTGACGTAGTCAATGACTTCGCTACGTCGATTCATGCAGAAGTCGATGTCGAAGTCGGGCATCGACACGCGTTCGGGGTTCAGGAAGCGCTCGAACAGCAGCTCGTACGGGATCGGGTCGATGTCCGTGATCTGCAGCGAGTACGCGACCAACGAGCCGGCGCCGGAGCCGCGACCGGGACCCACGGGGATCTCCTGTTCCTTGGCCCAGCGAATGAAGTCCCACACGATCAGGAAGTAGCCCGGGAACTCCATGTTCCGGATCACGTCGATTTCGAGCTGAAGCCGAGCTTCGTACTCGGCCCGATCGACCTCGACGCCCAACATCTCGAATTCGTCGAACCGCGACTGCAGGCCGGCGCGCGAGATGTGCGAAAAGAACTCTCCGATCCCCGCCTTCTTGTCATCGATCTGATGCTCGGCGAGGAACGCCTCGGGCACGTCGTACAGCGGCAGATAGACTTCGCCGAGCGGGATCTCGAGGTTGCACTTGGCCGCGATCGCGACGGTGTTCGCGAGCGCATCGGGCACGTCCCCGAAGAGTACGTGCATCTCTTCGCCGCTGCGCAGGTACAGCTGGTCGAGCTCGTGCTCCATCAACCGGTCCAGCTCGACGGTCTTACCGAGCTGGATGCACATCAAGATCGCCTGCGCTTCGGCGTCGGATTGGTCGATGTAGTGGCAGTCGTTCGTCGCGACGAGCTGGATCCCCAGCTCTCGCGCGATCGCGATCGAGGCTTCGCGGCACTTCCGGGTCTCCGGCAGCGCGTTGTCCATGATCTCGATGTAGTAGTCGTCGCCAAACAGCGCGTGATAGCGCTGCGCGAGTTCCCTCGCGCCGGCGAGGTCGTCGCGCAGGATCGCCTGGTTCAACTGCGATCCGAGGTCGCCCGACAGGCAGACGAGCCCCTCGGCGTATTGTTCGATCAACGCGAAATCGGCCCGCGGGATGTTGGTCCGCGGGTGCTGACCGTGCAGCCAGCTCATCGAGTTGAGCTCCATCAGGTTCGCGTAGCCCGTGGCGTCCTTGGCGAGCAGCGTGAGGTGGTAGCTCTTCGGATCGCGTGATTCGGCGTACGGATCGCACGTCACGTACTGCTCGCACCCGATGATCGGTTTGATCCCCGCCCGCATCGCAGCTTTCTGAAAATCGATCGCGCCGTACAGGTTGCCGTGGTCGGTCATCGCGACCGACGTCATACCGAGCGCTTTGACCCGCTCCATGAGCGCTGGAATCCGGATCGCCCCGTCGAGCAAACTATATTGTGTATGTACATGCAGGTGTACAAAGTCGTGCATCTTCTCGTCCCTGAGCGTGTCCTAGCGTATGCCGAAAGCATACTAGACGGGCCATGCCGTTCCCGTCCATTGGACCGTGTCGATGCGTCAAATTCGATGCGTCGCGTTTCCGTAAAGGTCAGTCGTTGCGACTTGTTACGTGCGATGCTGAGCGCGCTGGACGCGATCGATTGCGCTGAGATCCCTCGCCGTGCATGGTGTGAACATGCAGTCACGCAACTCCATAACAGGCGTGCTCGCCGCAATTACGATCATCGGACTCTGGGTGGGGTCTCTGGCGGCGTTTTTCAGCCTCGAGTTCGCGCCGAAAATGCTCGCCATCGGCCTGCCGTGGATGACGTTTTTGTCCACGGGCCTCTTCATCACCGCTCACGACGCGATGCACGGGACCGTGTCGTCCAATCGCCGCGTCAATGACGCCCTCGGGGCCGTCGCGGTCGGGCTCTACGCGCTGTTCAGCTATCGCAAGCTCGCGCGCAAACACGCGCAGCATCACGTCGACCCGGCGGTACCGGGCCTCGATCCCGACTTTCACGATGGCGAGCATCGCGGCTTCTGGCGGTGGTATCTGCACTTCGTGCGGGGCTACGTAGGGATCTGGCAGATCGTGGGGATGGCCGCGGCGTTCAACGTCCTGTCGCACATCGTCGGGGTCCCCGAGCCGCAGCTTCTGGCGTTCTGGGTGATCCCGGTGCTGCTGTCGACGTTGCAGCTCTTCGCGTTCGGCACCTATCTGCCCCATCGCGGCGAGCACGCTGCGGACAACGTCCATCGCGCGCGGACCAGCGACTATCCGCCGTGGCTGTCGTTTCTCACGTGCTACCACTTCGGTTACCATCGCGAGCACCACGAACGCCCCGACGTACCCTGGTGGGGCCTGCCTGGGCGTCGCCGCCCGTCCGTCGAACCCGGGTCATCTCGCCGCCCGTGACCAAGCGCGAATCGTGCGGTACAACGAGTTTCTGTCGAACAGGAGATGGGTATGCGCGTGATGATCTTTGGGGCTGGTCGGCTCAGCGCTACGGTGGCTGACGTCGTTCGTGCCTGCGGCCATACCGTGGTGGGGTTCGTCGACATCGACGATGCGCTGGTGGGCCGAGAGGTCGAGCCCGGCGGCGGACGCGTGTTGATGAACGACGACGAGTTCTTCGAGCTGCTCGAAGACGACGAGTCGGACTTCGACGCGATCGCGCTGGCGATTACCGACAATAAGGTCCGCCTGCGGCTGTTCTTCGAGCTCAGCGAGTCGTCGGCGCTGCCGCCGTTTGTGCACCCGAGTGCCGTGGTCAGTGCCCATGCATCCGTCGGAGCGGCATCCATCGTGATGCCGCTCGTCGTCGTGAACTCCACGGCCACGATCGGTCGCGCGACGATGATCGGGGCCGGCGCGGTCGTGGAAAGCGGATCGTCGGTGGGAGATGCCGCCCTCGTCGGCGCCAACGCCACGATCTGCCAGGGCGTCGCGGTCGGCGAACGCGTGCACATCGGCGAAGGCGCGACGGTCACGTCGGGCGTCTCCGTGGGCGCGGACTCGATGCTCGGTTCCAGCGCCGTGCTGTCCTGGGACGCCAGTGAGGGCAGCAACTTCGTCGCCCCCATTGCCGTCGTGAAGGAATAGCACCGGTGCCGGCGACCCGCAGCGAGATCAAGGCGGGGACCGTCCTCGACGGACGATACCGCCTCGATCACGTGATCGGAAACGGCACGATGGGCACCGTCTATCACGCCACGCAGCTGACCGTGAACCGACCGGTCGCGGTCAAAGTCCTCAACACGTCCCTTCAGCACCACCCCAAGCTGCAGCAGCGCTTCGAGATCGAGGCGCGCGCCGTCGCGGCCCTGAATCACCCCAATGTCCTGACGCTGTTCGACTTTGCGTACTCGATGGACAAGGACGTGCTGTACATGGTCGTCGAGTTCATCGACGGCGATACATTGTCGGACCTGATTCGCCGCGGGATGTCTCCCAAACTCGCCCTCCATGTCGCGTTTCAAATCACGAACGCGCTCGCCCATGCCCACGACGCCGGCGTCGCGCATCGCGACCTCAAGCCTGGCAACGTGATGCTCGCGCACGAGCGCCGCGGCGAGCGGGTCAAAGTGCTCGACTTCGGCCTCGCGCGGGTGCGCGATGGGGTGCGCAGCAAGCGAGTGACCGGCGAGGGCGATGTTCAGGGCGCTCCCGGCTACATGTCGCCGGAGCAGTGCGTCGGGGATATGAACACCGGACCGCCCGCCGACCTGTACGCGCTCGGGTGCATCATGTTCGAGATGTTCGAGGGCACGCTGCCCTTCGATTGCGACGGGCCCGGTCAGTTCATGCAGGCCCACATGCACGAGCCTCCGCCGACGCCGAAGAACCCGGCTGTCGCCGAACCGGTGCGTGCGCTCGTCAACCAGATGATGAACAAGTCGCCGGAGCAACGACCGACCGCGGAGCACCTCTTGGAGGCGCTCCAGCCCTACCTCGACGTGGATGTCTCGATGGAGACGCTGTTGCGAAGAGACCGCATCGAGGCGGCGCCGGCGCCGGTGGTCGTGCACACAGTGCCCGTCGAGACCGTGTCGGCCGTCACCCCGCGCACCACACCGGATCGTCGCACGCCCCTCATTGCCGTGATTGTCGCGCTCGTTCTAGCGAACGCACTCACGATCGCCTACTTCGCGCTGACTTAGGTCACCTCATACGTGATCATTTAAGGTGCCAACGAATCCGCTGGTCCGCTGGTCCGCTGGTCCGCTGGTCTGTTGGTCCGCTGGTCCGCTGGTCCGCTGGTCTGCTGGTCGCCGGTCAAATTCAAACTAAGACCCACACTCGAACCAGAGAACCACCCCGCGAAGCGCCCGAGGCACTCGCGCTTCACGGGGGGACGCCGCGGTTCACCAGCAGGCGCGAGGTTGCTCGACGCTTCGCGTGGTGGCTCCATGAA
>JBFIHF010000335.1:0-6983 GCA_041601915.1 Bradymonadaceae bacterium
CCCGGCGCGAAGCGCCCCCGGCGCGAAGCGCCCCCGGCGCGAAGCGCCCCCGGCGCGAAGCGCCCCCGGCGCGAAGCGCCCCCGGCGCGAAGCGCCCCCGGCGCGAAGCGCCCCCGGCGCGAAGCGCCCCGCCTCCCCTGCGCGAAGCGCTCGCCACCTGCGCGAAGCGCTCGCCACCTGCGCCGGCGGCGAAGCCGCCGGCCGCTCGCCACCTGCGCAGAGCGGCGAAGCCGCCATGCGCTCGCCACCGCGGGCGCGGCGGCAAAGCCGCCGCCGCCCGCTAGAGGAAGCGGCGTGAGCCGCTGACGACGGTTTCGTCGTCTGCGCTCGCGCGGTGACGATCGTCGAGGAGGCCGTCGATGCTGGCCATGAGGACGTCGGTGGCGCCGATGAACTTGTCGGCGAAGCGTTCGGCGTCGGCGGTGAAGGGCTGGAAGTCTTCGTCGATCTGAAAGTCGGCGAGCGCGCCTTCGGGGGTCAGGGGTTCGCCGACGCGATAGACGATCTCGCCGCCGCGAGAAAACGGGCTGTCGCCGGGGTAGGCGAGGTCGGAGTTGTTACAGCCCACAGGCACGATCGTGGCGCGGGTGCGAATCGCCATCTGGGCGAGGCCCGGTCGGCCGGTCGACAGCCGCTTGGAGCGCGTCCCTTCGGGCATCACGACGATGCGCAGGTTGCGATCGAAGGCCTGGAAGTTCAGGTCGACGAAGCGCGACATCATCTCGGAGAACAGGGTGCGCTGGGCATCGACGAAGTTCTCGTGGGCGGGATGGTACGGCAGTCCCAGCATCTCGCGGGGGGTGTTTTGCAGGAGGTCAAAGTCCTCGGCGACCCCCGCGTCATGGGATTGCGCGCGCAGATCCTCGAAGGTCGCGTTGGTGTCGAGTCCGGCTCGCAGCACGCGGTACAGGGACGTCGACGGCGGGTGCCCCAACACCTGGGTGCAGTCCACGGTGATGACGTACCCCTTCGACGGCGCCGGGATGTTGTTCGTGGCGACCATGAAGTACTCCATCAGTGGATTGTTGAAGTACTTGCCCTTCACCCAGGTGGCGGTGAACTCGTCGCGCTGCTTCCAGAGCTCGATTTGAAACGGCCAGTAGTTGTACCGGTCGGGGTGGTTCATCGCGATGTACACCCGGCCCCCGGCGGGCAGCCTGTCGAGCCCATCGATGACGACGCGGGTGCGGGTCGGCGGAAAGCGGAAATTCGCGCGGATGATGGACGCGACGGCGATCTGGCCGCGCGGGCGGGCGGTGAGCGAGATTCGGTCCAGCGTATCGAGTGTCAGCACGGGTACAACCTACTGGATCGTCAGGCGGGTCGCACTCGAATGACGATCGACTTGGACGCGGGCGTGTGGCTTCGATCGGCAAACTCGTCGATCGGAACCAGCACATTGGCCTCCGGAAAGTATGTCCCCGCAGCCCCGGGTGGCATGTCGTACGGGACGACCGCGAAGTTGGCGGCGGTGCGCGTCACCCCGTCAAACGTGCTCTCGAGGTGGACCCGCTGACGGGCGTGCAGGCCGAGCCGCGCGACGTCATGCGGATTCATGAACACCACGCGTCGACCGCCTTCGATGCCCCGATAGCGGTCGTTGGAGCTGTAGATCGTCGTGTTGTACTGATCATGGCTGCGGAAGGTCATCATCATCAACTGATTGGCGGCGATGTCGTGTTCGGCGATCGGGTGGACGGTGAAATGGGCCTTGCCGTCGTCGGTCGGAAACTCGCCGTGCCGCGGGCCGTTCGGGAGCTCGAACCCGTTGGGGTTCCGCACGCGCTGATTGTAGTGCTCGAAACCCGGGACGACGAGGGCGATGCGGTCTCGGATCGCGTCGAAGTCGTCGATGAGCTTCATCCACGGCACGACATGGTCGTCGCCCAGCGTGGCGACGGCGAGGCGCGCGACGATCTCCGGCTCACTGAGGAGGTCGGGGCTCGCGGGTGGGAGCTTGCCACGGCTGCGGTGGACGAGCCCCATCGAGTTCTCGACCGTCACGAACTGCGCGCCGCCGGGGCGTTCGATTCGCTCCGTGCGTCCCAGGCACGGCAAGATCAGCGCCTCTTGTCCGGTGACGAGGTGCGATCGGTTGAGCTTTGTGGACACCTGAACTGTCAGCCGACAGCGCCGTATCGCGTCGGCGGTGAAATTCGTGTCTGGGGTTGCGCTGAGGAAGTTGCCGCCCAGCGCGACGAAGACCTTCACGCCGCCAGCATGCATCGCCTTGATCGCGTGCACGGTGTCGAGGCCGTGCTCGCGCGGTGGATCGATGCCAAACGTCTGGGCAAGGCGGTCAAGGAAGTCGTCGCTGGGCCGTTCCGTGATTCCGACGGTGCGGTCTCCTTGCACGTTGCTGTGGCCCCGCACCGGGCATGCGCCCGCACCAGGGCGCCCGATGTGACCACCGAGCAGCAGGAGGTTCATCACGGCCTGAACGTTGGCGACGCCATTGCGGTGTTGGGTGAGGCCCATCGCCCAGCACGCGATCATCCGTTTCGCATGGGCCGCGATCTCGGCCGCGTCGCGAATGATCGGCTCCGTGACGCCGGAGCCGTCGACGATCTCGTCCCAGGTCGTGGCATCGATCGCGGCGACGAGCGCGTCGTAGCCCGTCGTATGCGCCTCGACGAACCGCTGGTCGATCACCCCGCCGGTCGCGCGTTCGAGCTCGAGCATCGCCTTGATGAGGCCGGCGATGAGCGCAACGTCGCCATTGGGCTTCACCTGAACGAACAGCTCTGTGAGGCGGGTCCCCGATCCGAGCAGCGTCGTGACCTCTTGGGGATGGATGAAGCTCTTCAGCCCGGCCTCTTTGAGGGGGTTCACGCTCACGATGCGGCAGCCGTTGCGCGCCGCGCGCTGCAGCGCCGTCATCATCCGCGGGTGATTCGTGCCGGGGTTCTGGCCAAACACGAAGATCACGTCGGCGAGGTCGAAATCCTCGAGCAGGACCGTGCCTTTGCCGATCCCGATGACCTCCGTCATCGCGACGCCGCTGGACTCGTGGCACATGTTCGAGCAGTCCGGCAGGTTGTTCGTCCCCAGCGACCGCGCGAACAGCTGGTACAGGAATGCGGCCTCGTTGCTGGTGCGGCCGGAGGTGTAGAACGCGGCCTCGTCGGGATCGTCGAGTGCGCGCAGCTCCTCGCCGATCAGGTCGAAGGCCTCGTCCCACGAGATCGGTTCGTAGTGGGTGGCGTCGGCGCGCTTTCGCATCGGGCGGGTCAGTCGACCCTGGTCGTTGAGCCACTGGTCGGTCTGGCCGAGCAAGTCGACGATGGAGTGTTGGGCGAAGAACGCCGCGTCGATGCGCCGCGTCGTCGCCTCGTCGGCCACGGCCTTCGCGCCGTTCTCGCAGAACTCCGCCGCGGACCGTTCCTTGGGATCGGGCCAGGCGCACCCCGGGCAGTCGAAGCCATCCTGCTGATTGAGCGCGAGCAGCGCTCGAGTCCCGCGCGCGATTCCGGTCTTGGACAGCACCTGGCGGGTCGTCTCGACGATCGCGGGCACGCCACCTGCGACCTCGGCGGGCGGTCCAACCTCGAGCGATTCGTCCGGCTGATCAGGTGAGTGTTTCATCGTCGGAGAAGTTAACACGATGACAGCAGGTAGTCAGTGGGGCGGATTGCCGTATACTTGAATCCCCGATCCGAGTGGCCTCAGGGAGCCTTATGACGGCGGAGGATGTGAACATCGGCCGCATGGTGGCTTCTCGCTACCGCCTCGATGGCTTGCTCGGCCGCGGCGGATTTGGATCGGTCTACCGGGGTTGGGACACCCAGATCGGCCGCGACGTCGCGGTGAAGTTGCTCGATGTCGCGAACCGCGCCCGCTCCGCACAGCAGACCGCCGAACTCCGCGAGCGCTTTCGCCGCGAAGCGATGGCGGCCGGGCGAATCAACCACCGCGGCATCGTGACGATCTACGATTTCGGGGTGCCCGAGGACGACGGTGAAGCGTACCTCGTGATGGAGCTGCTCGAGGGGCGGGATCTGGCGGCGGAGCTCCAACAGAAGGGACCGCTGCTGCCGGCGCGTGCTCAGCAACTGTTCGTCCCGATGCTCGAGGGGCTCGGGCAGGGGCATGCGCTGGGGATCGTGCACAAGGACATCAAGCCCCAGAACGTCTTCCTGACCCATCCGGGGACCCCGCGGGAGGCGTTCTGCCTCGTCGATTTCGGGGTCGCACGGGTCGTGCACGAGGACAAGTTGACGATGACGGGGCTCATCGTGGGTACACCACAGTACATGGTGCCCGAGTACATCACGGACACGCTGGTGACGCCGGCGCTCGACGTCTACCAGATGGGATTGATCCTCGTGGAGGCGATCACCGGAACGCCCGCGGTACCGTCCGGTGAGAGCTTCGTGAAGTCGTGCAATCGCCACTTCACGGGGCAGTTGGCGATTCCCGAAGAGCTGTTGGAAGGCGAGTTTGGCGCAATGCTCAAACTGGCGCTGACTCCCAATCCACGGGATCGACTGGCGGATGCGACGCTGTTCGCGGAGATGTTCGCGCAGATCGATCCGTCGACGATCATGATGGATAGCGGGTCGACGATGGTGTTCGTGCGCACCCCGGAGCCCGTGGCGGTGCCCACGCTCTACCCGCCGATGAATCCCGCGCAAGCGTCGGCCGAACTCGAGCGCCTGGAGCGCGAATCGGGCGAGCTGACCGCTCCGCCGGTGACACCCACGGCGATGACTCAACCTCAAACCGTGCCGCCGCCAGGCCTCGTCGCGGCGGAGGTCGTGGCCCCACCGTCCGTCCCCAGCACCGCGCCGGCGCTGGCGCCCGCCGTAGTTCTGGAACCGCCCCACAGCGGTCGGATCGTCGTGGCGATCGTGCTGATGCTCGCCGTCGGAGTCGTCGCGATCGCTCTGGGGCTCACGGCCGACTCCGCGCCTGCGCCGCCGGCGCCGACGGTGAGTCCGGTCGCGATCGAGGTGCCGCCCACGCCGTCTCCGCTGGAGCCGATCGTCGATCCAGGGCCGGTCGCGGCCGACGTCGGCACGCAGGATGCCGGTGGGCCTGAGGCCGAGGCTCCGGCTCCTGCACCGACTCATCGGCCGCCGGCGGCGGCGCGCCCCAGGCCGGCGCCCGCCGCGGCCACAAAGCTCGCGAAGCGCCCGTTTGAGGGTCGCGTGTTCGATCCCGAACCCGAGGCCCCGACGGCCCCGACGGCGCCTGCGGCTGATGCGGCTGATGCGGCGCCGATCGCGCCGGCCAAGTTTTCGCCCACCGAACAGGCCCCCCCGACGAAGCGGTGGGAGCCCCCAGAATCTGTCGCGCAGTGATGGTGCCCAGTCCACTTTGCGGGTAGGACGTGTGCACCGGACGATGCGGCGAGCACCTCAGATGCGGATACTCTCATGGACCTGACACAGGCACGCCAGTTTGGCGCCGACTGGGCGCGCGAGCACAACCACCACCACGAGTGGTCGGGACTGGAATGCGATGGCGAGTCATTCGCCGCGGCAAAGAGCGGGAAGCTGCCGACGCTGCACCTCGAGGACGTCAGCGCCATCCCGTTCGTCTCGGTCGTGACCGGCGTCGAACGCTACCAACATCGCGCCCGCGTGCGTGCATTCGACGGCGACGTGTTCGCCGCCGTGACCCCGATGTCGCCGGGGTACGAGCCGTACTGTCGGGACGTGTTGCAGCTCGGGTCTCCGCGCCTCGTGCTCGCCGATCCGGTCGGCAGTCCGACGGCTGTCGCGCGTGCGTGCCGCGCCGGCAAGGCGTGGCGCGATCTGTGCGAGTGGGCGTCGCGCTCGGAGCGCGTGTTGTTGCACCCGTACATGGCGATCTCCGATGTCTGGGAGCTGGGAGCGGCGCTCGCGGCGGAGACGTCCACGCCGGTCAAGGTCCTCGGCCCGACGCCGTCCGCGCTGTGGACGGCGAACGACAAATCCTGCTTGAGCGCCGTCGCGCAGGGTGTCGTGGGCGAAGGCTGGATCATGCGCACCGAGGTGTCGAACGACGTCGACGCCCTTGCGCGCTCACTCGCTTCGATCGCGGCGCACAGCACCCACGTCGGGCTCAAGCGCACGCGGTGCGCCTCTGCGATGGGGAACCTCGTTTTCGACGCCCCCTGGATTCGCGAGACATCCCCTGACGAGGTCGCGCGCGTCATCGCCGCGTTTCTGACCCGCACGGAGTGGGACGGCGTCGAGGATGTGCTGGCCGTGGAGTGGGGCGACACCGACCTCTCTCCATCGACGCAGATGTGGATTCCGCCGATGGGCGCGGGGGACCCGGTCATCGAGGGGATCTACGAGCAGCTGCTCGAGGGGGTCGAGAAGGTGTTCCTCGGCAGCCGGCCCTCGCGTCTGCCGGCGTCATTGCACGCTGAGCTCACCCGCGCCTCGATGCTCGTCTCGGCGGCGTTCCAGGCGATGGGGTACGTGGGCCGCTGCTCGTTCGACTTCATCGTGCTGGGCGATCCGGCCGGCGAGTTCGACCTCCGCTTCACCGAATGCAACGGACGCTGGGGCGGGACAAGCACCCCGATGTTTCTCGTCGATCGCGTCGGATGGCGCGACGAGCAGGGTCAGCGCAAGCCGTACCTCGCCCAGGACTTCGTGCGACCCGCGCTGGTGGGGGTCACGTTCGACGAGCTGCGCGCAGCGCTGGCGGACCTGCTGTACGACCCGAGCACCCAGCAAGGGCGCTTCGTGCTGTACAACGTCGGCCCGCTGGAAGGCTCGGGCAAGTTCGACGTGATCTCGCTGGGGAACACCGACGAGGAAGCATTCGAAGGCGTCGCCGACGTGCTGCCGCGACGCCTTCAGGTCTAGGCCGTCCGCCCGCTGGTCCGCGGGCTGCTGGGTCTAGTGCGTCAGGGGTCGGGGACCACGACCACGCCGGTCATGTTGGCGTGCGGCCGACAGCGGTAGTGGAAGCTACCGGCGTTGGGGAACATCACGGTCGCGGTGCCGGCTCCAGCCAACACCTCGTCGAACAGCGGCGCCGCC
>JBFIHF010000336.1:0-6928 GCA_041601915.1 Bradymonadaceae bacterium
CCGGTCTCGTGGTACGCGACGATGTCCTTCTCGTGATCGCTGAGTCGACGGCTCTTCTTCTGCAGCCCCGCGATGACGCGCTCGATCGCTTCCTGGAAGTCGTCCATCTCGACGGAGTCTTTGTCGTTGCGAGCTGCGAGCAGCGCGGCTTCGTTGACGATGTTCGCCAGATCCGCACCCACGAACCCCGGAGTCTGGGCCGCGAGCAGCTGCAGATCCACCTTGTCGTCCAGAACCACGAGCTTGGCGTGGACTTTGAGAATCGCCTCGCGCCCCCGGACGTCGGGCCGATCGACGACGACCTGACGGTCAAAGCGCCCGGGGCGCAACAGCGCCGGATCGAGGACCTCCGGACGGTTGGTTGCAGCCAGCAAGATCACGCCGGCGTTGGCTTCGAAGCCGTCCATCTCCACGAGCAACGCGTTGAGCGTCTGCTCGCGTTCCTCGTTGGACTGCATCGGATTGGCCTGCCGCGACTTGCCGATCGCGTCCAGTTCATCCACGAAGATGATGCATGGCGCCTGGTGGGTGGCCTGCTCGAACAAGTCTCGCACGCGTGCGGCGCCGACGCCGACGAACATCTCCACGAAATCGGAGCCGCTGAGATTGAAGAACGGTACGCCCGCTTCGCCAGCAACCGCGCGGGCGAGCAGCGTCTTGCCCGTGCCCGGCGGGCCCACGAGCAGCACCCCGCGCGGCACTTTGCCGCCGAGCCGCGTGAACTTGTCCGGGTTGGACAGAAACTCGACGATCTCCTCGAGTTCCTCGATCGCCTCCTGGCACCCGGCGACGTCCTGGAACGTGACGGACGACGCCTCCTCGACGCTCAGCTTCGCCTTGCTGCGGCCAAAGCTCATCGCGGGATTCGCGCCCATCGCATCGCGACGCAGAAACAGGGACCAGATGAGGAACACACCGCCGACGCCCAAAATCCAGAACCAGAAGAAGGTCCCCTGGCAGCTTTCGGTGTACGTCGCCTCGTAGCCCACGTTGTTCGCATCGAGCAACGCGATCAGGCTGTCGTCGTCGCGCATCTTCGTCGACCGCCACCGCTTGAACTCGATATCGGGGTGCTTGGCCTGCGCGGCCTTCAGCGCCTCCTCGGTCGGCGTCGCGTACAGCGTGTCGTCGGTCAGGTTGACCAGCTTGATATCCCCGGCGCTGATGTGACTCTTGAGCTCGCTGTACGAGATCGGCACTTCGCCGGTCACCATGGGGCTGGAGAGCAGCTGTGTCAGCACCACCGCCAGCAGCGCGATGGCGAGCATCCACCACAGATAGCGGCGGACCGGGGGTTCACTCGGCCCGGATTCGGGAGATGGCTTTTCCTTTCGCAGTTCGTCGCTCATTGGCTCGCTTGGTGTGGCGGAGTGCGAGGTGGACCCACGCGAAAGACCGGACTACTCTGCGCAGGAATCTTAAGAACCCAACCCTGTGCGTCAACGATTCATGCCCATCCGCGCCACGATCCTGTTGTTTGTGATCTTCTCGCTGGCCGGCTGCGCGAAGCCCGCATCAGGTCGCTTCGAAGTCAGCGGCATCGCGCCAGCGTACGCCGCATGCTTCGACATCGCGTTCCCGTTCGTACCCATTTTTCACGCATCCCGCGAGCGTGACGAGTCGGTGGGCCTGTTTTTTCAGTCCCGCGGCGGCAACTTCCAGTTCGTCGACGTCGTGTACTTCGAGGTGTTCGACTTCGCATCGGTCCCGCTCGGGACCCCGATCCCGACGTCGCCGCTCGTCACCGATGACACCCGCATTGCCGCAGGCATGGCGCTCGGCCACAGCTGCCCGCCGATCGGGATCCTCGGCTCCACGCCCGCGGGAACGCCGAGCATCGCCGAATACCCCGTGATCACCGGCGACGTCACGTTCGACCAGTTTTCGCAGGAGCCGGGGGACACGATCGCCGGTTCCATTGACGGCGCGCTGGTCGACTGGGACGGCAACAGCGTGGCGGAAACCTTCACCGGTGAGTTCAGCTTCGAGGTGCAGGTCGGGCAGCCCTACGAGGAGTTCCGCAATTGAGGCGGGTGCTGCTCGCCCTGGGCGTCATGACATGCGGTTGCGCCAGCTACGGCTGGGCCGATCGCGCGGGTGAGCACACCGTGACGCGACCGATCGTGGTTCGCACAATCGACATCGATGCCCATGCCGGCGCCGACGCCGCCGCGCTGACACGCGAACTGGTCCGCGAGCTGCACCGCGCCGGGGTGCGCACGGCCACGTGGACCGGCGCCAATCAGCGACGTGACGTGGTGGAGTGCGACATTGCTCTGGAGCGCGACGAGGGCTTCGGCGACACGGCGTTCGTTGCCGTCTCCACCGCATGCCGCGTGGACGGGACGCTCGTCACGACCCACACCGCCGATGCACAGTTGGCACTCACCGCAACAGATCGTAGGTTAGGACGTCGGCGTGCGGCGGAGTCCGCGGCACGCCTTTCGTTTCCGGCCGTCGCGATCGATCTCGCGGGCTACCTCGAGCGGTGAAGGAATGGCCAAGGACCGCCGCGAAATCTTCAAGGACCTCAAGTCCGGCGCCCCCGCCCCGGTGTACTACCTCCATGGCGAGGACAGCTTCATGCTGCAGAGCGCCGCCGAGGCCGTGATCGACGCCGCATTGAAGGGCGGCGCCAACGAGTTCAACTTTCAGAAGTTCCGCGGCAACGACGCGACCGCCGATCCGATCCGCAGCGCCGCCGAGACGCTCCCGTTCATGACGGCCCGACGGGTGGTGCTCGTCCAAGACATGCAGGCGATGGCGACGGCGGAGCTCGACGCGCTCAGAGAGTACTTCGACGATCCATCTCCCACGACCGTGCTGATCATGGTGGCGATGACGGCGTCGAAGAAGCCGGATGGGCGCAGCGCCGCGGTCAAGGCGCTCAAGAAAGCCGCGCAGGTCTACGAGTTCAAGGAGCTGCGGGAGTACGAGGTCGCGCCGCTGGTGGAGCGCCAGGCGAAGAAGCTCGGACTGCGACTCGACCGCGCCGCGTTGGCGTACCTCGTCGAGGCGGTCGGCACCGACCTCGCCACGCTCGTCGGCGCGCTGGGCAAGATCGACCTCTACATCGGTGCGGACCGGCGGCAGGCCACGCTCGAGGACGTGCAGGCGATCGTCAGCGACACGCGCGTCAAGTCGATCTTCGACCTCACCGACGCGGTCGGCGGCCGCAAGTTCGGCGACGCGCTCAAGATCTTGGACCGCATGTTGACGGCCGGCGAGTCCGCGATCGGCATCACCGCGATGTTTGCCCGGCACTTTCGGATCGTGGGGCGGCTGCACGATCCGAAAATCGCGCGGCTCGACAAGAACGCCACCGTGAAAGCCGTCGGGGTCAGCCCGTTCTTCCTCAAGAACTACGAAGCCGACGCGCGGCGTTTCGCCCGACGCGAGGTCGAGGTGATTCGACGAAAGCTCGTGGAGACCGACCTCGCGCTCAAGTCCAGTCGACTCTCGGATCGGGTGTTGATGGAGTCGCTGCTCCTCGACATCTGCCGGCGGCAAGAGGCGACCGCATGATCGGCGAGTTTCGCACCCTTTTCGTGTACGGGACCCTGCGCCCCGGCGGGCGACACTGGCGGCAGATTTCGGACTTCATCGAGCAGTACGATCCCGCGATGATCACCGGGCACGACCTGTGGCACCTCGACGACGGGTACCCCGCCGCGATGCCGGGCTCGGGCGTCGTGTTCGGAGATCTCCTGTACATCCGGTCCGGCCAGGAAGCGTCGCTATTCGCGATCGCGGACGAGATCGAGCGTTTCAGCGAGGACGACGAGGGGTCGTTGTATCTGCGGACGGGGGTGCGCGTGGCGCGGCTGCGCAACACCAACGGGCCGGCGGTCCCGGCCGCCGTGTATCTGTTCAACCCCGCCCATCGACCGTTTCTGCTGCTGCACGGCTCCGAGCTGCAGGACGGCGAGTGGCCGGCGTCCCGCGCCGACGAAAGCGAATGAGCGTCTGGGCGCGCGAGCATCGGGCACTGCACGGTGCGCTTCGCGCCAACGCGATCGTTCCCCCGCTGGTGCGGCGCCTGTCGCTGGAGCGCGTGTCCCCGGACGACGACGAGATTCGCCGTCTTCGCGGCTGGGCGAGCACGCTGCGCGCCGATCCGGGTTGGGCGGCGATCGAGCCGGTCATCGACAATCCCGAGGCATGGCCGCGAGCGTGGGAGGCGGCCGTGGCCGCGGGGTTCTCCGCGGCGAGCGACCACCACCACGCCCTGCTGTTCGGGCGCTTCTGCGAGGGATTTGCGCACGCGCGAGACTGGGACGGTGCGGCGTGGACCTGGAACCAGTCGGTCGACGCGTGGGCGCGGGTGTTTGCGAGCGACTATCCCGGCACGCTCTTCGACGACATCGCGCCCAAGCTGTCCGACGAAGGCCCCGACCGCGCGCAGATGCTGCGGGAGATGCTCGACGGGTTGATCGACGACCGCCGCGCGGACCTTCGCGAGGCCGCCGGGCTCGCGAGGCCCGGCGACGCACCTCAGGTCGAGAGCCGCCGGCTGCGGTTCGCGTGGCGCGCGCTCCAACAGCTGGCGACCGTCGCGACCGATCGAGCCGACCCGCACGGGACGCTGCGGCGTCTGCAACAACTCGCCCAGCAGGCCTGCGCGTCGGTGAACGCCGAACTGGTCGGGCGCTTCGAGAAGTCCGTCACCGAGATCGACCTCAGCGCAGCCACCGGCGACGCCCTGCTCGGCCCGTTCCGGTGGGTCAGCGAGTACTTCACGGCCGTGGGGTTTACGGAGCTCGCCGTCACGACGATGATCTCCGCCGTGGTGGAGACGTGCTGGTCGTTGCGGCGGCTGGGACGCGACGAGAGTGCCGATTTCGCCGCGCTCATCGACGTCGCACGCCCCTTCAACCGCGACCTGTTCGCTCGGCTGGTGAGCTTCGACTCCGCATTCGGTCACAACTCACGCTGCGCCGATTTTCTCGTCTTCGTCGGCGAGAACCAGACCGGCCCGGCGCGTCGCGTCACGTTTGAAGCGGGGCTCGAGGTGTGCCCCGGCCACCGCAACAGCGCGATGTTGCTGTCTTACGAAGACCTTGGTGAAGCGCGGAAGATCATCGCGCAAGTTGCGCTGACACCCGCACTCGCCGCGCGCGTGCCCAACACGCAGCGCCGTGTTCAGAGTCTGCTCGCCGATGCGCAGCGGCTGCTGGACAAGGCGGACGACACCTATCCCTACAACGAAGCACTGCCGGACGCCCGGGAGTCGCTCGCCACCGAACTCAGGCGGTTGAATGTCACTCTCGATTAAGAGCCTTGGCTTGCTCGTCGTCGCCCTGGCCGGGTGCTCGGACGGCCCGACCAAGACCGGCGCCACGAACAACGGCTCCACCGCGGGGACCAACAATCAGACGATCCCCAACGCGACGAACAACGCCAGCGCGGCAGGGTATCGGCTTCGCACCACCTATGTGCTCGGCGACGAGCCCCGTCGGCCGGTGATCGCGAACCTCGACGGCGACCGGTTCCCGGACGTCGTGATCGTCAATCAGTTCTCCGCGGACACGCAGTTCTTCTTTGGCAACGGGGATGGGGCGTTTCGCGAGGATGGCGACAGCCTCGAACGCGCGACCAGCGTGGTCGCCGCCGACTTCGACGGCAGCGGCATCGATGACATCGCGATCTCGGTCGACGGAGAGTCCCGGGTCGAGATCGTGCTGGACCCCGGCGCGACCCCTTTCCACATCTCGCTCAGCGTTACCGCGCTCCCCGACGGCTTGGCCGTTGCCGATTTCGACGGCGACGGTGACATCGACCTCGCCGTGAGCCTCGCCGGCACCGAGAACGAGCCCGGATCGAGCGTGGCGGTGTTTCCGTGGGGTGATTCGACGTTCGGCCCCGAAACGCTGGCGAGCATCGGCCTGCAACCCCGCGCGTTGCAGGTCATCGACGACGATCTCGTCGTGTTGCTCGGCACGAAGTCCGCGATCATGCTGCAGAACAACGGCGCGGGGAGTTTCGCGGCCAGCGCGCCGTTTGGCCTGGGCGACGGCGTCATCAACTTCGCGATCCTCGACCTCGATGGTTCCGGGACGCCGGACGTGATCGCGGCGGATCTGTTGGGCGGTGCGCTCATGGCGGCGCTCGACTTGCCCGCCAACGACGCCGATCGCCTCATCGCGATGCCATCGCCCTACGGCATCACGTTGCTGCGCGCCAACGACGACGAAACGCCGGACATCGCGATCACGAGCGTCGACGACGCCACGGTCGTCGGGTTGCTCAGTAAGCCCGATGGGACCTACGCCCGCACCGTGCTCGCCACGCTCGACGGGGCGGTGCGCCTGGGTGACATCGTCGCGGCCGATCTCGACGGCGATGGTCTGGACGACCTCCTCGTCGTGGAGCGCGGTCGTGACACGCCCGGCACCCTCCACGTCTTCGTCTCGTCGCCCCTGCCCACTCGCTAGGGCGCGTGGGCGCTCAGCTCAGCGCCGTCTCGAGCCACGCGAGCATCTCGCGATCGCTGCCGTGCTGTGCGGCCCAGGCGACGGAGCGCACGACGCAGAGTTCGTCGCGTTCGCCTTCGTCGAGCCCGCGCCGCGTGAGGGCGGCGCCGGCCCGATCGTGGCCGTGATCGAACAGCAGCGTCGCCAGCGCGAGAAAGCCGCAAGACGGCGCCGGGGCGCGCGCCGCGTAGTGCAACGCGACCTCGGTCAGGGCCGCGCTGGCGTCGGGCTCGTCGGTGTGCGGCGCTGCGCGGAGCAGCGCCAGCATCACGGGGCGAAAGGCGCGCCGATCTGCGGTGGCGCGCGACGCCTCGGCGAGCTCGCGCATCGCTTCGCTTACCACGCCGGTGCGGGCGGCCTCGATCACGCCGACGACGGCCTTCGTCACGGGATTCGCGGGCACCACGGACACGGGCTGGCCCTGCCATGCTTCGACGATCGCGCCGAAGCCGTGC
>JBFIHF010000337.1:0-6922 GCA_041601915.1 Bradymonadaceae bacterium
CCGGGACGGGCCCGGTGCTTCGGGCCTGGTGTCCGCTGGAAGGAAATCCCGGGCTTTTTGAGTCCCTTCGTTTCAGTCGGCGCATTTTGAGTACCCGGGCAACTCGCACCACGCGATCGCCCCATCCTACTCATGACCGGCCGGCTCGTTTGCGGCGAGCCGGATCCCGCGCAGTCGACGCCGGTAGCTCGATCGAGAAGCCGCCACCAATTTCGACCCCCCGTTATCGACCGACGCGGCGTTTCGTTGCGAAGAATCGTCATCGAGGTGCTGGAGAGGCTGTGTTCATGGGAGGACGTTGGGGTCGTCTGTCGGCGCGGGTCGCGACTTCGCATCGCAGGTCGGGCGGCGTCGACACGGCAGCATGGGCCAACAACGGCATCACGCGGCTGCCCGTCGCAGAACGCCGTTGAAATGTTGGGGACGCTGCGTCAGATTCGGCGGGTGAAAGTCCATTTCGTGACATTCGGCTGCAAGGCCAACCAGTACGACACCGAGAAGTTCCGCCAGGAGCTCGAGGCGCGCGGTGCTGTGGTGGTCGACGGCCCGGAGACCGCCGACGCGTGCATCGTGAACACGTGCACCGTGACGAATCAGGCCGACGCGGAGGCGCGCAAGGCGATCCGTAGGCTGAAGCGCGCGAATCCGAACACGCAGATCGTGGTGGCGGGCTGCTCGGCAGCGATGCGGCCGGACGATTATCGAAGGATGGCGGAGGTCTTCGAGGTCGTGCGCGGCCACGATCCGACCGAAGTGGCGAGCGTGTTGACGGCGGAAGACGCCGAACCGATCGGCGCGGAGTTGCTGATCCGCGATCAGCGCGGCACGCGCGGGTGGCTCAAGATTCAGGACGGCTGCGATCGGCGATGTTCGTTCTGTGCGACGCAGATCGCGCGGGGTGCGAGCCGTTCGCGCAGCGCAGACGAGGTCGTGCGCGAGGCGCTGCAGCTGGCCGAGCATCACGGCGAGCTGGTGCTGACCGGAATTCACATCGGCCACTACGGGCTGGATCTGGATGCGCCGAGCTCGCTGTCGTCGCTGGTCGCGCGCCTCGTGACGGAGGTTCCGTCGACGCGCTTCCGGCTCGGTTCGGTCGAGGCGACGGAGATCGACGATCAGCTGGTCGAGATCCTCGTCGACGGCAACGGACTCGTCCCACATCTACACGTGCCGATGCAGTCGGGGTCCGATGGCGTGCTGCGGCGGATGCGGCGCTGGCACACGCGTGAGCAGTATCGGAGCCGGGTGCTCCAGATCGCGGACCGCATGCCGGTGTTGGGGCTCGGTGCGGACATCATCGTGGGGTTCCCCGGCGAGACCGAGGCGGAACACGCCGAGACGCGCGCGCTGGTGGAAGAGCTGCCGTACACGTACTCGCACGTCTTCGCGTACTCGGTCCGCGACGGCACGCACGCCGCGACGCTGCCTGATCATGTGCGCGGCGACGTGCAGGCCGAGCGCAGCCGCGAGCTGCGCGACATCGTGCTCGCCAAGGGCCTGCGGTACATGCAGGGCCGCGCAGGCCAGGCCGCCGAGATCGTGGTCGAGAATCAGGCGTGGGGCGTCACCGAGGACTACCTGCGGGTGCGGCTCGTTGGGGACCCGGAGTCGCGGTTCGGGGAGACGATCTACGTGCCGCTGAGCTGGCGCGACAATGAACTCGTGGCGGCCGCATGATCTCGCCGGACGTCGTCGCGCGCTCGCTGCCGGAGGCGAACGACGAGATCATGACGCTGGGCCCGCGCTGCGCGATCGTCTCGATCGGCGAGCCGGGCGCGCCGACGCCGTACGGCTTCCAGGCCATGAATCCGCTGCATCTGCGGCTCGAGTTTCACGATATCGTCGAGTCGGATCTGATCCTCGATGCCGGCGTCGTGCCACCAGGGCCCGCGCACGTCGCGGTGCTGATCAAACACGCCACCATCCTGCGCACGGCGAAGCTCGTGTACTGCCATTGCAACGCCGGGATCAGCCGGTCGACGGCGGTGGCGTTCATCCTGCGGTGCTTGTGGAGCGCGCCCGGCGAGGAAGGCGCGGCGCTGCGGGCGGTTCTCGACGATCGGCCCCGTGCGGAACCGAACCGGATCCTCGTGGGTTTCGCCGACGAACTCCTGGGCCGCAAGGGCGCAATGCTCGCGGCGCTAGATCAGGGGAAGCTCGGGTAGATCTGGCCTTTCGGCGTGATCGACCCCGACGGCCACGCGATGTCGGCGACGTGCCAGAACTCCTGGTCGATCAGGCGCTGGCGTCGGTACTCCGCGCGCATCACACCGCCGATGAAAATACGGACGGTGGCGAAGCTGACCGAGTAGCCGTGGTCGCTGAAGTAGTGCACGCCGACCTTGTAGATGCGGTTCGGCTCGGGGTTGTTGAGGTTGATGTTCTCCGGCCCCCAACCGTTGACGTCATCGATGTCGAGCGACGGGTCGTCGTGGCAGCCCTGACGATCGGGCTGGCGCTCACAGTCGAACGAGTCGACTCCGGGCGGCCGCGAGGTGCCCCAGTCCGGGATCAGGTTCTGCCAGAAGCAGTCCCAGGGGTTGTCGTTCCAGACCGTGCCCGCATTGGGGTGCAGCAGGTGGAGGTCGACGTCGGAGCCGGCGGAGTCATCCTGGTTCGGATCGTTGGGGGTATCCCAGACGAGCTGGATGTGGATGTCTTCGTCGGCGACGGCGTGAATGGTGACCCGGGCGGTGTCGCAACTCTGCGCGCCCTGATTGTCCCAGACCTTCATCTCGATGACATACGTCCCCGCGAGGTCGAGGAACATCTCCTGCTCCATCGATGTGAGCGGATTGACCAGTGACGCGGCGCTATCGGCGGGCTTGGAGATCAGGGACCACTCCCACTTGTCGAGGATCTTGCCGTCGTAGGCGACGCTGGCGTCCTTCATCTTCAGGCGATCGAGCGGGATCGTTTCGAACGTCGCGTTGGGCCGGGCGTTGAAGTCGCCGAGGCCGAGGTCGGAGGTGCCGAGGATTCCGGCGTTGGGGCACTTGCCTTCGGAGCCGCGACCACGCAGTTCGACGGCGTGCTCGGGGCGGAACTCGTCGTCGGATTGAAAGTGAAGTTTCGCGGTGTAGGCGCCGGCGCGAGGTGGCTGAAAACCGACCACGAGCTCGATCGATTCGCCGACCTCGAGAGTCATGGTTTCGAAGCCGGGATCGCGGGAGAACGAGAACTCCGGATCGCCGCGCAACCCGAGCAGTTCGAAGGTCGTCGGCGCGTTGGGGCTGCAGTTACGGACGACGATCGTGCGGTCGACTCGCTCGTCCATGTCGACCTCGCCGTAATCGACGGCATCGTCAGGCAGGGTCTCGAGGCAAGGGAACTTCGCGTTGACGAACAGATCGATCACGAACTCCGATTCGTCCGGATCGTTCGAATCGATCATCAAGGTGCCGCGGTGCTCTTCGTCATCGTTCGAGAAGAACGAGATCCCGATGATCACGGAGCCGCCGGGTCGAATCTCGGCCGGAGCATCCAGTCCATCGGCAAAACTCAGGATGAACCCGTCGCTGATGGTCCAATCGTTGATCTTGAGCGTCTCGCGTCCGACGTTCTTGATCTCGGTGGTGACGCGGCCGGTCTCGCCAATCTCGAGGTCGCCGAACAACAGGCGCTGGGGCCCCTCGATGTCGGGCTCGCCGTCGAACTCGAACTCGCCGAAGTGGGCGGGATCGAAGAAGTCGTTGGTCCCCTGCTCGCCTTTGCATCCATTACAGCCCGCGGAGAGCGAGCCGACGAGGGCGACGAAAAAAACGAGTCGCCACAGGGAAAATACCCTTCGTTGCATCACGATAAACTCCAATGAGCTTTCGACACCAATGTATCGCAGCCAGCTATCAATAGCGAAAGAACGTGCACGGCCCTGGGCAGCAGCAGATCGCGTGCCACCGACTTGGGCGGTGATGCTGGAGTTGGCAAACCCGCGTGCGCGGCGGCCCGACGATGGTTCTCGGTTTGGCGTCCACATCTCGATCACCTCAGAAATCTGAGGACGAGCACGACATTGGCGCCCGATCCTCCAAAAAAGTCATTCGGCGGGTCTTGTGCACGGCTCGTGCCGGTCGCACGTCAGATCGCTAAATGGGCGCGCGGTGCGGCGATCCACAGGTTCGAGGAGGTCGTCGCGATGGTCGTGAACGCTGTGGAGGGCAGACGTACGCCGATCGATGGTGTAACGATGCTCGTATGAAAGCTTCGTCCGTCATCGCGCTGACTCGCGGCCGCGGAAACGCGCTCGAGGTGTTCTGGTCGCAGCGCCAGCCGGAAATGGCATTTCTGGGCGGGTTCTGGGCATTCGCGGGCGGGTCCGTGGAGGGCGACGACGACGCGCTCCCGTTAGGCGGCGAGCTGGAACCTGGCACTCCGCCCCACTCCGCCTACGGATGCGCGGCGCGCGAGACGTTTGAGGAGATGGGGCTCCTCGTGACGACGACGGGCGTGCGCCACGTGTCGACCGATCCGGCGCTGGCCGAACTGCGCAGCGAACTTCACAGCGGTGTCCCCTTCTCTGCACTGCTGGCCGATCACGAGATCTCGATCGCGGCGGACCGGTTTCTTCCCACCGGCCGCTGGCATACGCCGGCCTGGTTCGACATCGAGTTCGACTCGGAGTTCTTCGTGATCGCCCTGACGGACGCCGAGGACGCGGCGTTCGGCGAGGCGATCGCGGACCACCTGCTGGCCGTGGAGCTGTGTGCCGGGGAGTGGACGCGGCCGGAGGAGGCGCTACGGGCGTGGCATGCGGTCGAGCGCTTCGTCACACTCCCGATCCGGCGGCACCTCGAAGCGATGGTCGCGGTCGAGCACGCGGCCGAGATCGAGATTCACTCCGACGACGTCCCGTTCCACTACGCGCAGTGGCTCATGATGCCTGGGATCTACGTCGTGCCGCTGCGGTCGCCGACGATCCCGCCGGCGACACACACGAACTGCCTGTTCGTCGGAGACGACCACTTCGTCGTGATCGACCCGGGCTCGCCGTACAAGCGGGAGCGCGAAGCGGTGGCGACGCTGGTCCGCCAGATGCTGCAGGACGGCTTCATCCTCGACGCGGTGGTTTTGACTCACCATCACGCCGACCACATCGGCGGAGTTCGGGACCTCGTGAAGCGCTTCGGGTGCGCGGTCTGGGCTCACGCCCAGACGGCCGAACAGGTCGAATTCCCGGTCACGCGGTTGCTCGAGGACGGGGATCGGTTGGAGTTGGGCGCAGATTCGCTACGGTGCCTGTTCACGCCGGGCCACGCCAGCGGCCACCTTTGCTTCGTCCACGAGCGCACGAATGTCGTGATCGGCGGCGATCTCATCGCGTCGACGGGGACGATCATCGTCAACCCGCCGGATGGACATATGGGCGAGTACCTGGCGTCGCTGGAGCGCGTCCGCGACCTCGCCCCACATGCGCTGTACCCAGCCCACGGATGGGTCGTCGTGAATCCGGCGGAGCGACTGCAGGGCTACATCGACCATCGGCTGGCCCGAGAGGAGCGGATCGCGGAGGCGTTGCGCCGATTTGGCAAGCCGGCGACGGCCGCAGAGCTGGTGCCCGATGCGTACGACGACGCCCCGATGTCGGTGTGGCCGATCGCGACGCGCAGCGCGGAGGCGCACCTGATCCACCTCTGCGAGGTCGGGCGAGCGCAGCGTACAGCTGACGGAACCTACGTGCCCACGTAGACTGCAGCGCATGAACGACATCAGATGGGTCATACTCATAGCGCTCGCCGTTGCCAGCTGCGACAAAGAGGCAGCAGTCCCGGTTGCGGCAACGCCCGCGGCGACGACCGCGCAGGCTGCCGAGCCCACCCCGGCGGTCGAGCCGGCGGCGGTCAAACCGCTGTTCGTGGAAGCGGACGCCCAGGCGCTGGTCACCGCATGGATCGCAGCGCAAAACAGCTCCGACTTCGACGCCTACCAGAAGCTGTACGCCGCGAAATTCGAAGGCATCAAGCGGGTCGGCGCGAAGAAGTTCAGCTACGCCCGCGAGGGATGGCTGAAGGACCGCAAGCGGATGTTCGCCAAGAAGATGGATGTCAGCGCGGCAGACGTCGAGATCGCGCTCGCCGGACGCTCCGCGATCGCGCGATTCGAGCAGACGTGGGCGTCCGGCACGTTCAAGGACGTTGGGCCCAAGCAGCTCGTGCTCGTCCTGGAGGGCGATGTCCTGCGGATCTCACGCGAGGAGATGCTGGAGTCGACCCTGGTGGGCGCAGCCGCGGCCGCGATCCCGGAGTACGACCCCCGGCGACTCGCGCTGCTGGCGGGACCGGACGCGGTGGTGCTGCGTAGAGACACCGCAAACATCGCGGCGGGGACGCCAAAGCTCATCAGTCGCAGCGGTGAGGCGATCGCGAATCTCGCGAAACCGTCGCCGGAGCTCCAGAAGTTCGTCGGCGAGTCGTTCGTCGTGATCGGCTCGCAGCCCGAGTGCACGGCAAAGGTGAAGTCGTTGCATCTGCTCGCCCGCGCGGTGCCGCACTTCGGCCAAGAGGCGTACTGGGCCGGCGAGGTCGAGGGCCAGGCCAAACTGTCCGATGCCCAGGTCGCAGCCGAGATCTGGGAGCTCGCCTCCGGACCCGGGCACGTCCTGATCGGGCGCCTCGACAAGGCGTGCAAAGGCGGAGAGTGGGCACACGGAGCCCAGACCAAGCCGGACGCGCTGCTGAAGACGGTGGCCGCTGGGGCGCTCGCCGCGTCGGCGACGGCGGCTTTCCGCGCCCTCCCCGGCTTCAAGGCGATTCAGCAGGACTACGAGGCGACGGAGAAGTCGAAGGCGCCGTGGCACACCGAGGGTCGGCTCGACGTCGTCGGGTTGGGGTCCGCGGGGACGCCGCAGTACGTCGCCGTCGTGGCGATGGCCGGCGCGGGCTGCGGCGGGTTCATCGGCGAGTTCTGGGCGCTGTTCGAGGTCGCC
>JBFIHF010000338.1:0-6877 GCA_041601915.1 Bradymonadaceae bacterium
CGCACTCGCCGAACGACACCGCTGGTCGCTGTACCCGCTCGCGCACCAGGTGTTGCGACAGCCCGCCGACTGGTGCACATACCGCGATGAGCTGGTCAACGATGCGCGCGCGATGCTCGACGAGCTGCCGCTGGGCGAGTTTCCTGGCTCGCCGTTGCCGGGCGGGCCGGCGGTTCACGGGTTCACGGTGTCGAACCGCTTCATCCGTCGCAGCGAGCAACACTACGTCGGCCCGCCCAACAGCGAAGGCGAGGACAATCATGGCCTCGACTACATGCTGCTGCACAACCTCACCGCCCTCGCGGCACCCGAGCTGTGGGGCGGGAACGGCGGGTGTATCGCCCCGGATCCCGCCGTAGACATGGGCGGGGACATGGGCGCGCAGCCCGGGGACGCCGGCGATGTGATCGCGCGGGATGGGGGCGCGGACATGGCTGTCGATGCGCCAGGCCCGCCGGCGGTCAACCCCACCGACGGGTCGGGCTGCGGTTGTTCGACGGCGCCACGGCCGCCAAACAGCGGGCTGTGGGCGGTGCTGGGACTGTTCGCTTGGTCCACCATGGCCCGGCGCTGGAAACGAATGTAGGTTCTGCGACAATCGCCGCGATTTTGACGACCAAACTGGGCCACCATGAAACTCACACCGAAGCCGCAATCCCTGCGCCGCGCCGTGCAGACGGCGCTCGTCGCACTCCTCCTGGCGAGCTGCTCCGCCGACCCGCTCCCGATCGGCACGCCCGATAGCGGGGGACTGGACGACCTCGGCGAGTGCGTGACGGACGCCGGTGATTCGTGTGCGCCCGCGGCTGTGTGCGGGGATCGGGTCCGTGGCGCGGGTGAGCTGTGCGACGACGGAAACCGCCTCGATGGCGACGGTTGCTCGGCCGATTGTGCGCGCGTCGAGATCGGCTGGAACTGCCCGGCTACGGGAGCCTGCGTGCTCGGCGAGGAGTGCGGCGACAGCGGGTTGTCGATGGGCGAAGAGTGCGACGACGGAAACACACTCGACGGCGACGGCTGCGATGCGGCATGTGTCGGCGAGCTCGGTTGGGTCTGCGCGATGCCCGGCGAGGCGTGTACGGCGGCGGGGTGCGGCGACGGGTATCTGGCCGGCGACGAGGTGTGCGACGACGCGAACATGAACGACGGCGACGGATGTTCGGCGGCATGTGAGGTCGAGGCGGGCTGGGTGTGCCTCGCCGCCGGCGGCTGCATTGCGCAGCAGTGTGGCGACAGCATCCTCGCCGGGGCCGAGGCATGCGATGACGGCAACATCGTCGATGGCGACGGCTGCTCGAGTGACTGCGGGGCCGTCGAGCCGAACTTCGTCTGCACCACGGTCGGCCAGGCGTGCACATCGACGGTCGTCTGTGGCGACCGCCGCCTGGGCCCCGGCGAGCAGTGCGACGACGGCAACGTGCTGGCCGGCGATGGCTGCACCGAGCTGTGTCAGCGCGAGACGGGCTGGGCCTGCACGGTACCCGGCGCCCGCTGCCGCGCCGCGGCGTGTGGCGACGGACTCGTCATCGACAACGAGGCCTGCGACGACACGAACACCGACGATGGCGACGGATGCTCGGCGACCTGCCAGGTCGAAGCCGGCTGGGCGTGCCCGGTCGCGGTGTCCTGCTTCCGCACGACCTGCGGGGATGGGATGCGCGAAGGGACCGAACAATGCGATGACGGCAACCTGCGACCATTCGACGGATGCTCGCAGACCTGCACCAACGAGCCCGTGTGCGCGGGCGGCACCTGTACCCCGATCTGCGGAGACGGGGTGATCCTACCCGGCCCCACGCAGGAGCCGTGCGACGATGGCAATACGCGAGACGGCGACGGTTGCTCGGCCGCGTGCGCGATCGAGCCGGGCTGGACGTGCACGATTCAGCCCGAGCCACTGCCGAACTCGATCGTGCTGCCACTCGTGATTCGCGATTTCAAAGGCATCGAGTGGTACGACGACGCTCAGTCCGGTCACCCGGACTTCAACGACCCCAACGATGGGAACGCCGTCATCGCGTTCGGCATCGTGGAAACGATGCTCGACGCCACGGGCCGTCCCGTCCTGAACTACGACCTCGCCAACGCCGCGGACGCGACGGGCCTGCCGAAATCGAAGGTTCGATTCGCCCAATGGTACGACAGCTCGAGCCTCTACAATCGCGAGGAGATCCGCTTCCTGACACTCACGCGATCGATGGCGTCCAACACATTCCTCTACGATTCGGGCGTCACCGGGTTTCCGCCTCTCAGCACTCGCGGCTTCTTCCCGATCGATGACGGCGGCTGGGTCGCGCAAGGTTCCGAGGCGATGCGCCTCAGCAGCGCGGGCGTCAACGACGGAGCGAACCACAACTTCAACTTCACGACCGAAACGCGGTTCTTCTTCGCCTACGAAGGCGATGAAGTGCTGCGTTTCAGCGGCGACGATGATCTGTGGGTGTTCGTCGACGGGCGCCTGTGCCTCGACGTCGGTGGACTGCACGCCGAGATCGGCGCCACGATGAACCTCGCCGACCCGACGCAAGAGCCGAACGCCACACAGCAGGCGATCGTGCAGGCGTGTCGCAATCACCTCGACAGCCTCGTGACCGCGGCGAACCCGAAACCGCTGGTCGAGATGGTGATCTTCCACGCCGAACGACACACGACGGCGTCGAACTTCGAGCTGGAGTTGACGGGGTTCGTGAAGCAGCGCTCCGCGTGTATCGAGACCTGTGGTGACGCGGTCGTGACGGCCGGCGAGGTCTGCGACGACGGCGTCAACAACGGCGCGTACAACGGCTGCAGCGCGGACTGCTTGTCGTTCGGACCCTACTGCGGAGACTCGGCGCTCAACGGGCCGGAACTGTGCGACGACGGGGTCAACGCCAACGATGGGCGGTACGGTGGCTGCTCCCCGAACTGCATGCCGGCCGGCTACTGCGGCGACGCGGTCGTGCAGCCACGCAACGAAGTGTGTGACGACGGCGTCAACGACGGCATGTACGGCGGCTGCTCGGCGGACTGCCAGATGCGTAGCGCGCACTGCGGCGACGGTGTCGTCAACGGGCCGGAGGCGTGTGATGCGGGCCTCGGGCGCAACCTCGGTGCCTACGGCGGTTGCAACCCCGATTGCACGTTGGGGCCGTACTGCGGCGACGGCGTGCGGCAGGGCGACGAGCAGTGCGATGACGGGAACATGGACGACGCCGACGGGTGCACGCGCGTCTGCAAGCGACCGGTCCTGTGAGCCGTCGCACCGCGGATTGACACAGTCGCTGCGCGGCGTTGTAGTGCTGGAGACTCCCACCTCGGAACGCTATGTCCGTCCTGCTCTATCACCACCCCTTCTCCCGTGCAGCGAACGTCCTGTGGATGCTCGAAGAGGTCGAAGTCCCCTACGAACTGCAGTTCGTGGACCTCTTCGCCGGCGAGCAGAAGTCCCCGGAGATTCTCGCGCTGAACCCGATGGGGAAGCTTCCGATCCTCGTTGACGGTGAGGCGGTCGTCACCGAGTCGGCGGCGATCGCGCTGTATCTGGCCGATCGATACGCACCGGGCCGACTGGCTCCGGCCCTGGACGACCCGGCGCGCGCAGCCTACCTGCGTTGGTCGCTGTTCTCGCCGTCGGTCATCGAACCGGGCCTGACCGCGCATGCCTCAAAGTGGGAGTACAAGCCGGCGACGGTGGGCTGGGGCAAACACGAGTCGATGCTGAACGCGATGGAGTCGGCGCTGGCCGACGGACCGTTCCTGCTCGGCGAAGCGTTCTCGATGGCCGACGTCATCTTTGGCGGCACCGTGCGATTCATGCTGGGGTTCAAGATGCTGGAGGCGCGCCCCGTCTTCACCGAGTACAGCGAACGGCTGGCGCAACGCCCGGCGCTCCAGAGGGCCGACATTCGCAACGACGAAGTGCGAAACGCGCAAGGCCTGAACCGCCGATGATCAGTGGCCGAACGCGTCGTCGGCCAGTCCGGACCACTGCAGGGCTGCGGACCACAAGCGGTCGCGCTCCGCGGGCGACTCTCGAGTGAAGGGCACCAGATACGGTGACACCGCGGCCCGGTCGAACCAGAACTTGCCGCTTTCGGTCGCGATACGCGGACACGCGGCCAGCCAGATGACGGTATCGGCGCCTTCGGCGGGCGTGCGCAGGATCGCCCGCGTCGCCTTGTAGAACGCCGGCAACGACGTCTGCACCCCCTGAGTCGCAGCCCACCCCGGGTGCATGGCGTTGCTCGTGACTCCGCGACGGCCGAGGCGGTTGGCGAGCATCTCACTCATGACAACCTGAGCGCGCTTGACGTCGGCGTACGCCTTGACGCCGTCGAACGGCCCCTCCCGGCGCGAGAGGCGATCCACCGAGAGTCGCCGTGGATACATGCCGCCGCTGCTCACCCACACAATGCGCGACGACTTGCTCAGTCGATCCAGTAGCAGCGCCGTCATCCGCAGCGGGCCGACGAGGTGGGTGGCGAGCGTGAGCTCCACGCCTTGTGGGCTCCAGGTGCGTTCGTCGACCAGCGCGCCGGCGTTGTGCACGACGACGTCCACGGACTCGACGGGGAGATACGACACCATCGCGTCCACGGCGTCGAGGTCGGAGACATCGCACACCGCGAGATGCAGAGTACCTCCCGCGGTCACGACCAGGGTGTCCGACGCGAGCTCGTCACGGGCGGCCGCGCCGCGGCCCTCGTTGCGGCACACCATCCATACCGCGGCTCCCCGGCGGGCGAGTTCTCGCGCCGTCTCTTTGCCGATGCCGGCGTTGGCCCCGGTGACGAGGACGGTGCGCCCCCGCAGGTCGACGTCCAGATCGGTTGCGTCGAACGACGCCGCGTGGCGGCGGTAACCCGTCCGATCGAACGCAAACACGATCGTGGGGTCCAGCAGGCGGTCCAGCAGAGAACGGCCCAACGAGTGCTCCTTGGTCGGCGGTGGGTTGGCTCACGCGCGAAGCCGATTGTGGACGATCCAGCCTCCTGCGCAACCCACGAGCTTGTTTCAGGAACTTTCAGCGGCGTAATGCGACGGCACTCCATAGGTTCGAGTCCGAACTGACCACGAATCTGGAGCTCGCCATGAATCTCGAAAGCACCTTTGAAGGCAAAACCGTCGTCCTGACCGGCACGTTCGTCACCATGAAGCGCGACGACGCGAAGAAGATCCTCACCGACGTCGGGGCCAAGGTGTCCGGCAGTATCTCCAGCAAGACCGACATCCTCGTGCACGGCGAGAAGGCCGGCTCGAAGCTCAGCAAGGCTCGGAGCCTCGGGACGCTGTTGATGACCGAAGAGGAGATGGTCGCGCTGCTCACCGAGTCCGGCTCCGGCGGCGGCGCCCTCGACGGGGCCGCGGACAAGCTCGCCGCGGCGAACGCGGCCGAAGACGAGAAGATGAAGGATGTCCGTGCGACGATCGCGGCGGCCAACGCGGCGTCGCTCGCCGACTTCGGCGCGACGCCCGCGCAGCTGCTCCTGAACTACCTGCGCGTGTTTGAGCAGCGGCCCGATGTGCACGTCTACGACAAGAAGATGGGCGCCCCGGCGAGCAACACGACACTGCTGGGCAAGCATGGTCGCGTTCCGCCGGAGCTGCTCGCGCTGTCCACCGAGCTCGGTGCGCTCGAGTTCAACTGGGTGTTCGAGGACTTCAAAGGTGAGCGCGAGGGGCGGAGCAAAGGCTACAACGGAGGTCGCATGCAGCTCCAAGGGCTCGACACCTTCCGCTGGTGGCCGATCCAAGAGTGGCGCAAAGAGTACGAGGGCTTCGAAGCCGACGCGATGTTCGACGAGTTCGTCGCCGAGGGGCTCGCGATGCTGTCCCACGATCCGGGCCAGGATCCCGCGTCGGCCACGCTGGTGTTCGACAACGCCAACGATTGCACCCGCGAGGTGCTCGGGACGATCAACGACTACCTGCGCAACGGCGCCCGCGCGGGGTTCTGCTGGTACTGGCAGATGGGCGGCGAAGGCGGGTTCACGGAGCGCCTGTACATGAACTCGCTGCCGAAGAGCACGCCGGCCGCGACGATTCTAGAGCTGCTCGAGGCGAAGGGTCTCAGCGCAACGGAGGCCGCCTCGCTCCAAAAGTGGCTCGGCGACGACATCGTGATCCTGCTGCACCTCAGCGAAACGCCCGAAGGCAAGGTGCTCGCCGACCTTCAGAAGTCGTTCCCGCTGGCCAATGAGTCGTCGGCCCGCGAGATGGATGCCGCGCTGATCGAGAGCCTCGCGTCCTCGAGCCCCGCGCTGACTGCCGACGAGTTCGCCGAGTTCCTGTCCGCACACGAACGGTTTCTCGCGAGCGGCGGCGCGGGCGGCTTCTGGCAGTCGCTGAGCGTCTCGGGCCTGCCGATGTGCATCTACCAGGGCGCCGCAGCGACGGGCGGCGAGCAGGCTGTGGCGAGGTTGAAGAATCTGAGCGGCCTCGACGCGTCGGGCGCGAACCTCGAGTACGCCGACCTGTCCGGGACCTACGCGATCGGCCTGAACCTCAGCGGGGCGAAACTCGTGGGTTCGATCGCGGTCGATTCGATCTTCGACGGGGCCAACTTCGAGGGCGCGACCCTCGCAGGCGTCGACTTCTCGGGCGCTCGCCTGGTCGGCGCGAACTTCCGCGACGCCGACCTCACGGGAGCCGACTTCGAATGCTGCGACCTGACCGGCGCGGACTTCACCGGGGCAAAACTCCACAACTCACGCTTCCCCGGCGCGATTCTGACCGACGTCACGCACCCCGAGTAGGCGCGCCTCAGAGATAGAATCTTAAGGCGTACTCGACACAAGTGGGCCGCTCCGCTGGTCCGCTGGTCCGCTGGTCTGCTGGTCAACTTCAAACTAAGACCCACACACCAACTAGAGAACCACCACGCGAAGCGCCCGAGGCA
>JBFIHF010000339.1:0-6872 GCA_041601915.1 Bradymonadaceae bacterium
CGAACGGTCGTCGCGGACAGCGCGGCGCGAAGTCCGTCGCTGAGCTTGATCGGCGTCCAAGTGAGACCGGCGTCGTCGGACTTCACGCCGCCGCGGTCGTGTGACCACGCGAGCCATCGCCGACCGTCATCGCGCGCAATCACGCTCACGACGGCTTCGGGCGGCAGCGCGGACCGCGGCAGCTGGTGCGGCGAAAACTCGAACACGCGATCGGGGCCGAACGGCACTTTCGTCTCGTGCGTTTCACCCTGCTCGGTTCGCGTGGCGAGATCGCCGTGGATCGTGCCGGACACCGTGCGGTTGGACCCGGAATCGACACTGACCGCACTCGTGGCCCGCTCGTCGATAAACGTCCAGTTTCCGGAGTCCGTCTCGCCAGACAGTTGGACGAGGCCGGCGCGGGAGGCGAGCAAGACCTCACCGGCGTTGGTGAACGCGATATCCAACGGCCGGGCCGCACGCAGCCCGACGTTTCGCGGCGACCACGTCTGCCCGCGGTCCCCCGAGATCAAGACACCTTCGCCGAGCGTGGACGCCCAGAGGGCGGGGCTATGCGCGGCGAGCCCCGTAATCGCTCGCCCATCCTGGTCGGGCGGGCGCGCCCGGCTCCATGTGGCGCCCTCGTCGCTGCTCCGCCAGATCGAGCCGTCCGCGGAGCCCACGATCATATCGACCGGCCGGTTCGGCGTCGCCGGCGGCAGCACGGCGAAGGCTTCGATGCGGGGGTGACCCTCCGGCCAGAACTGGAACCATCGCTCGCCTTCATTGTCCGTGCGCTGGATCGAGTCCGGCGCGATGAGGAACACGATGTCGGAGCCCGGCAGGCCCACCAGTTCGCGGTCCACGACGGCCATTGTCGACGTGAGGACCCACGGATCGCCAACCTCCGAGCGCCGAAACACCAGCAGCTGATCGGCGAGGACCGTGAGCATCTCGAACGGCCGGGTGCCGCTGCGCGGCAGATAGTTCCGGATCGCGGGTGGCAGTCCCTCCGAGGCCATCGGCAACCCTTCGAGGCCAATCGACGCCCACACCGGGTCGTCGTGGGTGCCCCCAAAAGCCCATATATCGGAGGTTCCGACCAGAAACAGGCGGCGCGATCCGGTGACGAGGCGTGGTGGCTCGGCGGCCTGAATCGCGGGACGAGGCCCGTCGTCGGTGACAAACTCATCCGACGAGTGATGGAGCGTCGGTAGGTCAATCGGCTTCCACCGCTCGCCGAGCGAGTCGCTCCACAGCAGGCCGACCTCGCCATCGATCCTGGAAACCATCCAGAGCTGGTCGTTGAAGCGCGCGATCAGGCTCGATCGCGGATAGTTCATCTGAGCGCCGTCACGTACCAGCGCCACGGTCGCGGCTCCGGGGTCGGAACTCGAGAGACCGAGACCTGGCTGCGCTTGCCAGCGCTCGGTCGTGGACACGAAGACCCCCGACTCCGTCGGGACGACGAGCTCGGTTCCCATCGACACGATCGCGAGAGTGTCGCCGCCGGTCGGGCCCAACACTTCGACGACCCGGACGTTCGCTGCACGGGTTTCGCACCCCGTCGCCAGCACGATCATGCACAGCGTCATCAGAAGCCGCGACTGCTGTCCGTCGGCGCGTGGCCGGCGTTGCCGGGTCGTCGCCGTCAGTACTGCCTCATCTCGATGATCGTGAACTCGACGCGACGGTTCGTCGCGCGACCCTCGGCCGTCTCGTTGTCCTTGATCGGTCGCGTCTCGCCATACCCGATGGCGTCGAGTCGGCTCGCCGCGACGCCGTTGTCCGTCAGGTACTTCATCACGGACGCGGCCCGGTCGTCGGACAGCTTGAGGTTGTGATCATCGGAGCCGCGATCGTCGGTGTGGCCTTCGATCCGAATCTTCAGGATCTGGGCGTTTTCGTTGAGCACCTTCACGACGGCATCCAGGATCTCGTAGCTCTGCCGCTTGATCGTGGCCTTGTTGGTCTCGAAGTAGACCTGTTCGGTGATGATGATCCGGTCACGACTGATGTGGACCTTGTCGTTGGGGTCGTCCGGACACCCGTCATCATCGAGGAAGTCGTTGAACGTCTCCGGCTTGTTCGGGCAGTTGTCCGCCGCGTCCGGAATTCCGTCCTGGTCGTTGTCGACGTCCGGACAACCATCGGAGTCCTCGAACCGGTCGATGTCCTCGGGATCTTCGGGGCACTTGTCGATATCGTTCGGGATACCGTCGCCATCGAGGTCGTTGTCCGGGCAGCCATCGGGGCCCACGGAGACGCCTTCGGGGGTGTTGTCGCACTTGTCGAACTCATCGGGCACGCCGTCGTTGTCGTTGTCCGGATCGGGACAACCGTCGAGGTCCTGGAAGCCGTCAAAGTCTTCCGGATCGTTCGGACATTTGTCATGGACGCCGTAGATGCCATCGCGGTCGTAGTCGAAGCCCCACTCGCCGCCGGAGACCCAGTGGCCGCTGAGGCCGAGAAACACGCGGACATCCGGCGTGCCGACGGCTTCTTTGTTCATCGCGCCACCAATGCCGCCGGTGATCGCCCAGTCCTCGTGGATGCGCCAGCGCAGTGCGCCTTTGACTTCGGCGGGGACCTCACCGGGGCGAATCCCCTGACGGCCCGGCTCTTTCTTGGCGATCCCGATGCCGCCGTCGAATTCCACGATCGCGTCGACCGTGCGAATGAAGAGCGGGATGTTCGTGGCGAGGCCCCAGCGGATCTGATCGTCGATGATGGAATCACGAATCGTGACGGGCTTACTGCGGAAACGGTACCCGACGTTGGCTCCGATGCGGATGCCGCGCACGATCCAGACTTCACTCGTGAGCAGGCCCTCGAGCGCGAACGACTGGTCGCCCGCGAACCGGTTGTCCATGCCGAACGGAATCCATCCGCTCAGCACGAACCCGAGCCCCAGCGGATCGCGAAGCATGTCCAGCAGCATGTACTTGATCGTGACCCGAGGATCGTTGATCGCCCACGAGGGCACTTCTTCACCCGGTGCTGGTCCGTCGAGCACCGGCTCGAGGTCGCCGCTGGACTGTAGCAGCGTCGCGGGCAGCAGCAGGCTGACCTCGAAGATGTCGAACAGCCCGAGGTTCGCGAACAACGACAACGTCGTTTGCGAGCTGATGATCGAGTTGAACTGGGCGTTGAAGCTCGGCACCGTCAGCGGATCGTCGGCCAGGTCGACATAGCCGCCGAAGTCGAACGTCAAGTGCGGCGCGACGGCCGTGCTGTAGACGTTGAGATAGTCCGTGGGGCCTGCTGCGGGTCGAAACTGCTGCAGTTGAAGTTCAGGCACGTCCTGCGACCAACCCATCGACGGAACGAGGGCGAGGCAGAACAGCAGTAGATATGCGGCCGTGTTTCGCATCGTGGTCATGGTTCGATGGGGCTTCGGCAGGAGGTCATTATTGCAATAAATCTTGTATCACGGGGCCGTGGATACGGCCCAGTAAAGTGTTCAGTCAAGGTTCGTCGCTATCGTGTTCCAGCTTCCGATCAAGGTCAATGCGCCTCTCAACGGCTTCGAGGTGTTCGGGCCAGATCTCGGCGACCATGATCCATAGCTCGAGCGCCTGGACGGGCCGATTCAGTTCATCCTGCGTCACCCTCGCGATGTCTGCCAAAACGTGACTCACCGGAATCCGCAGCGGCTCCGCAATCGACGTCGCGTCGATCGCCGCGATCCAGTCGTCGCCATCCGTGGCGCTCAGGCCGAGCATCAACCGCAGCTCCTCGTGCAGCGAATCCACGTACGCGTTCCAATCACCCAGCGCGACGTGGCAGCGCCGAATCGCGTCCATCGCGCCGGCATCCTGCGGGGCGTCGGCGTGGACGTTCTGATAGTGGCGCAGCGCTTCGTCGGGCCTCGCGAGGCGGTCGAGATAGATGGCGGCGAGGCGCTTCTCGAGTTCGACCGAATCGAGCCCTTCGCCGGCAACGGACAGCGCGATCTTGAGGTGTTCGGCCGCCACCGCCCACTCGTTCGCCTCCTCGGCGATCTCGGCGAGCAAGCGCCGGGCACCCTCGTGGCGATCGTCGCGCTCCAGCACCACGGCGAGGTAGCTCGCCGCGGCGCCCGGATCCGCGCGGCTCTCCCACTCGAGCTGAGCGAGCAGCAGGCGATAGGTGTCGCGGAGGTCGTCACTTTGCGCCTGCTGGAGCTTGGCCGTCAGGATCTCGAGCTGACCGTCCACGCTACCGCGCTCTTCGTAGATCGCCTCGATCGCGTTCAGCACGCCGGGACGTGCGCCGTACCCGAGAGGATCGAGGCGCCGAACCTGCAGCAGCCAATCCAGCGCGCGGTCACTCTCCTCCAACTCGTAGTAGAGCAGTTCGGCGAGCTCGAACGTCAGATCGAGCCGTCGGGCGTCGCCGATCTCGCCGTCCGTCAGCAGCGCCTCCAATCCGGCCGCGACGGCCCCGTCGTCACCGGCCTGGCGAGCGTCGCTGAGCCGTCGCTCCAGGTCGGGGGTCGAAGTCGGAGCCTCCGGCAATTCGTCCACCTCCGCGACATCGACCTCCGGTGCGGCGAGCCGTTTCCCCGCGCGGTGGAGAATGCGGCCCAGTGGCGATTGCGGCGTCAAATCGGACAGATCCGGCAGCGGTGGCGGCCGACGCGTCGACTCTTCGTAGCGGTCGCGAAACTCGACGACCTCCTCGGACTCAGCCAGCGGCGCCGGGTTCTGAATCGCGGCGGGCTCGATCGCACGGCGCTCGAGCTCGTGCACGCGGAGCTCGTGTTCCGTGGCCATGTCGTCGCGTCCTCGTCTGCGGTACGCGGCGGCGATCTCGCGGTGCGTCTCCGCGAGCGCGACACGAACCGCGGCGACTGAGGTCGCCTCGACGCGCGCCTCGGCGAGTTGAAGCGCCGCGAGTGCCGCCATCCAGTAGGCGACGGCCTCGGTGGGGAGACGATCTTCTTCGCAGAGGTGCGCGGCGTAGCGCAGCTGCGCGGCGCGCCCCAAGGGGTCGTCGACCGGGCTTTCCTCCCAGAAATCGAGTGCCCGACGAACCTGTGCGAGGGCCTGCTCGCGGTTCTGCAGCGACGTCTCCCACAACTGGCCGATCCGTAACAGCAGCCGTGACGCGGTTCGAAACTCGCCGCGATGCCGGGCCGCCGTCGCCGCGGAGCCGAGTGTCGTCACCGCGCGCGCCGGGTCCCCAGACAGCACCCACGTTTCGCCGAGCGCGTCGAGGATCTCGAACCGGTGCGGGGTCACGAGCAGAGCGCGCTCCAGAAACGCGCGCGCCTCCCCGATTTGCCCGCGTTCCATGAGGTGGCGAGCGAGGTCGACGTACGAGTCGGCCAGCGACGCCGCGTCCTGCGCGACGGCCGTGAGCCGTTTCAGAACGTCTTCGAGCTCGTCTTGCTGGCCAGTTCGCTCATAGGCGGCGCGCAGTTCTTGCAAGACGGCTCGATTTCGTGGCTCGTCGCGCAGCGCCGAGTTGAGCCGAGTCAGCGCGGCGCCCACATCGAATGGCGCGAGCCGTCGCGCAATCGCCACGTCGCACAGTGCGCGATCGAGAGTTTCGCCGCGCTGCGCGAGCAGTTTGGACACCACCTTCCATTGACGGACGGACTGCTGTGCGTCGGACATGACATCAGCAAGACGCGCACGCCCCATCGCGGCGAGCAGGGAGTTCGGGTCGCGGACCTCGAGGTCGTGACACAGCGACTGTGCCTCCCCAAGATGCTCATCGGTCGGATCCGCGAGCAGGACGTCGAGGAGTCGCGCAACAAGTTCCGGACTGCAGCCCAGGCGACCCTCCAACGACCGATAGCTGAGCAATGCGTCGTCGTGGCGTCCGTCGTGCATCGCCCCGTCGCCGGTTTCGAACCCCGCATCGACCTCAGCGGCCGCGACGCGTGTTTCGTCGCGCGGCGTCCAGTCCTCGTCGTCGGCGCGTGCGCGCAGGATCGCCCGCCCGTCGCCGAACGACAGATCGCCCATCACGACGTCGGAGAGGTCGGGCATCTTCCAGCCGTGTTGCGCAAAGACGCGCAGTAGCAGCAGCTTGAGTGGTCGGAACTCCACCGAGTCCCCGACCAGCTCGATCCCAAAAGCAGGCTTGTGGCTCACGGCGCTCAGCGCCGCCGACCCGACGGCCTGCTTCAGGAGCGTGTGCACAAACTGGCGCGTTGAGCACGGCAACCGGCCGTAAGCGCGAAGATCGTGCGCCAGCAGCCGAAGGACCGAAGATCCGCGTTCGCTCGGCATCGCTCCGAGTCGGAACGTTACGTGCGTGCCCTCCCGCGCGCGCACCGCCACCAAAACCACACCATCCGCAAAGCGCACATCGAGCTCGCTCACCCCCTGCAGGTCCGCCAACACACCGTGCAGCAACTCCACGAACCCCGCCTCGGAGAGTCGAACGTCGAGTTCGCGAAGCAGACACCGAGTATCCCGAAACCGTCGCAAACCACCGCGCACGTCAAACGGGAACGTCAGATCAGGGATCTCCATCCGCAGCCGATCGACCGTCACGCACCCCGAGATCGCTTCGTGTTCCGCCCACAGAAATCCCCGCCCGTACAAGAAGTCGAGGTTCAGTCCGAGCGGGTTTTCAGTGGCTGGACGGGCATCCATGCGGCGCCAATTCGCGGGTTGCGCGCATTGTCGCTCGCAGCGGCGAACCGCGCAACAACCGCCCGGGGCGGTCCACGATCGCGGGTCGACCATGCGGCAGGGTCGATGATTTCCTGTTTAACGTGCTGTTTGTTCGAATCGCGTTGGGGTCACCCGTGGTGGGGTTGTGCTTTTTTTGGGGTTTGGTCGGTGATTTTGGGTGGGGTGGGGGGCGTTGGACGCAGCGATGCGGCCCATCAGGAGATGGTCCGCGGGGTGAGTGGGTTGTGGGTGGGGTTAGGGGGCACAAAAAAAACCATA
>JBFIHF010000340.1:0-6801 GCA_041601915.1 Bradymonadaceae bacterium
GCACTGTGCGTCGGTCGGCACGCTGCCCGCGAAACGCTTGAAGTTGCCGTGGATCGAGGCGATCAGCACGTCCGCTTCACCGAAGGTCGGATCGCCTTTCGTGGCGCGAATGTTGGCCATCAGCTCGTCTTTGAGGACTTCGGGCTCGATGAGCGGCGACGCGCCGCCTTCCTTGTTCGCGAACTCACAGACATCGCCGCCACACGCCGTGTCTTCACGCAGCGTACCGTCGTGCGAGCAGTCGTTCTCGTCGGTGACGAAGACGACCGCGAATCGCGCGTCGGGTCGGATGAGGCCGTGGTTCGGCGCGGCGGGGTCGGCGTCGTTGAGATCGATCGCTCCGCCGGTATTCGTGCGCTTCACGGCTTCAACAGCGGCGCTGAGGCCTTTCTCGATGCCGTAGCCGCGCGTGCCGACGAGCGACATACACGCGAAGTCGTCCTTGAGCCGATCGATGTCGAGGCTCGCCCCGTTCTTGTAGTCTTCGGAGCGCAGGACCTTCGGAATCGCGCGATAGCTGCTGGGGGTCGGGAACAAGTTCTCCGGGGTGCAGGCGGACCCGCCACCGCATCCGGCGCGGGCGATCGAGCAGCCCTGAGGCGTCGCATACAGCGCGCACTCGATATCGGCGTTCGTCGCGCTGTTGAAGGACTCGTCGGGGCTGGCCATGCACTTCACCGCGGCGCCAATCGCCTCGCGGATCGGCTTGTAGTCGCCGGGGATCGGCGCGCCCTCTGCGCTGACTGCCGTATGGCACGAGCGGTCGAAACCGGGCACCGGCTGCGGCGTGGACTGCAGCCGACCGGGCGAAGCCACGGGCTCGAGCACGTAGTCCGGGTTCATGTCCGTGGTCGTGACCCCGATGTGGAAGTCGAGGTTCGTCTCGTCCAACTTCTCAATAAACAGCTGGAAGTTGTTGCGGAGCGTTGCTTGCTCCTGACACATCGAGCCGGAGTTATCGACGACCCACAGCATGTCGAGTTTCGTCGAGCCATCGACCGTGGTGGTCTGAATGAACTCCACGGCACCGATCGCGGCCGAATATGACACGGGGTGCTGATTGCACGCCGCAAAAAGACCGGCCGACGCCACCAGAAGGGCCGTCGTGCCGGCTCCCAAACGGAGTCCCGTCAGAAGTCGCTGCATAGTTTCACTCGTATCTTAGTGAGTCGCTGAACATCCCCGGACTCTATAAGAAACGCCAGTGGGTGTCTACTGCTTGGGTACCGCGCAGACGCTAGCGTCGCAGGGACGATCTCAGGAACAAGAGGAACACCGGCGCCCCCAGAAATGCGGTCACGACGCCCACCGGCAACGCGGTCGAAAACATCCCGAATGCGGCGCGCGCACTGAGGTCGGCGAGCACGAGAAACGCGCCGCCGAGCAACGCCGATGCGGGCAGCAGCAGGCGATGATCGGGGCCGAGTACCAGCCGCACACCGTGCGGGACGACGAGTCCGACGAACCCCACGAGCCCCGTGTACGCGACCGCGACCGCGACGCCGAGACTCGCGGCGAGCACGACATTGCGTCGGGTGCGCTCCACGTCGACTCCCAACGCCATCGCCTCTTCATCGCCCAGCGTCATGACGTTGAGGTCGCGGGCGTAGGCGATCGCAGCGCCAATCGAAACCAGGACCGCGACGGCCACGACGGCGGTCTCCAGCGACGAGGTGCCCTCCACGTCGAGCGAGCCGACGAGGTAGAACAGCAACTCATGGGCCTTCTGCGGGGACAGGATCGTGCGGATGAAGGTGATGACCGATCCGGCGAAGGCGTTGAAGACGACGCCCGTGAGCAGCAGGACGTAGGTGCCACCGCGGCCCGGTGGCGTCCAACGGCCGACGAGCAAGATGAGCGCGACGGCGCCCAGCGCGCCGGCGAATGCGGCGGTCGGGACCCCGATGCTGAGCACCGTCGCCGACGCTCCGAACGCAAAAACGACGGTGCCGCCCAGCGCGGCGCCACCGGAGACACCGAGGATGTAGGGATCGGCCAGCGGGTTGCGCAGCAAGGCCTGGAACACCGCGCCGGCCACCGCCAGCGCCGCGCCGACGAGCAGGCCGAACACCACTCGCGGCAGCCGCGCTTCGAAGAGGATCATGCGCTGCGAATCGTCGAGCGTCCCTGTCACCGCGCGCTGAAGCACCTCGAAGCCGCCAAAGCCACTGCTGCCCCAGCCGAGCCCCAGCGTCGCCGCAACCACGGCGATCGCGGCGCAGATGGCCAGCGTGCTCGTCACGCGGCCCGGTGTGAGAGCGCTGTTCACGGCGTCTCGGCCGCGACGATCGCCTCACGGAACGCCATCATCGCCGCAGCCAGTCGCGGCCCGGGCCGAATCAGCGCGGGGTTGAGTCGTACGATGGCGCTCGCCTTCGCGACGGGGACCGGGCCGGGCTCGCCGGCGCCCCAGGAGGTGTCGATGATGATGTCCGGCGCGATGGCGCTCAGCCGCTCGACATCCAGTGTCGGGTAGGGCGTGTCGAGGTCCGCAAGCACGTTGCGGCCGCCGGCACGACGGATCATCTCGTCGGCGAACGTCTTGGGGCCCGCGGCAATCCACGGATCGCGTCCAAACAGCACGAGGACGCTGGGCGCGGCGGCGTGCGGCGTGACATCGATCGCGCCGATCGCGGCGGCGAGGGTTTCGGCGCGCTCCGTGGCACCGACGCGTGCGCCGAGGGTGCGCAAGGAGCTCTGCACGTCATCGAACGTCTCGACCGCGAGAAACAGCGTGTCGACCTGAGCGGCGCGCAGCGTGCGTTCGAGGCTCGAACCGGTCTTCGACGTGACCCCCACGACGAGGTCGGGCTTCAGCGACAACACGACCTCGACGTCCACGTCGGTGAGTCCCCCGATCTTGGGCAGCATCGTGGCCGCGACCGGGAAGTCGCAGAATCGGGTGACCCCGACGACCCGGTCGCCGACGCCGAGGGCAAAGAGCGTCTCCGTGACGCTCGGAGCGAGCGAAACGATCCGGATCGGTGGCGCGGTGATCGCCGCGGCGGTCGTCGGCGCGGGTGCGGCGCTGTCACCGCGATCGCATCCAAACACGAGGAAGGCCGCCAGCGCGAGTATCAGGGGGCCGAGGTGACTGGTGTTTTTTGCATGGCGCGCCTGAGGAAACAGCCGCGACGAAGGCTGCGTCGTCGCTCGTCGACGATGCCCCACGAGGGCAACGAGGCGCGACGACACGATGCCAAAGCATCGTGGAGGAGTGACGACGCAGCGCTCGTCGATGCCTCGTTTGGCAGGCGCCGTGTGAATCTGTGCGGAAGCTCCTGAGCCGGGCTTCATTCCGTAGCTTTCATTTTGGAAACTCTTGGGGCGGCTGATACACTACGCGGGCTCTCACCCGACAGGCAAGCAGGCCGCCGATGGCGATGGAAATCCTGGAAGCGGGGGAAATCGAAGCCGTGATCAATGAGCTCGAGACCAAGATCTCGAGGCTCCGTGCGATCTACGAGCAGTACTTCATGGGCATCGAACGGATGCCGCCCAGTACGCTCCGAAAAGACGTCGTTCGGTTGATCCACCGCCTCGAAAACGTGCACATTCGCAACACCGCGACGAAGTTCCGCGTGCGCAGCCTCATTCAGCGCTTCAATTCGTACAAAGCCTACTGGACGAGGATCGAGCGGCAGATCGAAGAAGGCACGTACATCCGCGACATTCGGCGCGCAGAGCGCAATCGGGAGCGGCGTCGCGCGAGGAGCGACGATCGGGAGGGCGCGGATGCACGTCCCGACAGCGGCGCCGGAGACGATGGCGTCATCGAGATCGACTTCGAGCAGGTCATGGATCTGCGCGAACTCGAGGTCGAACTCGTCGCCCTCGACAACGACGGAGCGTTCGATCGCAAGCCCAGCCAGCCACACATGACGCCGCGTAGCGCGCCACTTCCGACGTCGGGGATGAGCAGCGACGAGATCAAGCGTCGCAAGCTGGCTGAGATCGCGGGGGCCCTCGGCATTGGCGGGGATGCGCCGTCATCCACGGCGCCCACGACGCCCGCCTCGACGGTCGCCCCGCGCGGGGCGCCCGCGTCGGTGGGAGCGCGTCGCGACAAGCTCGCCGACATCAAGGCGCGCCTCGAACAGCGCTCCGCAGACAAGCCGGTGCCTCCCTCGGTGCCCGCCGCGAGCAGCGGCGGCGGAGGCGGAGACGACGCGCGGCGGGTGTTCGACCAGCTGCTGGCCGCCAAACGCCAGTGCAACGAGCCGACCGAAAACATCAGCTACGACTCCGTGGCGAAGTCGATCCAAAAGCAACGCCAGCAGATCGAGCAGAGCCGAGGCAAGGACGTCGAGTTCAAGGTCGTCATCAAAGAAGGCCGCGCGTTCATTAAGCCTGAGACGAAGTGACCCTCGCCGCCCGCGGGATCGCGTACGGATTCACCGCCGACGTCGACATCCTGACCGGCATCGATCTGACCCTCCAACCGGGCGAAGCCGTCGCGTTGCTCGGTGCGAACGGTGCCGGCAAGACGACGTTGCTCCGATTGCTCGCCGGCCTCATCGCGCCGCGCATCGGCGAGGTGAGCCTCGGCGGTTCCGCGGTGAGCGGTCTGGGGCGTCGCGAGATCGCACAACAGATCTCGATGGTTCCGCAATCGCGCCCGCCGGTGTTCGGCTTCACCGCGCTCGAGTTCGTGCTGATGGGTTTCCACGCGCGTTCGGGACGGTTCAGCCTCGATGGCGCCCAGCAGCAGGCCGCGGCGCGTGACGCACTGCGCGCGATGGCGGTCGGCGAGCTCGAGGGACGGTCGATGACCCAGCTGTCCGGCGGCGAAGCCCAGCGCGTGATGATGGCGCGTACGCTGGCGTCGGACACGCCATACTGGCTGCTCGATGAGCCCACCGCGAATCTCGATCTGCGCCATCAGGTCGCCTTGCTCGACGCGGTGCGACGCCACTGCGACGACGGCGGCGCCGCGCTCGCGATCGTGCACGATCCGAACCTCGTCGAGCGCTGGTTTGACCGGGTGATCGTGCTCGCCGACGGCGGGATTGCGGCCGAAGGCGCGCCGCGTGATGTGCTGAGCGCCGAGGTCTTCGAGTCGGCATTCGGTCTACGCATGAAAGTGCTCCGAGATGGCGCGGCGAGCGCCTGGGTACCCGACTTAGATCCAGATGGCGGCTCGGGCGTTGAAGAGCCTGCATCGCCCCGGAGCTCTTGATGATTCGACCGCGTTCAACCCCGTACATCCTCGCCCTGACCCTCGCGATGACCGCCGCCTGTGCGTCGAAGAAGTCCGCGCCCGAGTCCGCTGCGCAGGCGGATTCGACGACCACCGTTAGCGACGGCGACGCCACGATCGAGCTCAACCGGGAAATCGACGGCGTCGCGGTCGGCGTCGAGCTGCTCGTGCATACCAACAACAACTTCGCCTTCGACCTGTACCGGTCGACGCGCACCGACAACTTCGTCGTTTCGCCACACGGCCTCGCGGGATCGCTGGCCCTGCTGCATGCGGCGGCCGAAGGCGACACCGCGGTCGAGATCGCGAAGACGTTGCGTGTCGACATCGACGAACGCGACCTGCACGGCCGATTCCGACAGCTTCGTGACGCGCTGCAGCAACGCGCGACGTCCACCAGTCGCGACGTCACGCGCGGCTTCCGACTCTCGATGAGCCCCGGCGTCTGGCTCTCCGACGGGGTCGAACCGTCCACGCAGTTTCTCCAGGTCGCCACGAACCAACACCTCGCGACGATCGAGCGCTTTGACTTTCAGACTCAGCACGCCGCGGCAACCGCGTCGATCAACGCGCACTATGCCGACGCGACGGGCGGCAAGCTCGGCACCGTCGTCGCCGATCTCAAACCGGCCACGAAGCTCCTCCTCACCTCGACGGTGCAGTTCGACGCCCCGTGGGCTCTGCCGTTCGAGCGCGGTCTTACCGAAGAAGCCAAGGTCACGACCGCCAAGGGCGCCCGCACCGTTCCGATGATGCACGGCCGGATCCGCATCGGCTATCTCGACGGCGAGGGGTTCCAGCTCGCCGAGCTTCCTTACGCCGATGGCCTCGTGTCCGCCTGGGTCGTCCTCCCCGACGAAGGCAACGACACGTTCGATGCGACCCTCACCTCCGACTACTTCGACTGGATGGTCGAGAGCGCTCGTCACCAGGACGTCGACATCCGCCTGCCCCGGTTTGAGGTCACGACTCGCCAGTCGTTCCGCGAAGTCCTCAAGTCGATGGGCACCCGTGCCGCCTTCGACCCCCAGGCCGCTGACCTCAGCGCGCTCGGCTCCGACTCACCCCTCGCCGTCGACGACGTCATCGGCGTCGCCCGCATCAAGGTCGACGAAGACGGCAGCGACGCCGTCGCCACCGTCCGCGGCCCCGTCGCCCCCTCCAGTGGCAAGATCCCCCACTTCGAAGCCTCCCGCCCCTTCCTCTTCATCGTCCGCGACACCCCGACGGGGGCTATCCTCGCTATCGCTCGGATCGCCCCCGGGCGTTGAGCGCTTGGCGGCTTTGCCGCCGCGCGCAGGTGGTGAGCGCTCGGTGCTTCGCACCTCGCGCAGGTGGCGAGCGCTCGGTGCTTCGCACCTCGCGCAGGTGGCGAGCGCTTCGCGCAGGGTTGGGGGGCGTCGCTTCGCTCCGCGGGGGCGTCGCTTCGCTCCGCGGGGGGCGTCGCTCCGCGGTCATCAATCAGGTCGTGCAGACCCTGCACGCGGCGCGAAGCGCCAAGTGCTCGCGACCTGCGCGCGGCGGCGAAGCCGCCAAAGCGCTCGCGACCTGCGCGCGGCGGCGAAGCCGCCAAAGCGCTCGTGACCTGCGCGCGGCGGCGA
>JBFIHF010000341.1:0-6777 GCA_041601915.1 Bradymonadaceae bacterium
GCGCTGGGCGCGTTCTCCGGCTTCGTCGGCGGCCGCGTCGACAACCTGCTGATGCGGTTCGTGGACGTGATGTACTCGTTCCCCGACCTGCTGCTCATCATCATCATCAGCATTGTGATCGGCCAGGGGGTGCTCGGCATCATCCTCAGCTTGAGCCTCGTCTCGTGGATCACCGTCGCCCGCGTGGTGCGTGGCGAGGTCCTCGCCATCAAGCAGCGCCCATTCGTCGAGGCGGCGCAAGCGCTGGGCTTCGGACGGGCTCGCATCTTGATCCGCCAGATCCTGCCCCACGCCGTGGCGCCGATCATCATCACCCTGACCTTCCGCATCCCCTCCGTCATCCTCGCCGAATCGACGCTGTCGTTCATCGGCCTCGGCCTGCAGCCACCCGCGTCGTCCTGGGGCGTGCTCGCGTCGAGCGGCTGGACCGCGATGACGTTTTACCCGCACCTGATCATCTTTCCGTCACTCGCGATCTTCGTGACGATCCTCGCCTTCAACATCGTGGGCGACGGCCTGCGCGACGCCATGGACGTGCGCATCTGACCCGCTCGACGGGTCTACGTCGCGCACCATCGAAACAATTTTCTTGCCATCCGAGCGACCGCTGGGCCGCTGTGTGGGCAGGTATGTCGATGTAGGACAACCGCGCACACCCCGCCAGCCGGGTTCCCGGCGCCAAAACCGCTTGAATTCATGGTGTTCAGTCTCTAACGTCCCCGCACTCACATGTAGGTGTTTTCCGCACGCCCCTCGGGGCCGCACGAAATCTGGAGCACGCGCACTTCACCCACATGGCACGACACTAGCATATGCCGGCGATACCTAAGGCAACGTAGATTCGCCAAACTAGATGAACCCCCAGCACTTACGAGGGCTCGATGAAAACCTGGAAGCTTGCAGTACTCAGCGTCACCGCCGCGGCAACACTCGCCGGCTGTGCCCAAGATGTGCCGGACATCAACCGCGTTCAAGAGAACGCGCTGAAGAAGTCCGACTTTGAGGATGGCACATTCTTCATGCGTCAGACCGTCACCGACGTCCCGCCCACGATTCGCGGGCTGTTCGTCGGTATCGCGACCGACATGGAGAAGATTCGCTTCGAGATTCAGGAGAGCAATCTCATCGCCTACCGCTCCTACGAGCAGATCCCCGGCTACGATCATGAAGCCGGCGAGATCGTCAACGGCGAGACCCAGTGGGCTGATGGTGTGGCCGAAGGCCGCAACAAGGACAACTACAAGGAAGCCCCGATCGCGACGTTCCCCATCACGGGACACTTCGACATCGAGCGCGGCTACAGCTCGTCGACCGGCGAGCAGACCAACGTGATCAGCGAGAACGGCTCCGACCGTCCGTGGCACGAACGCAAGTACTTCCGCGTGGCCTGGAACGCCGGCGATACCGACTTGTCCTTCCCGGGTTTCACGAACTTCTACGTTCAGGGCAACGAAGAGACCCAAGAGGCGTTCTACACCGAGCGCTCCGAGGGCGACAAAGGCGACCTCGAGTACTTCGACTACACCACGAAGCTCGCGCTTCGCGGCGAAGGCGACATCGAAATCGTGACCTCGTTCGCCAAAATCGAGAACAACGAGCGAGACTACGAGCCCGCGTTCTACGACGACACGATGATGACGAAGTTCGGTTACTTCCGGACCGAGCGCTACACCTACGAGCGCGGCCTGGGCTTCACCGATGACGGCGTCATCTACCTCGCGAACCGCCACGACATCTGGCAGAACGACTACAAGCGCAACGAGGACGGATCGTTCCTCCGCGACACCAAGAATCGTCGCATCCCGACCCCGATGGCGCAGCGGATTCCCAAGCCCATCATCTACTACCTCAGCCCGAACTACCCGGCCTCGATGCTGCCGGGCGCGACCCTCGTCGCCAACGACTGGGACCGTGCGTTCACCCGCGCCGCCGCGGCCGCCAAGGGCATGACGCCTGAAGCGTTCACCGCCGAATTCGGCCGCATGTACATCCTGTGCCAGACGCCGGTCGCCGAAAGCGACGAAGCGGTCTGCGACCCGCGCTCGCCGGCCCTCAAAGCAGCGCAGGACAACAAGCCCTACTTCGCGCGCCACGGCGACCTCCGCCGCAGCACGATCTTCTGGGTTGAGCAGCCGCAAGCATCCGGCCCGCTCGGCTTCGGTCCCAGCTACGCAGATCCGGAGACGGGTGAGCTCGTGTCCGGTACCGCCTACGTCTATGGCGCCGGCGTTGACGCCTACGCCCAGAGCGGTGTCGACATCGTTCGGCTCGTCAACGGCGACTACACCGACGCCCAGATCCGCAACGGCGACGACCGCCTCGCACGCATCATCGCCCAGCGCTCGGGCGCCATCGACCCGCGCGGCTCCGCATTGTCCGCCGAGTCGCTCGACAAACTGAGCCAGATCCCGCTCGAAGGAACCGGACAAGGTCTGCTGGGCGACTCGCAGCGCCAGAAGCTCGAGATGGTCCGTCAGGACGGTCTCGGTGAGCTCGAAGCACGCATCGGCCGCACCGAGCGCATTCAGCAGGCGCTCAAGGAGTCCGGCCTCGACACCCTCGTCTACGACGACGAGTACGTGCGCGGCATCTCGCAAGGCCAGCTCAACCTCACGGACATGACCCCCGAGCAGCTCACCGAGCTGCGCGAGGAGCACAACCCGTTCGACCTGAAATCGCACCTCGAGACCGAAGACGCTCGCTTCAAGAAGTTCGCCGAAGCCAACGTCTACCTCGCGGAGTTCGCCGACGAAGCCGTCATCGGAACCGCGCTCGAGTTCAAAGGCGAGAACGACTACGAGCTGATCTGGAACGAACTGCGTAACCGAATCTTCCACGGCGTCATGGCCCACGAAGTCGGCCACACGATTGGCCTTCGCCACAACTTCCAGGGATCCTGGGACAGCATCAACTACTTCGACAAGTACTGGGACCTCCGCAAAGAGAACTTCCGGACCCCGGTCACCGTCGCCGACCTGTACGAGGTCAACAGCCTCACGCAGAACCAGATCGATAACGACATCACGCGTTACCAGTACTCCACGATCATGGACTACCACTCGCGCTTCAACGGCGACACGGCGGGCATCGGCAAGTACGACGAAGCGGCGATCATCTTCGCCTACTCGTTCGGTACCTACGACGACATCAAGGCTGAGAACAAAGACCCGATCCTCGCGAAAGCGGGTTTCGTCGAGGTCTTCACCGATGTGCCGGACTCGGTCGACTACCAGGGCCAGTCTGTCGACACGCGAGGCTTCATGCACAGCTACGACAACCGTTACGCGGCGTCGCAGCACATGCTCGAGGACTTCCACTACTCCACCGTCATCGGCATCATGGGCGGCCCGCAAGTCCTGCAAAATCGGAAGCTCGTCTCCTACGACGAGCTTCGCAAGCAGCAGCTCGACGGCGTCGACGAGCGCGACATCGAAGTTCCCTACATGTTCTGCTCGGATGAGTGGCGCGGTGCCGCAATCTCCTGCGACGTCTGGGACCTCGGTGCCGACCCGCTCGAGAAGGTCCAGTGGGCCATCAAGAGCTACGACGAGTACTACCCGCTCACGCACTTCCGTCGTAACCGGCTTCAGTTCGGCGTCAACGGCGTCCTCAACCGCGCCTTCCGCGCCTTCGGGACGATGCCGAGCATCTACCAGCGCTGGTTCTACAACCAGTACTACTCGTCGGACCAGACGCTCTCGAACTACTTCACGCTCGCGGCGTACGGTGGATTCAACTGGCTGACGGCGCAGCTGTCGACGCCGAGCTACGGCGCGTACCGCCTGAACGCGGACACCGACACCTACCAGCTCGTCTCCTACGACCCCGACTTCGCCGACGCCGACGTGCGCGTCGACTACGGCGAAGGCAAGTCGTACTACAGCGACTACGCCAACGACGGGTACTACTTCTTCTACCGGATTGAAGAGGTCGGCTCGTACTGGGAGCGCCTCGTCGCGCAGCAGATGCTCTCTGCTTCGCCGAGCTTCTCGGTTCTGGGTGCTGACACCTCGGCCGACTTCCGCAGCTACATCCTGCCGTACTTCCTGGTGTTCGATGGCGAGCTGACCTCGCTGTTCAACGACATCTACCTCAACCAGCAGGGTGGATACGGCCCGACGATGGGCACCAAGGGCGTCGAGCACAAGATCACCGCGCCGTTGTACGTCGACGGCTCGCCGATCAACCCGCTCACCGGTGAGACGATTGCTGCCGCAGGCACGCAGCGTCGCCTGTCGCTTCAGTCCAGCTGGTCGGAGCGCGTCAACACGATGATCAACGGTCTCGCGTACTTCTCGTCCGCGTACTCGCCGGCGTACATCGACCAGTCGCGCGTCTGGCGACTCGGTGCCGGCAACGGCCTCGTGACTCGTGACAGCCTCTGCCGCCAGGAAGGTCTTGGCGACGAGTGCGCCGCGGGCAACTACGCTCTCGTGACGTTCACCGACCTCAACACTGGTGTGACGTACGCCGCGGTCAAAGACGGCTCGGTCGCGGACGCGTCGCAGACCCTTGCGGTCCAGATGATCGAGGAAGGCACGTACTACCAGGGCCTCGCCGAGGACACGCGCAACAGCGCCGACCTCCGCGCTCAGGCTCGGGCCGCGCTTTCGAACCACGCCGAAGACGTCGTCATCCTTCTGGATGTGCACAACATCCTCGGTCGCGTGTTCTAGTTTTTCCCGACGAAGGGGGGTTCCAGGCCCTCATCGTCCCTCGAAGCCCCGCCGGTTGCCCGGCGGGGCTTTTTTTTTTTCGTGGTGCGGCACCGACAATCGGTAGTCTGGCGCGATGACTTCCTGGAGGCGCCCGATGCGAGTTCTGCCGTGGCTCACCCTCCTCGCCCTTCTGGCCGGCTGCGGGCCGCGCTTCGTTCCCCTCGGGTTTGGATCAGACGAGTGCACGTTCGACTTGGACTGCGCGGCCGGCGAAGCGTGCGAGGCGACGGTCTGCGTTCCCACCTGTGCGGCCAACCGCGACTGCGACGGCGGCGAGGTCTGTGCTCCTGGCAAGAACACCGAGCTCAACGTCTGTCAGGCTGAGAGGACGAACAACCAGGCCAACAACGCCACCAGCGCCTACTACGCGGTGATGATCCGATCGACCACCACAGCGCCCGACGCCTGCTTCACCGATGAGCCGGGACCCGACATCTTCGGTGTGGCCCTGGAGAGCTCTACCGGCGAACTGTTGGGCTGGGGCGTCCTCGAGCACGACGCTATTCAAGCGGGCGGAAACGCGAACGCCGAACCGTCGATCCTCGAGCGGGACGGGACCGCGTTGACGCTGGACGGCTGTCCCGCGACATTTACCGGAAACGTCGTCTCACTCGGTTGCGATGACAGCTACATCGTCGTCAGCTTCATCGACACCAACTCCGAGCCTGTCGCCCTGAACGCCACTGACGATGCGGTCCTTCGCGTCTATGAGTGGGGCGAGCAATGCACGCCCGGCACGATCGAGGACACGTACACAGTTTCGATCTGTCGCGCCTCCGCCGCCGCGGCGGATGGAGATGTGACGTCCTGTGATATCGAAGTCGTCGCGTCGTCCTCTGGCGAGACCTCGGCCGTCGTCGGCGGCTTCTGACGGGGCTTTCGCGGGCTTGTTTCTCTTACGTTCGTCGTGCGCTAGTTTGCCCGTCTTCCCGTTGGAGATGCCCGATGAAAGCTTTGCCCTGGCTCACCATGTTTGCGCTTGTCGCTGCTTGCGGACAACCCGCTGCGAAAGACTCGACCACGAACAACGTCGCGACGAACAACACCACCGCGACCAACGGGTCGAACAACAGCAGCGGCACCAACGGGTCGAACAACAGTACCGGCACGAACTCGTCGAACAACAGCACCAGCACCACGGGGTCGAACAACACGTACCGGCCCGCAAGGTGCACGTTCGACGCAGACTGCCCGGACGGTGAAGCGTGTGAAGCTCGGGCCTGCATGCCCACCTGCGCCGACGTCAGTCAGTGCCCGGCCCGCGAAACTTGCGACGAAGGTCTCAACACCGAGTTCAGCGTCTGCAGCGGAAACGAGAGCCCGAACAACGACGCCGGCGTGTATTACACGGTGATGATCCAGTCGACCACAACCGCCCCGGACGCCTGCGCCACGGACGAACCCGGACCCGATATCTTCGGGGTCACACTCGAGAACGCCGGTGGCGAGACGGTGGGATGGGGCAAGGCGCGATGGGACGGCGTTCCCGTCGACGCAAACGCCAACAACGACATCTCGATTCTGGATACACGCGATCCTGGTCTGAGCTCGGGCAACTGCCCTGCCGCGTTTGATGGCAGCGTGATCTCGCTCGGCTGCGACGGCTCGGACAGCTTCATCGTCGTGAGTTTCGTCGATGCCGCCGGCAAGCCCGTCGCGTTAAACGAGGCCGACGACACGGTCCTGCGGATCTACGAGTGGGGCGAGCAATGCACGCCGGGCACCATCGAAGACACGTACGGCGTTTTGATCTGCCGCAATTCGAGAGAAGCGCGCGCGGGAGTCCTGGAGTCCTGCGATGTCCCGGTTGTCGCGTCCGCCTCAGGTGAATCGTCGGCAGTTGTCGGCGCGTTCTGACGCAGCTTTGCCTTTGCGTCGACGGACCCTTCCGCCTAGATTTCGGCGATGCGCCATACCATTGCAATCGCCCTCGTTTTCATCGCCGCCTGCTCATCCGACCCCACGCCTGACGTCAGCGATGTCGGTGGTACCGCCGACGTGACAGTGCCCGACGTCCGCATGGACGACGACAGCACGCCCACGGACGCGTCCGCACCCA
>JBFIHF010000342.1:0-6755 GCA_041601915.1 Bradymonadaceae bacterium
CAGCAAGCCGCTGCGGAGCAGATGCGCATCGACCGTGGGATCGAGACACTCACATACCAGCTGCGCCGGGCCGACGCGGGTTGGGTCGTCGTGATGAAGTGGGGAGCCGCTGCGGACCTTCACGAGAACATGCACAACACCGTGGACCAACAGCTTGCGCTGCACCGGCGCATGGATGCGTTTTCGGGTTCTGAGGCGGAGGTCGTGAGGACTCGGTCCGCATTCAGTGCTCCGGATGATCCGGGTTTGCGAGCGCTGCATGACGCGATCGACGACGCCGAGCGATGCGTCGCCGCCCGCGATTTCCAATGCGCCGCGAAACGATACGACGCTTTCATCGCCACTGCCGCAGTCCCCGCGTTCGTGACCGAGCGCCGCGAGTCACTGAAAACGCTGGAGGCCGAGCACAAGCGGCGCATCGCCCTCGCCGGGGTGAAGCTGGTGCCGGCCAAACCAGCCGACGGAACACTCAACGTCGAGGTGTCGTTCACCGGCGCGCGGGTCGACAGTGTTGAGGTGGTCGTTCGGATGACACAGTACGACGTCGACGACCATGAGACGCGCCGTGCTTCGAACCTGCAGCCGGGCAAGTCGGAGACCGTCGAGTTCTCCATCCGGGATGCGACACGCGTCGATACGCCGTACGTCGGAGAGATCGACTTCCACAAGTCGGTGGACGTGAGCGAGTTTCCGTTCGAACCGCTAGCATTTCGACGCGCTCGCGAGGACCTCGCGACGGACAACCATTCGCGCCGCGATCCGATCCGGGTCGTCTTCGACGTCCGCTCGCGGATCGCTGAGTTTGAGCGATGTCCCGACTTTCCGGCGGCGTTCGCAGACATCCGCGTCGACGTCGGTGACGCGGGCACGAAACCACGGTTTACGGCGGTCGCCGACAACGTGTCATCCGCGTTCAGCGCCTGCGTGGCAGAGGTCGGCGACCAACTCGCCCTCCCAGACTCCGAGCACGTCGGAGCGATGCTGCGAATCTATCCGCCGCGGTGACGCGCGATTCACGGGGACACTTGCACCGGCGTGACCGCATCGACGGTCGAGTTGTTTCCGAGTTGCCCGCTGCCGTTTGCGCCCCAACACCATGCCGTGCCGTCATCGAGCGCCGCGCATGTGTGATCGAGGCCCGCGCCCGCGCTCAGAACGTTCGAGAGCGTCCCGATCATCGTCGGGGTCGTCGCGGGCGCAACGGTTCCGATGCCCAACTGCCCGCGCGCGTTGGCTCCCCAACAGTAGATGCGGCGCGCGGTATCGATCGCGCACGTGTGCTCACGGCCCGCGATCACCGCGACCGCGCCGCTGAGCGACGCCTTGACGGGGACATTGCTCGACGCGGTGCTCCCGCGGCCAAGCTGGCCGGAGATGCCCTCGCCCCAACACCACACCTCGAGCGCATCCGAAATCGCGCAGGTGTGCGACTGGCCGGCCGCGATGCCGATCATCGGCGGCAGCGGATCGACGCGCGCCGGCGCGCTGGCCGCCGACATCGCGTTGCCGAGCTGCCCCTTCTCGTTCCAGCCCCAGCAGTACACATTGCCGTCGTCGCGCAACGCGCACGTATGCGCGCCGCCCGCCGCCAGCGCGATGAGGTTCGTGAGGTTGATGACCGCCAGCGGCGACGTCGACTGACCGCCGAGCGCCCCGGTGCCGAGCTGTCCTTGGCCGTTCACGCCCCAACACCTCGCCGTGCCGTCCCCACGCAACGAGCACGTGTGCGCACCGCCGACGGCGAGCGCGGCGTCGTCGAAACCACCACTGACCGGCGTGGGGCTGTCGCTCGGCGTCAGCGTCCCGTTGCCGAGCTGGCCGACGGCGTTGCTGCCCCAGCACCACGTACCCGTTGGCTTGCTCGCACAGACGTGCTGGTTGAACGTCGAGATCTGCGCCATGCCCGTCAGACCGGGCACCGCCGCCGGAGTCGACCGATTCCCGCCCACGTTACCGAGCGCTCCCTGGTTGTTGTCACCCCAACAATCGACGCGACCGGTCGACGACACGGCGCAGGTATGGGCGAAGCCGCCCGCGACGGACCGAAAGCCGGGCTGCGCGCACTGGTTCGCAAAGCAGCTCCCCGTTGCACAGGCGCCGCAGTCCACCACCCCACCGGCCCAGCGCAGCGAGCCGCACTCGGCCATCATTGTTCCGCACGGCGCGATACAGACGTCGTCGGCGCATACCTCCGCCGCGCCGCAACCCCCGCAGTCGATGCCATCAACGTCGCCGCACTGCGCGGCGGCTTCGACACACACGTCGACACAGCCTGTCGGCCGGCACACCTCGGTCGTCCCGCAACCCTCGGGGCACGGCCCGACATCGGCGACGTCGCGGAGCGCCTGGTCCGCAGCGTCCGCCGACGCGAGGTCCCGCGGATCGGCGTCGACCGTGAGACTTCCGTCAGTGGTCATACCGAGGTCGCGCTCGCGCGGCACGGTCGTGTCCGGCACGAACACCGGGCGACCGGCATCTTCGGTTGGCGAGATGCCCTGCGCGCACCCGCACGCCAGCAACGCCACCGCTATGCGGCGGTCAGTACGCAAAGTCCTGCGCGTCACGGGCCCGGCGGCGCGCGCCGTCGATGAGCTCTTTGCTCAGCGTCTCGAGCTCGCGCCGCTTCTGATCGTAGTAGTTCTGGTTCACGCCGGACTTGTTCGGGATCGCGTAGATGGCGACGATCTCGTCGCCATTGACGCCATACGTAATCCGGCCGACGGGCGCATAGACCGTCACGCCCGTTTCGCTGCGTGCCGTGCGCAAGCCCTTCTCCTGCGCCTCGATGTTCACGTGGAACGAGAAGCGGTCGTTCACGTCGGCGGGCAGCCCCGTGGGCTTCGAAAACGTGTGGACGCACGACGCCAGCATCAGAAGCGAAGCCACAAACAGTGTGCGAATGGTGGGTGCCATGAAGCCTCCGATCGGTACCTTCTCTTGGTATGTCAGCGCGGCTCGCGGAGCAAGAACGACGAGAGGGCCGACATCCGCCGGCCCTCTGTGCATCTGTCGGTCACGCGAGGCGCCGAATTACTTCAGGTTGACGCTTCCGCCAGCCTCTTCGATCTTCGCCTTCATCGCCGCAGCCTCGTCCTTGGTGGCCGCTTCTTTCACGGTCGCCGGAGCGCCTTCGACGAGATCTTTGGCGTCTTTCAAGCCGAGGCCCGTGAGCTCACGGACGGCCTTGATGACCTGGATCTTCTTGTCGCCGAAGCCGGTGAGGATCACGTCGAATTCGGTCTGCTCTTCAGCAGCCTCTGCAGCGCCACCAGCCGCCGGAGCAGCCACGGCCACGGCCGCCGACGCGTCGACGCCCCATTTGTCCTCGAGCTCGGTCTTCAGAGCCATGAGGTCCATGATGTTGAGGTTGCTGAGGAAGTCGACGACCTGGTCTTTCGTTACGTCTGCCATTTTACTCTCCTGTGGTGTCTCTCGGCACGCTCGACATGCCTCGGGAACTTTTCATAGCGCCAGATGGCGCGTGAGTTTCGTTGAATTAGGCTTCTTCTTTCATTCGCTTGGCTTCGAACACCATCAACAGTGCCTGAGGACCGGCCGACAGCGTACGCAGCACGCCCACCGGACCCGCCATGAGCGTGAGCAGGAACTGCACCCGCAGCTCGTCTTTGGTCGGCAGATCGGCGAGCCGCTTGACGCCGGCTTCATCGATCATCTGACCATCGAGGTAGGCACCTTTGACGGTGAACTTGGCCTCGTGAGCTTTCGCGAAGTCCTTGATCACCTTGGCCGGCGTGATCGCATCCTCCGTGGAGTACGCGATGGCGACGGGACCGGTGAGGTACTCCCCCATGGCCTCCATCTCGGTACCTTTGATCGCCAGCTTCGCCAACGTATTCTTGATGATGTGGTACTCCACACCCTCGGCGCGAAACTTCCGGCGCAGATCGTTGATGATGTTGACTTCCAGACCCTGGTAGCTGGTCAAGATGACCGACTTGGCCGTGGAGAGCTGCGTGCGCAGCTGCTCGACGAATTCTTCTTTTTCGGTTCTGTTCACTTCGATCTCCAAAAACGAAACCCTCCGCACAGAAATCTGCAGGAGGGCCTCGGGACGTCTGACACACAGGCGCACCATGAGGTGTGCTGTGGTCCGTCGATCAACTCGACGTTGACGTCTCCGCGGGCTTTACGAGGTTTCCCTCACCTGCTTCTCTGACGTGCGAAGTATGGTTCGATGACGTGCTGGTCTGTCGTTCTCCGTGCTTCAAACGAGCGGTGTGTCTATCAGACAGATCCGCCTAGATCAAGTCCGCACCGAAGCTCACATCGAGCTTGATCCCGGGGCCCATCGTCGAGCTCAGTGCGATCGTACGGAAGTAGGGTGCTTTGGCCGCCGCGGGCTTCAGGCGCGCGAGGGTCTCGGTGACTGCGACCAAGTTCGCCTTGATCTGCTCCTCCGAGAAGCTCGTCTTGCCGATCGGCACGTGGATGATGCCTGCCTTCTCGACGCGGAACTCCAGGCGTCCGGCCTTGAGCTCGGCGATGACCTTCGCGACGTCGAACGTCACGGTTCCGGTCTTCGGGTTCGGCATCAGGCCGCGTGGTCCGAGGACCCGGCCGATCTTGCCGACCTGACCCATCATGTCGGGGGTCGCCACGGTGACATCGAAATCGAGCCAGCCGTCCTGCACCTTCTCGACGAGGTCATCGGAACCGACGAAATCGGCACCGGCGTCCTCGGCTTCTTTGGCCTTGTCGCCCTTGGCGAACACGGCGATCCGCACTTCTTTGCCCCGACCGTGCGGCAGCACGACCGAGCCGCGGACCATCTGGTCGGCGTGGCGCGGGTTGACGTTCAGGTTGTAGGCGACGTCGATCGTCTCATCGAACTTCGCCGTCGACAGCGCCTTCATCAACGCGATCGCTTCGTCTACATCGTAGCGATGCGTCTGATCGATCTTCGCGAATGCGTCGCGGAATTTCTTTCCATGCTTTGGCATCACAATCTCCTAGTCGATCACATCGACGCCCATCGACATGCACGTACCGGCGACTGTGCGCGCGGCGGCTTCGAGGTCATCGGTGTTCAGGTCGGGCAGCTTGATTTCGGCGATCTTGCGGAGTTGATCCCACGTGATCTTGCCAACTTTGTTTCGGTTCGGGACACCGCTACCGCTCTTGAGGCCGAGTTCCTTGAGAATCAGGACCGCCGCCGGCGGGGTTTTGGTGATGAACTCGAACGAGTTGTCCGCGAACACTGTGATCTCGACGGGGGTAATCATCCCCATCTGGTCCTGCGTCCGCGCGTTGAACGCTTTGCAGAACTCCATGATGTTCACGCCATGCTGACCGAGCGCCGGACCAACAGGAGGCGAGGGATTCGCCTGACCTGCTACGACCTGCAGCTTGATCTTGCCTTTGATCTTCTTCGCCATGTCATCTCCTTCCGCGGCTAGTTCGCGGTCCGCAGTGAGCGCCGAACTCGACGGGCATGGCTACCCGTCCTCTCGGCTCCTGCGCATCCAAATTCTCGCGCCACACAATGCGGAGCGAGGCGGAGGGGATACACATTCGAGGGCCAAAAAGCAACAACGAGTACCACAAACGAAAAAGGGGCCCGCTCACGCGGCCCCTCGATTCGCACGATGTGGTGATGACCTACTCTTCGACGGACTCGACCTGCGTGAACGCAAACTCGACCGAGGTCGGACGGCCGAAGATCTCGACGTACACCTTGAGGCGCTCCTTCTCGGGGTCCACTTCTTCCACCGAGCCGGTGAAGTCCTTGAAGTTGCCCTCAATGACGCGAACCTTGTCGCCCTGCTCGAAGGTGAAGGTCGGGCCGGAGGCCATCTTGCCTTCTTCGATCCGCTGCGTGATCTGCTTGACCTCGCTCTCGGGCACCGGCACCGGATCGCGCTGGTTGCCGAGGAAACCCACCACTTTGGGGGTGTCCTTGACGATGTGCCACGTCTCGTCGTGCAGGTTCATCTTCACGAAGATGTACCCGTTGTAGAACTTCCGCGTGACCTCACGGCGCTTGCCGTTGCGGACCTCGGTGACCGTCTCGGTCGGGATGAAGATCTCCTCGAAATCCTCGGAGTACTTCGACGATCGGATACGCTCCTCGAGGGCAATTTTCGCTTTGTTCTCGTGCCCCGAGTACGTCTGAACGATGTACCACTGTTTCTCGGCGTTCATCAGGTTCCCGGTGGGAGAAGGAGGAGGTCCGTCAGGTACTTCCAGAATTGATCGGTGCCCGACAGGAACGCGCTCAGAACGACCGTGAACAGGATCACCACGAGGGTCCCCCGCTTCGTCTCGTCCCAGCTCGGCCAGGTGACCTTCTTGAGCTCCAGCATCACCTCGCTCACGTACGTGCGGTAGTCCTCACGCTTGTACAGATACAACGTGAGGCCCGCCGCGAGGGCCACCGCGATCACGTCGGTCAACGTGATCGTGTTGCCCACGATCGCCACGTCCGGCAGGCGCTCGAAGCCCTCCCAGATCGACGCCACCATCTTGTTGAAGACGAGGACGCTGAGAATGAAACTCACCGCGTAGGCGAGGTTGACGTACCGCGATACTTCCATCGATTCACTCGTTCATTTTTGGAGGTCACATGGACCTCCCAAACCATACAGGGGCAGAGGGATTCGAACCCCCGACCGGCTGATTTGGAATCAGCTGCTCTACCGGGCTGAGCTATACCCCTTTATCGCTCCGCTTGCCGGGGCGAACGGACAGCGGACCATACAGGGTCAATTTCGAGAAATCAACCTCGTCGCGGGCCC
>JBFIHF010000343.1:0-6755 GCA_041601915.1 Bradymonadaceae bacterium
CGCCCAGGAAACCCTCGAGGGCAACATTCGCGGCGTGCTCGCGACCCTGACCCCGGAAGAGGTCAACGAGAACCGGCTGCGATTCACGGAGCAGCTGGCCCTCGACGTCGAGCCCGACCTCGAGAAGCTCGGTCTTCATCTCGACACGCTCAAGATTCAGAACGTCTCCGACGATCGGGACTATCTCGACTCGCTCGGCCGGCGGCGCATCGCCGAAATCCTCAAGGTCGCGGAGGTCGCGGAGTCCGACGCGATGAAGTCGGCCGAGGAGTCCGAGGCCGGTGCTCAAGGTCGCGGAGAAGTCGCGCGTCGCAAGGCGCAGGCCGAAATCCAGAAAGCGCAGAACTCCCTGCGCGAGTTCGAGGCCGAACTCGAGCTGCGGGCGAAGTCCGAAGAGGTTCGCGCGGAGGCGAAGGCGCTCGCCGCGCGTGCCGAGGCCGAGCAGGAGCTGCAGCAGGTTCGTACCGAGCTCGAGAAGTTGCGCCTCCAAGCCGACGTCGTGATTCCCGCTGAAGCGAACAAGGTCGCCCGCGAGCTCATCGCGGCCGGCGAGGCGGCGAAGATCGCCGAAGACGGCCGCGCGATGGCCGAGGTGCTGCGCATGATGTCGGAAGTGTGGGCCAAGGCCGGTCCCGCCGCCACCGACGTGTTCCTGATTCAGCGCCTCGAGTCGATCATGAAGCAGGTGTCTGCAGCGGCGCGGCAGGTGCAAGTGCGTGAGGTCGCCCTCATCGATTCGGGGTCCGGCGACACGCTGCCGAACTACGTGACGTCGTTCCCGAGGATCGTCGGCGGCCTGTTCCGCGAGATTCGCGACACGACGGGGCTCGATATCGGTGGTGCGCTCACGGGGATCAAGACCTCGCCGTACGCGCCCAAGGAACTCAGCCATGAGCGCCCGGCGACGCTCGATCGAGCGCGGCTCGAGTCGACGAAGCAACAAGACCTCAAAGGCGCCCTCATCGGCGCAAAATCCGCGCAAGAGATTGCCGCAGACAAGAACAGCTAAGGAGATGTCATGGGTCCCGAATTTCTGATCGTGGGCGGTCTCGTCGCCTTGGTCGCGTTCATCAGTATCCTCGTCGTGGGCAGCAATCTCGTCGAGATTTGCCAGCCCAACGAAGTGCTCGTCTTCAGCGGTGGATTCGGCAAGGACGGTCACGCGCTACTGCACTCGGGCAAGAAAGTCCGATTGCCGCTGTTCCACAAGGTCGACCGCGTCGATGTCACGAACATGGTCATCGACATCAACGTCACCAATGCCTACTCCAAAGGGGGCATCGCCCTGTGCATCAAAGGCGTCGCCAACGTAAAGATCGGCTCCCATCAGCCGTTCATCTCCAACGCCGTGGAGCGGTTTCTGGGGATGAGTCGTGCTCAGGTGCAGCAGATCGCCAAAGAGACGCTCGAAGGCAATATGCGCGGCGTGCTCGCGACGCTGACGCCGGAGGAGGTCAACGATGACCGCCTCAAGTTCGCCGAGTCGCTGCTCCAGGAGGCCGAGCACGACCTCACGAAGCTCGGTCTGGTGTTGGACAACCTCAAGATCCAGTCCGTGACGGACGAGCGCGGCTACCTCGACTCCATCGGTCGCAAGCAGACGGCCGACCTCATCATGAAGTCGCGGATCTCGGAGGCGTCGAACCGCGCCGAAGCAACGGTGCGTGATGCTGAGAACCAGTTGCAGAAGGCGATCGCGAAGCTCAACGCGCAACGCGAGATCGCGGAAGCCGACGCCGACCGCCGTATCCTCGATGCCGCCACCAAAGGCGAAGCAATGGTCGCCGAGGAGCGCTCGCAGACCGGTTCTGCGATCGCGAAAGCGCGCGCGAACATCGATGTGCAGCGTGCCCGTCTCGAGCAGGTGAAGCGTCAGCTCGCCGCCGACGTCATCCAGCCCGCACAGGCCCGCAAGGCGGAGCTCGAAGCTGGGGCCAAGGCCGACGCGGCGCCGATCGTCGAGAACGGCAAAGCGACCGTCATCGCGCTCGAGTCGCTGCTCACGACGTGGGAGACGGCCGGTGAGTCGGCGCGACCCATCTTCCTCGTTCAGCAGTTCGACGCGATCATCGACAACATGTTGGCCACGATTGGCGACATCAAGGTCGACAAGATCACGGTCATCGATTCGGGCGTGAAGGGGATCGACCGCGACGGCTCGGCGCCGATGAAGGCCGCCAGCGGTTCCGAGCAGATCAAGCAGACACTGGGCTTGGACCTGCCGCAGCTGTTGCAAGGTATCGCGGCGATGCAGCAGAACAAGGGCTGAGCTTCGTTCGCTTAGTCGGTCATCGGCTCGGTGACCGACCGCACGGCGTGCTTCTGAATCCACGCCGCGTCACCGGGCCAGGTGATTTTCACCCAGTCGTGACGCTCATCCACAATCCGCAACAACGTCCCCGGCACGATCGCCGGCGGCGTTCGCTTGAGCTTCGCCGCGGGGTTCGGGCCCTCGCGCAGCTCGAGGTTGCTCGTCATGACGACGACCGGGCGCGTGGTTCGCAGCACATGATTGCGGGCCACCGCGCCAAACGTCGCGCCGACGCCCAGCACCACCGCGAGGATGAAGCCGACGACCGCGGCATCGCGCACTGCCGGCGAGTCGCTGCGGCGCCGAATGCCGATCGCGAGCGCGGCGAGCAACCAGAACGCCGTGGCGAGCAGGCCGATGACGTGCGGATTGACGTGGGTCGAGGTGCGCCACCAGAACAGCGTTTCGTCGCCCTCCATCGTGCGTCCCGTGCGTGACCGTTCGATCGCGATGAGGCGCACGATGCGTTCGACGAGGGCGCGGTTGTGCTCGACGGCGGAGTCCCACGGACCCAGGTAGGTCGCGCGCTCCAACGCGAGTCGGGCGGTCGCGTAGTCGCGGTCGTTCGCGGCCTGGGTGCCGACGTTGAAGTGCACGTCCACCGAGTCGGGGTTCGACCGCGCGATCTCGGTCCAATCCGCGGCCCGAGCCGGCGAGGCGAGCGCGAGCAGGATCACGCCCGCCGCCACGAGCGTCTCCAGGGCGCGGCGCGCCCGCTGGATGCTCGTCGGCTTGAGCCGGGCGCCGCCCGGCGCAAAGCGTGCGGCTTCACACTCGCGCAGCACCTCGGCGAGCTCACTTGCGACCGCCGTGTCGAGCCCGCGTGACGCGAAGGCCCGCTCGATGTCGGCGCCCGTGACGGCGCCCAGCGGGATATCCCAGGCCTCGTGCAGACCCTCACGTAACGCTCGAGCAAATGTGGCCGCGTCGGAGCCTGCGTCATCGAGACGCTCGATCGCGTGGGCTGTGCGCTGCTTGTGCGCGCGCTCGGGAGCCGCGCGCCGCGCGAACTGGCGCAATCGAGGTCCGAAGCTCACCCAAACGAGCCCGCCAAATGACGCCGCGATGAGGAACCAGTACAGCGCCGGGAATCGCGCGGGGTCCGGTGCGGCGTCCATGTTGGGGACATCGCGCTGCGGTCCCAGCTCGGCCAGCAAGTTCTCGATGAGATCCTCGTCTGCGGCGACGGTGCGCCGCGCGAGCTTCTCGGGCTGAATCGGGGCGGGTCCGAGTTCACCGGCAGCAACCTGGACGACGATCGGGGGGCTTCGGGTCGTCTTGTATTCGCCGCGGCTCGGCTCAAACCAGCTGAACTCCAAGGCGCCGATCGTTAGCTTCCCCTGTTTCAGGGGCGTGATCGTGTATCTGGTGCGTGAGGTCCCGCCCACGGTGATGCCGCGGATGTTCGGGATGCTGGACTCGTCGACATCGGAGACGCGCGTCCCCTCGATCGCAGGGAGTTTCGGCAGTCGCAGTCGATTGACCTGACCCTCGCCAGTCGCCGCGACCTCCACGACGAACGCCTGCCCGACTTTCGTGACAGACTGGTCGGTCGACACTTTGAACGTCCAGTTGCCGACGTTGCCTTCGTAGAAGCCGATCGGGGCGCCGGGCGGGAGCGGCTGTACGTCGACGTCGATCGCTTCGGACACGATTTGCGCGGTCGGTCCGCGCCGGAAGATTCCGCCCGTCACGAGCTCCACGTTGGCGGCCTCGATCTGTACGGGCCCCGCGCGGAGCGGGAACAGGGCGTACGACCACATCGAACTGCGCTTGTAGAGCCGTCCGTTCACCGTGACCATCTGGTCGGTGCGGGCGATGCGGTCGGTCAACTCCTGGATCCAGAAGTCATCGAGACTTGGCTCTTTGGAGTTGGCGGGCTGCACATCCATCTGCGCCCCGTCGACGTACAAGTCGTAGCGCAGGGTGAGCTGCTCGCCGACGTAAGGCGGCCGATCGTCGGGGTCCAGGGTCGCTTCGATGAAGTAGCGCGAGTCGCGCTTCGCTTGAGGTTCGGGCGCCGCGCCCGCTTTGACGACCGTCACGGTCACGGAGTTGGCGGTGATTCGCTCATTTCCGACCCGAAACACCGGCGGTGCGATCTTGAATTCTCCTTCGGTGCTCGCCACGACGGCGTAGCGCAGCGACAGGCGGCGCTCGGTGACGCCGTTGATCGTGATGATCTGCGGCATCTTCTGCTGTCCGACGACCTGCAGGACGCCGAAGCCCGGGGCTTTTTCGACGCGAAGTTCAGCGGCTCCACGCACCGATGCGTCGGCCTGATACTGGAACTTGGTGCCGGCCTCGACGACGTCCTGGCTCACACGCGCGGTGGCGCCGGCGTTCGTCGCGGTGACGGCGGCCGGCCAGAGCAACAAGAGCAGCAGCAGTGCGCCGCGTCGCATCACCAGTCCTTCTCGAGGTACGGCGTCGGCATGTTCTCGAGCGCCTTGCGCATCTGGAAGTTGTCGTCGGTCTCTTCGAGCGCTTCGAGGATGTCCTCCAGACGCCCGGCCTCTGCTTCTTCGCCGGCCGATGGTGGCGCTTCCTCGCCGTCTTCGGGCTTGGGTTGCTGGTCGTCCTCGCCGGAAGGCTTCTGATCTTCTTCGCCGCCCTGATCCTCGCCGTCGCTCTTGTCGTCTTCGTCGCCCTGATCCTCGTCCTTCTGCTGATCCGAATCGCCGGGCTCCTTCTCGCCGTCCTCGGGCTTGTCCTGCTTGTCCTGCTGATCCTGGGAGGGGTCCTGGTTCTGCACGTTGAGCTGCACGAGGTGATAGAACTCGTTCTCGCCGAGGACCCGCAGAATCGCGGACTCACCTTCGAGGTCCTTCGCGTTCACGACGAGATCGAGCGGCAGTTGGGGCTCTGCCGGCTTGTTGGGCGGAGGAGGGGCGATCGTTTGTACCTTGGCGCCAGGAACCAAGATCTGGTCGCCGGACGCGCTGACGAGGTCGAACTGGAAGGCGGGGAGCGGTCCACCTTCAAAGTCGAGCGGCGGCGTCGAGATGCGCGCGAGGCCGACTTCGACCTTCTTTTCGTCGTCGTCGTTGAAGTCGATGCGGAAGAAATCGGCGTCGTGGTCGCAGGCCCTCAGGTAGCGCTGGACGGGCTGCTTCGGGTCCAGCGGTGAGGCCGCATTGGCGGTGTCGTTTTGCTCGAGGCGGTCGTCGCCGGCTGGGCAGGCACCGAACTTGTACAGCTCGAGAGAGTAGGGGCCTTGCTCGTCGTTCGTCTTGCCGAAGACGTGCACCAGATAGCGGCCACCCTTTGGAGCGCTGCGGACGCCCGCAGTGAGGTAAGTACCTTCGGTGAATCCATCGGACACCAGCGTCTCCGAGGGGTCGAAGATCTCGACGGACAGCGCCGCGGGACGCTCGCGTTCGGCATCGGGCGGGGTCTGGATGTCGACAAAGAGCGAATCGCCCGGCGCGACGTCGACGGCGAACCAGTCGTCATCGCCGGGGCAACTGTGCATCTGGTTGGGCCCGTCCTCGGGTGCTTTGGCTTGCTCGGGCGTGTCGTTGTCCTCGAGCGCTTCCTCCAGGGCGTAGCAGGGAGGGATCGACTCGATCTCGAGGTCGTATTGGAACTCGCGCAGCTCGGCGGCGCCGACTCGCAGCAGCAGCCGTCCCGCTTCTAGGGAGGTCATGGACTCGTCGACCCGAAATCGCGCAATCGTGCGCTCGGCCTTGCGCGTCGTCCCGACCGGGTCCTCGCCTTGGTCCACGACCAATGCGGTATCGCCGGACTGGTTGAACAGCGCGATCTGCAGATCGGCAGCCTTGGGCAGGAAGGGAACCTCGGTGTCCGGCTCTTCGCGAAGGTCTCGGAACCGCGCGGTGACGCTGACCGTCGAGCCAGGGATCGCGCCGACGACGTACCAGTCGTCGTCGAGCCCGCACAGCGTGGCGTCCTTCACGCTCGGCTCTTCCAGGGGTTTTGCCGACTTCGCGTCGTCGTTGTCCTCGTGCGCGTCCTCGAGCTGGCTGCACGGCGGGTACAGGCGACGCCACGCGACCTCGAGGTTGTGCCGCGCTTGCGCGATGCGCTCGTCGTCGACGGTTCCCGGGTTCTGCTGCGCAAGCACCAACGCCTCCTGGAAGGTCTCCCACGCGTCGCGCCAGCCTTCTCGGCCGGCGTGCGACAGCCCCAGGTTGTTCAGAGCGTCGAAGCGCAGGGAGATGTCTTTCGTCTCGAGGGCGCGGGCAAACGAGCCCGCCGCTTCGTCCCAGCGTTCGAGGCCGAGCAGGGCGCGACCGATGTCGAAGTGAAGTTCGGGTCGCGCGGGGATCTCTTTCTCCGCTTCCCGATACTCCTCGAGCGCCGGCTCGAACTCACCGGCGGCGATGTGCGCGTTTCCGCGATCGACCGAAGAGAGGGTGTCCTCGAAGGCGCGTTCGCAGCCGGAGACCAGCAGGAGCATCCCAATCAACGCGATCGCGCG
>JBFIHF010000344.1:0-6750 GCA_041601915.1 Bradymonadaceae bacterium
CAATGCCGTTCGTAGTCTCATGTGCAGAGGCTACACGGCAAATCACGTCGCGGCAAAAGTCAGAAGTGCATCATCGACAGGACGTCGCTGAACGCGTCGGTCCACACCGTCGGGGCGCGGTCTTCGAGCGGGACCCAGCCGCGCGGCAGCGTCAGGGCCGGCTGATTCTTGCGGCGCAGCACCACCCACCGCGACGGCTCCTTGCCCTCGACGGCTTGGTCGTAGGTGATCTCGCTGTCGTCGGCCAGATACGCGTTGAGCCCTTCCGCATGCGCAAGTGCGCCGATGACGGGCGCGAGATCGAGGTAGCGGTTCGAGATGTGAATCGCGACGATGCCGCCGTCCTCGATCCGCTCGAGGTACAGCTGCATCGCCTCCTGGGTGATGAGGTGCACCGGGATCGCGTCGGAGCTGAACGCGTCGATCAGGATCATCCCGAACTTCGGCCCGGTGTGGCGTTGCAACTGAATGCGCGCATCGCCCATCACGTGCGTGATCTCGGCCTTGCTGTGCGCGGTGAGACCAAAGAATTCGGTTTCCGCGGCCAGCCGCACGACCTCCGGGTCGAGTTCGAAGTAGGTCCACTGCTCGTTGGGCTCGCCGTAGCACGCCAGCGCACCGACCCCGAGCCCGATGAGGCCGACGCGCCGCGGAAGCTCTTCGTGGCGAAACGCGCGGAAGATCCCGGATGCCGGCCCGGATTTGTGGAAGTACGCGAGTGGAATGCACTCGTCCTTGTAGCGCGCCAGATCGACGCGGCCGTGGATCGTGTTGCCGTGGACCAGCACGTTGAACCGCCGCCCGTCGAGGCCTTCCATCTCCGTGACGCGCAGGACGCCAAAGAAGTTCCGCGACTCGTAGCGGGTCTCACCGAGCACGCCGGAGAAGAAGAACCCGGCGATGATCAGCGCGACGCCGCCCAGCGCAAAGCGGTGCGGCTTCTCGACCTGGCTGTACGCGAGCACGGCCGGTGGTCCGAAGATCGCCAGAACCCCGAGCTGATTGAGCTCGATGTCCAACGCCTCGGCGAGGCCGAATGCCGCCAGTGCGAGGCCCCCCACCGCCAGCGGCACAAAGCGCGAAAAGCGGCGGTCACCGCGCTCGTCCTCAGCGACCGAGGTCCGCCGCAACGCGCAGGCCGCCATGATCATCAGCGGGTACTCCCAGATGCGGTCGAACAGGTACGGGGCGATCAGCGCGTTGAAGGTGCCGCCCAGCACGCCGCCGAGCGACATGATCAGGAAAAACTCGGTGAGGTAGCGCGCCGGCGGCCGACGCGCGGCGAGCTCGCCGTGCAGCACGATCGCGGCGAGCGTGAACATGCCGAGGTGCATCGGGACGAGCAGCCACGCCGGGTGGTTGGCGCTGATGATCAGCGCCACCGTCAACGCCAACGCGACCAATGACATCACGCGGCCCATCATCGGCGGAGGACGCCAGCTGGTGCGGCCGAACACGATGATGAACGACACCAGATACAGCGCGAGCGGGATCACCCAGATCAGCGGGAACGACGCGACATCGGTGGTGATGTACGTCGTCACGCCGAGCATCAGACTCGACGGCACGAAGGCCAACGCCAGCCAGTGGACGCGCGAACGCCATGTCGGAGCGTCATCGGATGCACCGGCGGCCTCGGTGTGCAGGTCTCGGCCGCGCCCAGTAACCAGCGCGGCGGCGGCGACGAGCACGATGAACACGATGTAGCCGATCCGCCAGCCCGCGGCCTGCCCCGGCACATCCGCGATTCGCTCCACGAGCAGTGGATAGGCGAGCAACGCGATCACGCTGCCCGTGTTACTGGCCGCGTAGAGGAAGTACGGGTCGTTGGCGCGCGGATGTTCCGTCTGCGCGAGCCAACTCTGCAGCAGTGGCGAGGTCGTCGAGACGGCGAAGAACGGCAGGCCGACGGCCACGACGAGCGTCGTCAGCAACCACAGCGACGGGTCGTGGTCGGTCGGCAATCCGTCCGCCGTCACGACGATCGGCAGCACCGCCAACGCGCTCGCGATGACCACGAGGTGGATCGCGCGTGCGACCGGCGTCCCGCGCCGCGCCACGAGGTGCGCGTAGCCGTACCCGAGCAGCAGCACCGCCTGGAAGAACACCATGCACAGGTTCCAGACCGCGGGCGTCCCGCCGAGGAACGGCAGCAACAGCTTGCCGACCATCGGCTGCACGCCGAACAGCAGGACCGAGCTGACAAAGATCGCTGCGGTGAACACTGCGACCGTCGCGATTTGGTGCGAGCGTGTCACGGATTGAAAACTCGGGGCTGGGTGACGTGCATCGTAGCGTACCGCGTTGACCGCGCACAACGCACGCGATAAGCAAGCGCCCATGCCGATTGGGACACCATTTCACGAGCGCACCCGCGCGCTCTGCACGAGCTATCGCTGGAAGGAGTGGGCCGGCTACCACGCGGTCTGCTCCTACGACGTCAGCCTGGAGCGCGAGTACAACGCGTTCCGGCAGGCCGCGGGGTTGCTCGATGTCACGGGCCTCTTCAAATACGACCTGCGCGGCAAGGACGTCGCGGCGTTTCTCTCGCGCGTCACCGTCCGCGACATCTCGTCGCTCCGCGTCGGGCGCGTGACCTACCTGTGCTGGTGCGACGACGCGGGCAAAGTCGTCGACGATGGGACCTGCGCTCGGCTGAGCGAGAATCACTATCGACTGACCGCCGCGGACCCGACCTACTTCTGGCTCAAGCAACTGTCGCGCGGCTACGACGTCGAGATCGAAGACACGAGCGCGAAGCTCGGCGCGCTGGCGCTGCAAGGGCCGACGTCGCGCGATGTGCTGAAGGCCTGCACCGACGCAGACATGGACGGGCTGAGGTTCTTCGGGGTCACACAAGCCAAGCTCGACGGTCACAAGGTGTGGATCACGCGGACCGGCTATACCGGCGACCTCGGCTACGAAGTGTGGGTCCCCAACGAGCATGCGATCGCCGTGTGGGACGCGCTGATGGACGCCGGGAAACCGTGGGGGATCGAACCTGCGGGCCTCGATGCCCTTGACGTCACGCGGGTCGAGGCGGGATTCATCATGCTCGGCGTGGACTTCTACAGCGCGCCGGCGTGCACGATCGAGTCGAGAAAGTCGACCCCGTACGAGATCGGCCTCGGCTGGACGGTGAAGGTCGAGCGCGACCCGTTCGTTGGGCAAGCCGCGCTGCGTCGCGAGCTGGAGAGCGGGCCGGCGTGGAGCTGCGTGGGGCTCGAGATCAGCTGGCCGGAGCTCGAGGCGCTGTACGAGTCCTACGGTCTGCCTCCATCCCTGCCCGCGCGCACGAGCCGCGAGGCGATCCCGATCTACTACGGTGGGGTACAGGTCGGCCGTGCCACGAGCCACACCTGGTCGCCGATCCTGAAGCGCTACGTCGCGATCGCGTCCGTCCGCACCCCGTACGCACAGGTCGGCACCCGCCTCGAGATCGAGCACACCGTCGAATGGTCGCGCCGCACGGTGGCCGCGACCGTCGTCGAGATGCCGTTCTTCAACCCCGAACGAAAGAGGAAGCCATGAGTACGACGTACGACGCGATCGTCGTCGGCGCGGGCCACAACGGCCTGACCTGCGCGGCCTACCTCGCTCGGGCGGGCCGGAAGGTCCTCGTTGTCGAGCGCCGCGACCAGGTCGGCGGCGCCACCAGTACCGAAGAGCACCACCCCGGGTTCCGATACTCGGCCTGTTCCTATGTCGTCAGCCTCATGCGCCCGTGGATCATCCGGGACCTGAACCTGCCGAAGTTCGGCTACGAAGTGCTGCCGTTGGAGTCGACGTTTTCGCCGTTCCCCGACGGTCGGTACCTGTATCGCGGGACCGACGCCGGCGAAAACCGCCGCAACCTCGCCAAGTTTTCGGCGCGCGACGCCGAGGTCTACCCGCTGTTCTCGCAGGCGATGGCCGAGCTCGGCCGGATGGTCAAGCCGATCATCGACTCACCGGCGCCTCAGCCGACGTCGATGAACCCCTCCGAGATGCTGAACCTGCTGCGCCTGGGCAAGGTGATGGGCAGCGCCGGCGAGGACGCGCTGGCGGCCAACCTCAAGATGCTCACGATGAGTGCGGTCGATTTCCTCTCCGAGTGGTTCGAGAACGACGACCTCATCGCCCTGTTCAGCGTGAGCGGGATCATCGGCACGTTCCTCGGGATTCGTTCCCCCGGCACGGCGTACGTGCTGCTCCACCACTACATGGGCGAGATCGACGGGTCGTTCCGCGCATGGGGACTGCCCAAGGGCGGGACCGGTCAGATCGCCTACGCCATTGCGGACTCGGCGCGGTCGTTCGGTGCGGAGATCAAGACCAGCGCCGGCGTCGAGCGCATCCTCATGGAAGGCGGCGAGGCGCGCGGCGTGGTGCTGGAGAACGGGGACGAACATCGCGCAAAGGTCGTCATCAGCGGCGTCGACCCTCACCGCACGTTCCTCGGGCTCGTCGGCGAGCAGCACCTCGACGAGGAAACGACGCGCCAGGTGAAGCGCTTCAAGATGCGCGGCTCGACGGGCAAGGTGAACCTCGCTCTCGATGCACTGCCCGATTTCAAGTGCCTGCCCGGTTTCGGCCCACACCTGCAGGGCGACATCACGATCGCCCCGGGGATCGACTACCTCGAGCGCGCCTACGACGACGCCAAGTACGGCGCCTACTCCAAGCGCCCGTTCCTCGACATCGTCATCCCGACGCTGACCGATCCGACGATGGCGCCGCCCGGCAAACACGTGATGTCGATCTTCGTGCAGTACGCGCCGTACAAGCTGTCCGAAGGCCCCCAAGACTGGCCGAATCAGCGCGAAGCATTCGGCGACACCGTGATCGACACCCTCGCCGAGTATGCGCCCAACATCCGAGACATCATCTTGCATCGCCAGGTCCTGACGCCGTGGGACCTCGAGAAGGAGTACGGCCTCACCGAAGGCAACATCTTCCACGGCGAGCTGAGCCTCGAGCAGCTGGCGTTCCTGCGCCCGATGGCGGGGTGGGCGCGCTACAAGACGCCCGTCCGTAAGCTGTGGATGTGCGGGTCCGGGACACATCCCGGCGGCGGCATCATGGGCAGCCCCGGCGCGCTGTGCGCACAGACGCTGCTCAAATCGAGAGCGATATGAGCGACGTGATCGTAATCGGCGGGGGCCACAACGGGCTGGTGGCGGCATGGAAGCTCGCGCAGGCCGGCGCGAGCGTGACCGTCGTGGAGCGCTCAGACGAGGTCGGCGGCATGTGCCGACCGATCGAGTTCGCGCCCGGTTACTTCGCCCCGGGCGTCCTGCACGATACCTCGTTGGACCCGCGCGAGCTGGGTCTCACGGGACTCGACACCACCGAAACGTCGGTGTGGGTCAAAGATACCGAAGGATTCCGTGAGCTTCAGCCGGGCCTCGCCGGCGTGGATGCGGCCAGCGGTTGGCGAGCGTTCATCGACCGCGTCCGGCCGTTCGCACGCGCCGCGCTCGCCGCACCGCCGCCGCCGATCCTGCCCAGCACGGGCGGCGACTTCTGGAAACTCGGACGCACCGGGCTCGGACTGCGGCGACTCGGCGTCGCCGACATGACGGAGTTGATGCGCATCCCTCCGATGTGCGCCGCCGACTGGGTCAACGAGCACTTCGAAGACGACCCGATCCTCGCGGAGTGGGTGTCGTCGGCCGGGGTGCTTCACGGCCACGCCGGGCCCTGGTCCGCAGGCACCGCCGCGAACCTTCTGCTCGCCGAAATGTTGCGCGCACCTGCGATCAAAGGCGGCCCGCCGGCCATCGTAAACCGCCTGCGCGCCGCCTGCGAGCAGGCCAACGTGGTCCTCCGGACCGGGATCGCCGCCACGCAGATCCGAATCGAGGATGGACGCGCGACCGGCGTCGAACTCGCCGGCGGCGAGTTCCTCAGCGGCAGCGTGCTCGCCGCATGCGACCCGCGGACGGCGGTCCTCGACCTCATCGCGCCGATGCACTTGCCCGCCAAGGTCGAGAAGCAGTTCTTGTCGATCCGAGCACGAGGAACCACGGCGAAGCTGATGCTGGCCCTGGACGGACCGCTGGACGCCGAGGGCGCCGGCGACGCGGAGCGCCTATACCTCGGCGGAGGCAGCCTCGACGGCCTCGAGCGAGCGTTTGACGCGATCAAGTACGGCGAGATGAGCGCCGCGCCGGTGCTCGACGTCTCCGTACCGACCGTCTCGGACACCGGACTCGCACCCGACGGACACCACGTCGTCTCGATCCTTGCGAGCTTCGTGCCCTATGACCTGCGCGCGGGCTGGACGGACGAGGCCCGCGCGGACCTCGAAGCTCGTATCGTGACGCGCCTCACCGAGGCAGCGCCGACATTGCGCGACCGGATTGTGGCGAGCACCCTGTGGACGCCGACCGACATCGAACGCGAGATCGGCGTATCCGGAGGATGTCTGCAGCACGTCGAGCATGCGCTCGATCAGCTATTCTTCATGCGCCCGACCCCATCGTCGGCGCGTTACGAAACACCGATCGCGGGGCTGTTCCTCGGCGGCGCCGGCAGCCACCCCTGCGGCGGAATCACGGGCCTGCCGGGACTGTTGGCGGCTGAGACAATCCAGCGAAGACTATGAAACCGACCATTGTTCTCTACGACGTCGACGGCACGCTCATCACCACCGGTGGTGCGGGTCGGCGCGCGCTCGAAGTCGCCTTCGAAACCGCGTACGGGCGGCCGGGTATCTTCGACTTCTCCTTCGCGGGCATGACAGATCGCGCGATCATGCGCGGTGGA
>JBFIHF010000345.1:0-6746 GCA_041601915.1 Bradymonadaceae bacterium
ATTCGGCCTCACGGCGCGCCAGGTTGGGGAGGTCATTCGCGACCAGGTGCGCGGCGTCGAGCCGACGGACATCCACGAAGAAGAGGACTCGATCAGCATTGTGGTCCGCACCGATCCCGGCGAGATCCCCGATGTGCAAGCGCTCCAGAGCCTGATCATCAAGTCGCGGATGGGCGACGCACCCGAGATTCGCCTCGCCGGCCTCGCGAAGCTGGAGCTCGCGATCGGACCCTCCGAGATCCGGCATGTGGAAGGGCGCCGCGCCGCCGTCGTGGAGGCCGACGTGCCGCTGGCGTCGCTGTCGACGGCGGCCGCGCGCGTCAAACGCGAGCTGCGGGGCCTCGCACTCCCCGGCAGTGTCGTGGCGACGGTGTCCGGCCAAAATGTCGAGATGGAGCGCGCGATCGAGAGCTTGCTCTTCGCGCTGCTGCTCGCCGTGTTCCTCGTCTACATCGTGCTCGCCAGCAAGTTTGAGAGCTTCCGAGGCCCGCTCGTCATCCTGTTGTCGATCCCGCTGGCGCTCGTCGGCGTCGTCATCGCGCTGACCGCACTGGACGTGCACGTGAGCGTGCTCGTCTTCATCGGCCTCATCATGTTGGCCGGTATCGTTGTGAACAACGCGATCGTGCTGGTCGACTACATCAATCAGCTGCGCGACCGCGGCAGGCCCCTGAACGAGGCGATCGTCGAGGCGTCATCGATCCGGCTGCGCCCGGTTCTCATCACGACTCTGACCACGATCCTCGGCTTGCTGCCGATGGCGCTGGGGATCGGCGAAGGGGCGGAGCTTCGGCAGCCGATGGGCGTGACCGTCATCGCGGGCCTCGCGAGCGCCACCGTGCTCACGCTGGTCGTGGTGCCGGTCCTGTACAAGCTCATGATGCCGAGCCTCGCCGGGTCGCGACCATCGGAGTTACCAGACGCGATCGAAAAAGTTTAGATCCCCTCGCGATCCAGCGCGTTGAAGCCTCGAAATCACCACGAGGACTTCATGAAGACCATCACACTCGCCACCCTGTTCGCCATCGGCGCTTCGCTCGCCGCCGCTCCGGCCTCGGCCCTGGATACGCCCAAGACTCGCGCCACGGCGGGCGGCACCCTGCAACTGGACACGCGGCTGTCACAAGGTTGGCTCCCGCTGGGCGAGCCAGCCACCGTGTACGCCACGGTGTCGATCACGGCGCAGAACGGGGTGTCGAGCGATCGAGCGCCGCTGAACATCGCGCTGGTGCTCGACCGGTCGACGTCGATGAGCGGCGGCAAACTCGAGCAGGCGCTCAAGGCGAGTCACACGTTGGTGGACATGCTCGGCGCGCAGGATCGCCTCGCGATCGTGAGTTACGGGTCCGATGTGTCGACCCACTCGGAGTCCTTGCTCGCCACGCCCGCGAACAAGGAGTTGCTGCACAACGCGGTCAACACCGTGCGGCTCTCCGGCAGCACGAACCTGTCCGGCGGCTATGAGCGGGGACGGGACCTTGTGATGGCGCAGAATCGAGATGAGACGGTCAATCGGGTGATTCTGTTGTCCGACGGCCACGCGAACGTGGGCCTGCGGTCGATCGAGGAGCTCGGATCCCTGGCCCGGCGCGGGCTCGACCGCGGCGTGACGCTCACGACGATGGGGATCGGGCTCGACTACAACGAAGATCTGATGTCGAAGATGGCGGTGCAGGGCGCCGGTAACTACTACTTCGTGGAGAACGAAGCCGCGATCGCGGGGCTGTTCCAGAAGGAGTGTACGGGCCTTGCGTCGACGATCGCTCGGAACGCGACGCTGGAGCTCACGATGGCGCCGGGCGTGGAATTGCTCGACCTCGAGGGGTTCGCGCATACGACCAAAGGGAACAAGGCGTCGGTGAAGCTCGCCGAGTTCTTCTCCGGCCAACAGAAGGATCTGCTGCTGAAGTTGGCGGTGTCGCCTCAAGCGACGGGTTCCTTGCCGATCGTGACGACTCGCCTGCGCTTCGACGACGTCACCCAGGCGGACAAGCGCGTGTCATCGACGGCGACGCTCGTCGCCGTCGCGACCGATGACCCCAAGAAGGTCAAAGAAGTCGACCGCGCGGTGCTGAAGCGAGCGCAGCAGATCGAGACCGCCCGCGCGTTCGACCATGCGATGGCGAAGTTCGAGGAGGGCAAGGCCGACGAAGCCGCACAAATCGCGAAGTCGCAGCGCGCCGCGAACATGGACTTCATGCAGCAGTACGATTTCGAAGACGATGCCGCGTTCGGCCGCGTGGACGGCGAGCTGCGCACCCTGGAGAAGGACGTGAAGAAGGACAAGGCGAGCTCGTCCAGCGGCAAGCGCATGCGCAAAGCCCAGAAAGAGCGGAGCTACAAGATCATGTCGACTGAAGCCGCGTTCTAGACCGGCGGCGACGGAGAACAACGCCGAAGCCCACGAGGCCGAGCACCGCGAGGTGTTCGGCTTCGTTCGTTGCGGCGACGCGGCACGAACAGCTGCGGTTGTTGTAGTCGTCGAGCAGCTTCACGCGCGTGTCGGCCCGCGGGTCGATCCGCATGTCCGGAGCGGGCGGCTGACCGACGTCCGGCGCGCCCTGATTGTTGTTTGTGGGCTCACCGCCCATGTCCTCGCCCGGAGCCGCGATGACCCGCATCTCGAGCACCTTGGGCTGCTCGGTCGTCTGTACCTCGGTCGTCGTGTACAGCCGTTGGCCATCGCGGGAGTAGGTCAGCGCCTCGGATTGGAACAGGCGCGTGCCGATGACGCTGGAGGGCGTCGCCTCGAAGGCGGCCGCCGGGTCGTCCCCGCAGAACGTGTAGATGTGTGTGTACGTGCGCACGGAGAACTCGCGTCCATCCGGCGCGAAGTCCCCGCCCGTGATGCGCCCACTGACGATCCCCACCTCGCCCAGCGAGGTCGTGGCGATGAGCGACGCTGGCGTCGTGCCGTCCGTCGGCACGATCCAGACGTTGGAGGGGTCGCCGACGGTCTTGTCCACGATGAACACTCGCGCGTCGACCGGGTGGACCATCAGCGTTTCGGCGTTGCGCGGGCCGCCATCGTAGGTGACCGAAATCGTCGTCGGGGTCACCTGCAGCGTAGGCGCGGGCTGTTCGCCGAGCACTGGTTCGGGAAAACGGTACAGCGCGACCGATGGCCGCCGTTCGTCGTTGTCGCCGATGTCCGCGACCCAAACGCACGGGGTGGGGTCGGCGGAACTGCACGGCCCCACCGCGATGTCCTCGATGTCGATCGCGGTCACGCCGGCCAGCGCGACGACGGTGACGGTCTGGCCGTTCGCGTCGATCCCGAACACCCGCGCGGAGTCGCCGGAGTCGTTGTGGGTCCAGAAGATGCCTTCGTTGAGCCAGCTCGTGGCGAGGCCCGAGGCCTCGTCGATTTCGGGGTCCGACAGCGCTGCGACCTGGACGCCGGCGTCAAAGCGTCGGCACTCCTGCGCACTGGATGTCGTCGCGCATGCCAGCACGACGAGGCCGACGCTTGCGGCGATGATGACGGGTTTCACGGTGCGGCCTCGATGCGAAGGATGCGCGAAGACGGCGAGCGAACATGGCGCAGAGCCGCTCCCAGTGTGGGCGCGAAGGCGTTCGCCGTCCGGCGCGGCATACAAGCACATTTCGATTGGACGCGCAAATCTGGGGATCGAAGGACGGCCGGGCCCGCGGGCATTGCGTCCGTCGCGGTCGATAATGGCAAAATGGTGGCCCAGTCTTTGGATTCGGACTACGATGGCCTCCCGACGACCCGCATCAGGACGTAGCCGATGTCGAGAAATCGTAGCCGTGTCGCCCTTGGCGTCATCGCCACACTCATCACTGTGTCTGCAGCGTGTGCTCCGCGCTTCGACGACCAGAGTTGCGCGACCGACGAGGACTGCTTTCCCAACGAGAGCTGCTCGCGGACTTTGATCTGCGTGCCCAAGCGTCAGAACAACGACGTGCCAGACGTCGATGTCGAGGTCGGCCCGCCGGACATGGGCGACATGGCAGATCCGCCGCCCGATCTCGGGAACCCCGATCGCGACGACGACTCCGTTCTCAACGACGACGACAACTGCCCGGACACCCCAAATCCCGAGCAGGAAGATCTCGACGGCGATGGGGACGGCGATGCCTGCGACCTCGATGACGACGATGACAGCATCGAAGACGAAACCGACAACTGTCCGGTCGACGCCAATACCGACCAGCTCGACCTCGACGGTGATGGTGAGGGCGATGTCTGTGACCTCGACGATGACGACGATGGGGTCGACGACGAGGTCGATAACTGTCCGGTGGATGCGAACGTGAATCAGGTCGACAGCGATTCGGACGGCATCGGCGACGTGTGCGATCCGGACCGCGACGGGGACGGGATCGACGACGATGTCGACAACTGCCCTGACCTTTCCAACGCCGGCCAACTCGATCTCGATGTCGACGGGATTGGCGACGACTGCGATCCCGACGATGACGGCGACACCGTGCCGGACACCTCGGACAACTGTCCGCTCGTGCCCAATATGAGTCAGGCCGATACGGACCTCGACGGCATTGGTGACGCGTGCGAAGACGACATCGACGGTGACAACATCCTCGATACCGTCGACAACTGCCCGCTGGTCTTCAACCCGAATCAGCTCAACGGCGACGGGGACATGCGCGGCGACGCCTGTGACAACTGCCCGCTCGATGACAATCAGAATCAGCTCGACGGCGACGGCGACGGTCGCGGAGACGTGTGCGACAACTGCCCTGTCGTCGCCAACGGCACCCAGACCGACTCCGACGTCGATGGGCTCGGCAACGCCTGCGACAACTGCGCCGCCGTGGCGAACCCGCTGCAGGAAGATCTCGACACCGATGGGCTCGGTGACGTGTGCGACCCCGATCTTGATGGTGACGGCACCGCGAACGGCAGCGACAACTGCCCCAACAATGCGAACGCCTCGCAACTCGACACGGATATGGACGGGCTCGGTGACGTCTGCGATCCCGACGACGACAACGATGGCGTGCCCGATGGCATGGACTCGGCGCCGCTGGTCAAGACGATCTGCCGCGACGTCGACAACGACATGTGCGACGACTGCTCGTCGGGCACCAGCAATCCGGCCAACGACGGCCTCGACACCGACAGCGATGGCTTGTGCAACCTCGGTGATCCCGACGACGACAACGACGGGATTCTGGACGACGGCAATGCCAGCGGCATCGCGGGCGACGCGCCGTGCGTGGGCGGGGCGACCGTGGGCTGCGACGACAACTGCCCGCTGATCGCGAATCCGACCCAGGCCGATACCGACAACGATGGCATCGGCGACGTCTGTGACACCTGATCGTGCTCGGACCCGGTAGTTTTCTCGAAGACCACAAACGGGGGGAGCGTCGCTTTCGCGTCGAGAGCCTCCTGTACGCCGATGGCGACCATCAGATCGCGCTCGTGTCTGATACCGCGATGGACGACAAGCTCGTCTGCGCGAAGACGGTCGCGTACGACACGGACCGGCTCGACGACAAGAAGTATGTCGCGATGCGGCGCAAGGCGCTGCACACCGAGCTCGGTTTCCTCGCCGGGCCGCTGCACCTGCTGCCCGAGCCGCTGGACTGGATTCAACTCGCGCAGAGCGAGTCGGCGATGCCGTTGGAGCCGGTACTGGTCTACGAGTACGTGCACGGCTCGACGCTGCTGGAGCTCGTCGAGGAGCGCTACCCGGAAGGGCTCGCGCCGGCCCGCGCGCTGCGCATCACGCGCGAACTCGCGCGATTCCTCGTCGAGCTGCACGCCAGCGGTTGGGTGTACCGGAACCTCGACCCGCGCCACATCATCATCGCGCACGACGACGTGATTCACCTCGTCGGCTGCGGCAACGCCACGCCGCTGGGCGAGAAGCCCAACCCGACGCGTGCGGTGCTGGAGTCGCCGTATGTGGCCCCTGAGATCCGCAACGAGCTGTCTGGCAAGCTGCTGCGCGCCGCAGCCGACGTCTACAGCCTGGGCGCGCTGATGAGCTTCATGCTCACCGGTGAGGAACCGCGCGAACGCCCGGAGAACCCACTGACGCGCGACGCGTTCGAGCGACTCAGCGCCGTGGACCCCGCCGGCATCGCGTTGCTCGTCGCCCGGTGTATGCAGCCGATGGCCAAGAATCGCTTCGGTCGGGTGGAGAAGCTGCTGCCTTATCTGGTTCTCGACTCGCTGCCGACGCCAAACTCCGACGGCTTCGGCCTCATGCAGTTGCCCGCGCCGTGGTCTGGGGCCGAACCGCCCTCGAATCGCGCCACGCGCAGCAAACTGTCGCCCGGACCGCTGATCTCGGTCGAGCCGTCGACGGCTCTCGAAGTCGCGCCGCCAGCGGACCAACCCCCCGCGACGGTGCCGAAGAAGCGCGACCGCTCGACGATCGGCGTGGTGCTGTTCTTCCTGTCTGCGGTGGTGCTCGGCGCGCTGTCCTGCTTGCTGAGTATCTTCGGGATCCGCTGAGCCAATCGCAGCTGGCCGGTCTCGAATCTCGTCGCCTCGATCTCGTGGCCGCGCTCTCGTTCTCGTGGCTCGTGGCTCGTGGTCTCGTTCTCGTGGCTCGTGGTCTCGTTCTCGTGGCTCGTGGCTCGTGGCTCGTGGCTCGTGGCCCGTGGCTCGTGGCTCGTGGCTCGTGGCTCGTGGTCTCGTTCTCGTTCTCGTTCTCGTTCTCGTTCTCGTTCTCGTTCTCGTTCTCGTTCTCGTTCTCGTTCTCGTTCTCGTTCTCGTTCTCGTTCTCGTTCTCGTTCTCGTTCTC
>JBFIHF010000346.1:0-6743 GCA_041601915.1 Bradymonadaceae bacterium
CTCGACATCGTGTTGTTCGCGCTGGGGCTCGGCCTCGGTGCAGCCCTGAACTGCCCGGCCGGCGCCATCGCGTGGGTGGGCGCGCTCAGCGCCGCGTTTCACCGCGTCCGATATCAGAAACCGTGGGGGTCCGCGGCCCTCGGATTCTTCGTCTCGGTCTTGCTCGCGAGCCACCCCGCGCCGCCGTCGGTGCTGCGAGTTGCGCTCGCCGACGGTCCGACGGAGTTCATGGTGGACGGGATGCTCGTCGACGGGCCGCGGACGTTGCCGCGCGGCGCGGGCTACGAGTTGCGGTTGGAGCGCATCGATCGAACGCCCGTTGATGAGCGCGTCCGCTTCTTCGTCACCGAACCCGGCGAGGCGGTCGCAGGGGACCGCGTTCGAAGCTTCGTGCGCTGTTCGTCGTTTGCGCCGGCCGAGTTTCCGGGCGACCGAGGCGCGGCCCATCGCTGGCACGCTCGCGGGATCGCGGCGAGCTGTTCGACGTCCGAGCCCCTCGAGGTCGCCCACACCGCACGCGGTACCATCGACCGCATTCGCGGCTGGCTCGCCCGCCGCCGAATCGGGCTCGAGGGGCGCCTCCACGACCTTCTCGGGCGCCGTGCTGGCGTGCCGACCGCAATGCTGACGGGGACGCGCAGCCTGGTGACCGACTCCGAACAGCGCGCCCATCAGCGCGCGGGGACCGCCCACCTGCTCGCGATCTCGGGCGTACACTTCGGAGCGCTCGCCGCGATCGTCTGGATGCTGGCGGGGGTCGTCTTGCGACGCTCCCGCCGTGTGACGCAGTCGATCGGTGCACGGCGCGCCTCGGCGGGCGTCGTGCTGGTGACGATGCTCGGCTACCTGCTGCTGGTCGGGGCGCCGATCTCGGCGATGCGCGCGTTCGTCGCGATGGCCGCCGTCGCCCTGGCGTTGATGCTCGGCCGCCGGCCCTCGGGCCTCGCCGCGGTCTCGGCGGCGGCGGCGGCGATGCTGCTGCAGTCGCCGCAGATCATCTGGGACCTCGGGTTTCAGCTCAGCTTCGCGGCGACGGGCGCGATCGTGCTGTTCTGGCTGCGTTTGCCGGCCGCGGTGGAGGCCGACCGCTATGCGTTCAGCCCCGATCCGCGGCCCGTCGCACTCGCGCGCGATGTATGGCGCTTCGTGCTCATGTCGTGGGCCGCGACCGCCGTGACGGCACCGATCCTGCTCGGCACCCTCGGCGAGGTCTCGCTGATCGCGTTTGTCACTAACGTCATCGCGGTACCGCTGGTCAGCCTGGTGATCTTTCCGGCGCTGCTCGGTGGCGCATGTGCGCTGGAGTTTGCGCCGTCGCTGGGTGAACCCTTCGTGTGGTGGGCGACGGAGGCGATGCTCCGGCTGACAATCGCCCTCGAGTCGTGCGCGGCGCTGCCGGGGGCCGTCCTGAATCCGGGGGTGCCCCCCAGCTGGTGGGTCGCGGTTTCGGTCGCCGCCGTGTTCGTGGCAATCGCCGACCGCTGCCGCGTGCGCAGCGTCGTCGCCGCGGCGCTCGCTGTTGGGCTGGCATCGATCTCGGCCTTTGAACCGCGAGCGGCTGGATGGACGCTGCACTTCATCCCGGTCGGCCAAGGCGACGCCACGCTGATCGAGGCACCGGACGGACAGCGCGTCCTGGTCGACGCGGGCGGCGCGGCGTTTGGACGCGACCCCGGGCGCTGGATCGTGGTCCCCTATCTACGCCGCCTGGGCATCCAGCACCTCGATGCGCTGATCATCACCCACCCCGACACCGATCACGCCGGCGGCGTCCCCGCGGTGCTGGAGCACATCGCGGTCGACCGCCTCGTCGTCGACCCCGGCCGGCTCCCGATCGCGGGGCTCACGATGCGTCGTTGGCGCACCGAGGGATCGCGGAACGATCGGTCGATCGTCACGACGATCCGGGCCGGGCCGGCGGTCGTGTTGCTGACGGGGGACGCCGAAAGCGCCGCCGAGCGAAACTGGCTCGCGCATCCGCATCGAGTGACCGTGCTGAAAGTGGCCCACCATGGGTCACAGACTTCGTCGACGGCGGAGTTTCTCGACGCCGCGATGCCCGCGCTCGCGATCGTTTCCGCCGGGCGACACAGCCGTTTCGGTCATCCACATCGCGGGGTCGTCGAACGGCTCGATGCGCGCGCCGCGCGCGTCGTGTCCACCGCAACGCACGGTCTCATCACGGTTTCGCTCGACGAGGCCGGTGCGATCACGACACGGGTCCGGCGGCCATAACGGCCCCTCAACCTTCGAAGCCGACGCCCCTCTGGGGGGCGCCGCGCATTTGTCACGCGCCCGTGGTTGAACCAGACCCCCCTGTGTGCTAGCAATTCAGCCCGTCGCAGACTGAAGAAACGCCACGTGGGCCGCGAGCAAAGCGGTCGGACAGCAATATAGGAATGTTATGAAAACCGGCCTGAAGCTCGCGCTCTCCCTCACTGCTCTTTCGTTCTCCGTCGCCTGTGGCCCCACAGACGACCCCAGCAAGAACGACAAGGTCAACAACACGACGACCCCGAACAACACGACCCCGAACAACACCACTCCGAACAACACGCCAAACAACACCACCCCGAACAACACGACGACGCCCAACAACACCACCAACACCACTCCCAACAACACGACCCCGACGAACAACCCGCCGGGTCCGTGCGAAGTCAACGACGTGTTCTTCGGCCAGATCAGCGCGATGAACGACGACCACAAGGGCGGCGTCCCGTCGACCGATGCGTTGACGACCGACGCGGGCCTCGGCGCCGCGCTGACGGCGTTCACGGCGATGGAGGAGATGGAGCAGGTCGTGGACCTCGACATCGCCGGCGCGACGGTCATCGCCACGAACTTCGGCACGGGCGGCAACTCCAACTTCTGGGTCCAGGACTCCGGCGGAGCGATGCAGGTGTTCCTGGGATTCATGAATCCCGTCGCCGTCACGGTGAAGCTGGGCGACATCGTCGACTTCAAGATCACGGCGTTCAACAACTTCTCGGGACATCCGCAGATCTCCAAGATCGAAGGGTTCGCGGTCGTCTCGAGCGGGAACCCCGTTCCCTACGCCGACCGCACGGGGATGCCGCTCACGGCGGCCGACTACAACAAGAACGTCCGCATCGGCGGCACGCTGAGCGCGACCGGGACGGAGTGTGGCGGCACATCGAAGTGCTACACCTTCACGCACGGCACTGAAACGATGACCTATCGGTCGTCGTCGACGTTCATCGAAGGCGGCGAGTGCATGACGTTCTTTGGCCCGCTCAGCAGCTTCCCGGGCCCCAACGCCGATTCGGGGAACACCCCGGAGTGGCAGCTCAACGTCACGAATTTCAGCTGGAACTTCACCAAGTTCAACTAAGTCCAGCACCCCGGAACCGGTCATGACGACACTGCGCGCCACCATTGGGATTGTTGCGTTTGCGACGAGCCTCGCCGCCTGTGGTGGTCCGGAGGACCCCGCGGAATCGCTGGTTCCGGCCTACGGAACCCCGACCACGACGTCGACGATCGAACCGGTGTCGTACAGCGACGTCCCGTACGACTTCACGGGGCCCACGCCGATCGGGGACCTCTACACGCTGATCAACGATCAGCTCGGTGGCGCGCGCGTGTGGTTCGGGACGGCTCCGACGGCCCCGTACCCCTTCAGCGGGCCCTGCGACACGTTCGGCACCACGATCGCCACGGTGCCGGAGTTGCCGGTCGAGATTGAAGGGATCGTGACGCTGCACCCGCGGTATCAGCTGACCAACGTCAGTTTTTGCCAGAGCCGGGAGCGGTTCTACGGCAGCTACTTCATCGAGGACAGCACGCGCGGCATCCTGATCCTCAAGGATTCGCGCATCGCCGATTTCACGGTCGGCGATCGGGTCAAACTCAAGGTCACCGGCCTGATGTACACGTTCGGCTCGTACTCGGTGCTCACGAGCGTCGACGAAGAGATCGTGAGCCGTGGCCATGACCTGCATACCGAAGACATCGGTGACCGAAACCTCGACGTGACGGATGTCGGCAAGACCGTCACCGTCGAGCGCCAGCTGTCGTCGGATGCCACGAACTACAACTTCAGCGAGATGTGCTTCATCCCGGTCGGCGGCGACGACTTCTTGTGTACGCCGGCCTGTCTCGCCAATGAACAATGCCTGGGCAGTCTGCTCGTCTCGCTGGACCGCGAGATCGAGCAGCGCGATCCCAAAGTCTTCAAAAAAGGCGACGTGCTTCGGATCACCGGGCCCGTCACCAATTCGTTCGGCCTGCGGATCCTGGTATCCCGGGCCGGACAAATCCTCTCTGTGGACGAGTAACTCCCATGAAATTGATGCTTCGCATCTGCGCACTGGCGGCGCTGCTCGCTTCGCCGAGCCTCGCCCACGCTCAAGAGGACGCCCCGGTCCCCGAGGATCCGTCGACGACGGTCCCCGACTCCGGCGACACGACGGAGCCCGAACCGATCAGCGACGCCCCGATGGGGACCGTCGAAGTGGTGAATCCGAAGCCCGGCACGAGCAAGCCGAAAGCTGCTCCGGATACCTCGACCGTCGACACGACCGTCGAGGCTGTGAGCACCGAGGCGGACGACGCGGATCCAGCCAAGAAGCGATTCCGCCCGTCCTTCGTGATTCAGAGCGAAGGCACGACGGCGAACAACCTCGACATGAGGCCGTTGAACAACGAAACGTTCATCGACATCTACGACTCCGATGACCGCGGAACGCTGCTCTTCACGCGGCTTGGCGCGGACATCGAGTACGACGTGGTCGACGACACGACGGTCGCGATCGGCGCCTCGCACAGCGGTGCATGGGGTGGCGACAGCATTGGTGCGGCGAACGCGTTTGGCGGGATCTTCTACGTCAATCGGCTCAACGTGCGCTGGATGCCCATCGACACCGAATCCATGCAGCTCGGCGGCACCGTGGGCCGTCAGCGCTTCAGCATCGGCGGCGCGAAACACGACTTCTTCCTCGACGACGTGATCGACGGTGTCGTGGTGGAAGCGGGCTTCGGCAAGGCCGGCAAGCTGCGCCTGCTGCCGATCGACCTGTACGCGCTGCAGCGCCCCGACGACTTCACGTTCGGCTCCGCCCTCGGCTACTCGGGCCCCGACACCAACCGCTCCTCGGTCGGCTTCGACGGCGACACGAACACGATCCGCTTTGGTGGCGTGTACGAAAACACCGAGCTCATCGACGGCCTGCATGTCCGCGTGTTTGGGTTCTACGCCGACATCGGCGCCGGGTCCGCCCCGCACACCGGCGCGGATCGCGTGTTCTACGGCGCGCACGGCAACTTCTCGGACAACGACTACAACTGGATGGGCGGCACGCGCATCGGCTACGATCTCGACGGCGAAATGTTCGACCTCGGTATCTACGGCGAGTTTGCGCGGTCCGGCGGTTTGGACCGCAAACCGGTCCAGATCGGTGTGCGCGACGTCACGGCGAACGGCAACGCCTTCGGCGGCACCGTCGCTCCGACGATCGACCTCGCCGACCTCGACATTCGACTGCTGGGACAGTTCTTCCTCGCCGACGGCGCCAACTACACCGAGGCCGAGGGTCTCGCGTTCAACTACGGCTTCGTGAGCATGAAGGGCAGCCAGATCGGCGGGCTCAACATGAGCCGCTTCGCCGGCTGGCATCCCAGCGCCTACGTCGGCACGCGCGGCGTGCACTTCTCACCGCAGGACATCTCCCGCAAGGCGGGCACGATGCTGCTGCACGGCGGACTCGGCTTCGACATCATCGACAAGGTCGCATTCGACCTCGACCTGTGGTGGTTCAAGGACACGAGCAGCACCGGGATCACGGACTTCGACGACCTCGACCAGCTCGCTGACGAGCTGCCGTTCGGTTACACCGAGGCCGATCTGATTCCGCAAGAGCGACTGGGCAAGGCGCTCGGCATGGAGCTCGATGCGCGCGTGGCGTACACGCCGTCGGAGATGCTGTCGCTGTACGTGCAGACCGGCATCTTCTTGCCGGGCGCGTTCTACCAAATCGAGATCCCGCGCACGGGCGGCACGGCCCTCGGCGCAGAGTCGCCCGCGAATTTCTGGGCGTTGCTCGCCGGCGCGACGGTGAACTTCTGATGGTCCGACAGCCACTCCTCATCGCAGCGTTGGCGCTGCTCGCTGGGTGCAACGGCGATCCGGAAACCCCCGAGATCACGCCGTTGTATCGGTCGGTGCAGGACGACCACCCGTCATCGGGCGAGCGCGGAAGCATGATGATCAGCGAGATCCACTACGCCGGAAGTGTGAACGACGACGGTCTGTACGACGCCGACGACATCTTCCTCGAGCTGTGGAACAAGCACCCGCGGCCGATCAACGTCTCCGGCTGGCGCATCGAGGTCGACGGCGACTTCAGCGCCTCGTACCGGATCCCCGCGGTCTCCGCGGCGATCCCGCCGAACGGCTTCTTCGTGATCGCGCGCAAGAACGATGGCGCGTTCGCGGATGTGGCGGATGTCTTCATCGAGAACCTCGAACTGGGCAAGAAGACGATGCATGTCGAGCTTCGCGACGTTGATCGCCGCCTGATGGAAGACGGCGGCTCGACGACCGAACGTGTGTTCACCGGTGGCTACGACGGCGTCACGGCGCGGTCCATGGAACGCGTGGCGCTCATCTTCGGCAACCGCGGGTCGAGCTCGCGGAACTGGCACGCCTACTCCGACCAGGTCGGCTACGAGTCGATCGCCGAGGGGTACCGCACCTACACCCTGGCGAGCCCCGGCGTCGC